>JANYLN010000117.1 GCA_025357795.1 Planctomycetota bacterium
CTTGGCAGCGTATGTGGGGCCATCGCAGCGAGGGCGGAGGAAACGCTACGTATCGATGGTGGATGATGTATGAAAACAACACCGGGAAAATAAAAGAAAAGGTGTCAGGAAGAATTTCTTGACAGCCAGGGCGGTTCTGGCATCCGCCAGAGGGTAGAGTCGAGCGGTGGCGCGGTGGCCGAAGGCGAGGCATAGCGTGTTGACCGGCCCGTTCGGTTGTCGGGGCCTCAGTGTCCTCACCATGACTCCGTTTCCATCGCCCGCTCATCGAACCGGCCGTGCGGATTTCCCGCATCCGGCTCTCGTCCAGGAGAGTCATGCTTTCGCCCACGGGAACGTCCGCGTCAGCCGGGGCAATCGCACCAGCCCAGCTCGCCCATCCCGCCCAGCTTCACGCCGCGCTTGCGTGGCCCAGACCCGTTTGGTGGCGCCGTTGGTGGCACCCACCCGGTGTCCGAATGGCCCCAGCTATGGGCGCGCAGCGCCTACTTCTATGTGGAAAGGCACCACTACGAACACAAACGGAGGACCCCGAAGTGGCATCCAGCCCTACTCAGACGCTCGGGTCGAGTTTGCCAGCCCCAACGCCGGCGATGTCATCGCGCAGCACGTCCAGCTCCGCCGCCGCGACGGCGATCACGACCATCCGCATGTACCGGCGCAGCTCCGGTCCGCTGACGCGGTCGGTCTCGCGAGAGAGGTTCTGCCACAACGCAACAGTCATAAATGCCTGCTAGGTGCCCTTGCCGACAGTTGCTTCCTGCTTGCGGGCGTGCTCGGCCAGTTCCCTGCCTGCCATGTCGATCAACTGCTGGATGTAATCGTTGTAGCTGCCGGGATGTACGCTGCTGTAGATGCCGCGGTTCGGCTGGGCGGCGTAGGCCTGGCTATTGCTGTGATGCCAGTGGACGTGGCGTCCGTTGCCGCCAGGGCCGGCGGCCAGGGCAACGGCCGCGGCGTTGAGCAAATCAGTTTCGGGAACATCGATCGGGCCAGTGCTGTTTGCCGCCCGAGGCCGACCGATGATGACCAGCGGCAGGCTCGCCACGCGACGCGGCACGTACGTCAGGATCCGCGACATGGCGGTAGCGTTGCCGTAGAGCACTCGCAGGACCTCGCGGGTCGAATGGGCCTCGGGCTCCTCGATCCGCAGCGCCAGCGGTACGGTCAGCGCCTGCAGCGATGCGCCGATCACGAACAGCAGGTGATAGCTGCTGAAGATGAGCGAGCCGATCTGAATGTGCCAGCCGGTGAGCGACTGGCCCAGCACGCCGGCGGCCAAGGGGCCCAGGATGCCGCCCAGGCCGCTGATGATCGCTGCCAAAGCCGGGTAGCTACTGACTTTGCCGCCGCCTGAGATGCCGAGCATCGCGTTGCACAGGGCCATGTCGATGCCTGCCCAGACGAACCCGCCGTAGATCGGGATCAGCAGGCCGATCCACGACCATTCCGGGCGGATGAAGCACCAGATGAGAGGGTTGACCACCACGGCGGCGCTGGCGATCACGAGGATGGGCTTGTTGCCCCAGCGGTCGCGGGCGCGACCCCACCATTTGACGGCTATGTACCAGCCGATGCACGGCGAGACCACCAGCACGAAGTTCACCCACGAGTTCTTCATCTCGACGATCTCGCGGAGGTTGCGTTGGAAGAAAGTGCCGATCAGGCCGGCGTTTGCGAAGTTCAGCAGGAACCAGTAGGTCATCAGCTGGCGGAACGCGCGATCCTTCAAGGGTTCGCGGATCAACTGGCTCCAGGACATCCTGACTTTCGAGATCTTCTTGGGGATCTCGGGGATGAACATGAACAGCAACACATCGATGGACCCGAATATCGCGGCGACTGCGAAGACCACCGCGATGCCGCCTTGTGTGCCCAGCTGGGTGCTGTCGGCGTAGTCGATGAACCGGCCTGCGATCAGGGCGGCACCCATCGTGGTTATCAGACCCACCCGGCGGCGGAAGGCCCAGTATCGGCCGCGGATGCGCGGCGGGATCATGTCGCCCATCCAGCCGTTCCAGGTCGGGCCGGCAACGCCGCCCAGGATCCAGGAACCGATCAGTGTGGTGATCAGGGCTCCGAGGCGGACGGTCTGCCAGTCAGCCGGGACGACAAAGGGGATCAGCGCGATCAGCAGGAACAGCAGCCGATGCGATGTACAGGTCGTAATGAACAGCCATTTGCGCTTGCCGGTCCGCTCGATTAGCCAACTGACCGGCAATTGGGGCACCAGTCCCAGGAATGGAGCAGCGCCTAACAGGCCGAAAAACCACTGCGGCGCGCCTAGCTGCTTGGAGAGTTCCGGCAGGGCCGTACCACCGGTGGCCCCGAAGAACATCGCCCCGAATCCCCACGCGATCGTCACCAGACGAAGGTAACGTTTCAGTTCCGCCCCGTGAACTTCCTTCGTCGTACGGAAGCAGTTATCCCACGCACAGACAGACATTTATAGACTCTCCCCGGAAGGGGAGCCTCTGCATCCTGAAAGAAAAATCCGGGCCGCCAGGACCCGGTTGGTACGGCACAACTGTTTTTTCTGGAACTTCCTCTACTAAGGCAATTCTTCCCTCACCAAGTATTTCGTCAACTCCCTGCCAAACGCTGAATCATACCGGAGCACAGACAGGCAAACAACACAATTGTGTTGATCCCCAGCCCCGCCCAGGCGGACGTTCGGCGGTGCATGCCGGTCGAAAAGATCATGCTGATGTTCATTGCGAGACTGACGATCCAGAGCAGCAGGCCCAGCGAGGGGAGGCCGCCCAGCAAGGGGCGATCCTGGGCGATCTTCACGAGTTCTTCGGTCGCCTGTTTCTGGAATTCCTGACGCTGCTGAGGGGTCATGTCCTGCATCTGCCAGAATTGCTGCTTGAGCGGGGCGGGCAGGTGACGGAACCCCAGGACGACCGGCACAACCATCAGCACGATCGAGAGGATTGCCCCGGCCAGGCCGAGCATGCCGAGGCGGGTCCGCCGCAGGGTCGCCGGCGGCGGCGTGGGCAGGCCGGCCCGGCCTGCATCGAAAATACCGGGCTCCGATTCGAATGAGGGAGTCGATTTTCCGCGTTTAGGGGGATTGCTGACGGGCACGTCGGGCGTGTGTTCCGCGGGGCGGGCCGTTATCGGCGGCTCGGAGCCTTTGGGGACGCTGTTGATCGTCTGGCAGAACGGGCAGATCGCCTTGCCGCCGGCGTGTTCGTCGTCGACTTCGATCCGGCTGCTGCAGCTTTTGCAGTGAAACTCTATCGGCATCGGTTGGTTTCTCCCTGCTATGACTTGCCGATAAGTGCTGTCGTACTCGATGGCTGGATATTCTATGGGCAAACCGGTCGCAATGCAGGGTGTGAGTGCAAAAATCATGGCAGGATGATGGCCTGAACCAGACAGGATAGATCCGAATGGTCATCCTACTGTACGGCTCGCGTCGGGCCGGCGAATTGGACACGCCTGGGCTTCACTGCAACATATGACTGGATGACGCATTACGGTTTTAGGGAAAGGCCGGGGATATCTTTCAGCGGCGCAATAAAAAGGCCCGCCACAGTAGTGACGGGCCTGGGTAATTCTCTACTCGATCGGTCAGCGATCGATTTCGGCGTTGAGGTCCTTGAGGAGTCGGTCGACGGCGACCGCGATCTTGTCGGGGGTTTCGTACGTGCCGTCGGCGATTGCCTGGCGGGCCTTTTCGACCTTGTCCATTCGCATCTCGGGCTGCTGCATGCGGCTGAGCTGCTCGGCGGCCGGGGAGAATTCGACCTGGTCCTGAGGCTTGGCTCCGGCGGGTTTGGCGTCACTGCTGTTTACGCGTTGGTCCGGCCGCACCATGTTGAGCCCGTTGTTCCCATAGATCCTGTTGATCTGCGTCATAACGGTATTACTCCTGCGCTTCCGCGATCTAGTCTCCGACGGCAAACAGTCGGTCAAGCGGTTGCTACTGGTGATTCCCAGTGTTGCCACCCTTGATATCGACCGTGGCGCGAAGGAAACTTGAACAGGCTACCTAACCTAGGGGCTGTGCTTCTAGATGTTGTATATGGGACGTGAGCGACCCACTTTGCGTGGTTCCTATTAGACTATCTATAGGACTTAGATCCAGGGAATCAAGATTGGGCAGCGATGGGGGGGGCGATTACGCGGGCGTTGCGAAGAATTTCCTGGAAGCAGGCGTTCGGCAAGGCGTGGCCGTTTCTCACGATTAACCTAATGATGGCCATTAATTTACGCTCGGGAATGGTGGTTATTTCGGTCAAATGTGCGGGATAGAAGCACGGAAATCATGGGGCGACAAGATTTCTGGATTTTCCAGTGGTTTTACTTACGACGACAGCGAGATCTGGTAGCGAAAGCGCCACTTCCAGCGCCATTTGACGGCCAGCGGGCGGTGTTGGGCCGACTGCGGGCCAACGCTGGGCGGACCTGGCAGTAGTAATTCGGACACTTGGTGGGTGCCACCAACGGCGCCACCAAACAGGTCTGGGCCAGGCGAGCGCAGCGTGAAGCTGGGCTGGATGGGCTGTGTGGGCGGGGGCGGTCCGCGAGAGGCCTGACGCGCTTGTGACGGAGCATTAGTGAGAGAAGGTCTCCCAGAATTTCTTTTCCGACTCGGTCAGGTTTTTGAGGGCAACAGCGAGGTGGTCCTGCATGGCCTTGAGCTGGGGATCGTCGGCGGAGAGGGCGGGGTTGGCCGTTTTGGCGTAGGCCTCGAGGCGGGCGAAGGCGGCGTCGAGTTTGCCGGCGGCGTCGGAGAAGGAGCGGGCGGCCTCGGCGACGGCGGCCTGTTTGACGTCGTTCCTGGTTGGCTGGTAGAGCAGCTTCCAGGGGTTGCGGCGGATCTCGCGGCTGGCGGCGCGGAGGTGGTCGCTGGTCTCGCGGAGGTTGCCGATGGTGGCCTCGATCGATTCCTCGTTGACGGTGAGGAGGTGTTTGGCGCTGGTGCTCATCTGCTGGATGTTGTCGAGGGAGTCGTTGGTCTTGTCGGCGGCGGAGATGATTCTGGACATCAGGGAGCCGGCGGCGCCGGCGTCGAGCTGGACCAGGATCGAGGGTAGGAGGCCGTCCCGGATCAGGGCTGTGGCGGCCTGGACGTTGGTCAGGGTGGAGGCGACGGCTGGGCGGTTCTCCTGGAGCATGCCGGCGGCGGAGGAGGAAGCGGAGCCCAGGGCGGCGAGGATGTTGTGGAGCCTGGCGAGCATGGCGTCGGGGTTCTGGGTGTTCGATTCGGTGCGCAGGGCGCCGGTGATCGTCTTGATGTCCGAGAGGGTGGCGTCGAGCTGGGCGAGAAGGGCTCCCTGCTGGGTCGCATCGAGGTGGTGCTTGATCTGGCCCGAGGTGACGACCAGGTCGCTGGCGATGGCGTTGATCTTGAACATCAGGCTGGCGGACCGGGAGGCGTCGAGCTGGCCCTTGATCATGTGCAGCAGGCCTTCGGGGTTCCGGTCGTCGAGTTCGCCTGCGAGCTGATCGCCGATCTGGCCTACCACGGCATTGAGGCCGGCGGGGGCGAGGCCGGTGACGGTGGCGCCATCGGCGAGGGGCTGCGCGGAGAGGCCGCGGTGGACGACGACGAGGATGCCGGCGCCGCCTAAGGGGGGGCCTTCGGCGCGGATCTTGCAGTCGCTGCGCAGGCCGACCTGCTGATCGACAAGGGCCTCGACGACGATGTAGAGGTCCTGCCCCTGGCCGTTGGCCGAGGGCAGGGCCTTGAGATCGACAGACTTGATCTTGCCGACGTGCATGCCGCCGCAGGAGACCTCGCTACCGCTGGTGAGTTTGGGCAGGGGCATCTCGTGGGAGAACTTGATGCTGACCTTCTGGTAAGAGCTGCCCCACTTGCCGGCGCCGGCCAGGAACAGCAGCACGCCGAAGAACAGGAGCGTGATGATGGCGACCGTTGCGCCGAGCATCAGGAAATTGGGTTCACGTCGCATGGGTTAGATCATCCTCCGCGAGGGGCGGGTTGGGGTAAAGGTCAACGGCATTTGAGGATGGGGGCGGGGACGACGAAGAAAAGATACGGCGCAGGCTGAAGCCTGGACTACGAACAAAGGGTCCGTGCAACAATAGGTCCGCCGCCGAGCATTTCAGTCGTCGCTCCGGGACTAAGCAACAACAGAAGGAAGACCGTAAGGTCCTGGGCTGCTCGGGTCCCAGGACCTTTTCCAAAGAGTCCTGGGCTACATTCATACCGTCCCTCCGGGACGAACGGCCACGGCGGGACAACGGCAACAACACGCGGCTCGCAAGCGAGCCGGCTAAATGGGGGGTGGGGCCTGCGCTGCGTGCCGGTGGGGCTGTGACGGGCATCTGGTTTGGGTGCTGGTTCATTCTGGCCAACCCTGCCCTGTGACGATGATCTGCTCGAACTCGCTTATGCCTTCGGTGTCGGTGAGCGGGCCGGTGGGCAGGCCGTTGAGGAACTGGTTGATCAGCCGATCATCGCGGCTGGTCAGCTGGCTGGCCGGGGTGGCGCGGATGCGTTCGAACTCGCTGCGCGGGCCGATGCGCAGGACGCGGCCCTTGTCAAGCATGACCATGCGGTCGGCGATGCGGAAGGCGGAGTCCATCTCGTGGGTGACCACGACGCTAGTGACGTTGAGTTTGCGGGTCAGGTCGATGATCAGTTCGTCGATGGTGGCGCTGGTGACGGGGTCGAGGCCGGCGCTGGGTTCGTCGTAGTAGAGGATCTCGGGGTCGAGGGCGAGTGCGCGGGCGAGGCCGGCGCGTTTCTTCTGGCCGCCGGAGAGTTGGGCCGGCATCTTGTCGCGGTGCGAGAGCATGCGGACCTGCTCGAGTTTGAGGGTGCAGACGATATCGACGATGGAGTCGTCGAGTTTGGTGTGCTCGCGCAGGGGCAGGGCGACGTTCTGCTCGACGGTCAGGGAGTTCAGCAGGGCGCCGTTCTGGAAGAGGATGCCGAACTTGCGGCGGATGCGGTCGAGGGCCTGCTCGTCCAGTTGGGTGATTTCGAGGGGCTCGTCGGCGTCGCGGGTCTTGCAGAAGATCTGGCCTGAATTGGTCCGCAGCTCGCCTATCAGGCAGTTGAGCAGGGTGGACTTGCCGCAGCCTGAGCCGCCCATGATGACCAGGCATTCGCCGCGGCAGATGTCGAAGGTGACGCCGTCGAGGACGCGGACCTGCTGGCCGGCGGGCGAGGTGAAGGCCTTGGTGACCTCGCGCAGGGAGAGGATGATGTCGGGGGCGTCGGGTTGTTTGTCTGATTGTGCTGGCATTTATCCGCCTCGGCGGTTCAGTCGTCCGTTAGGGTTCGTGCAACAATCACTCCGCCTCCGAGCATTTCAACCGTCCCTGGCGGGACTAAACAACAAGAGAAGAAAGAACATAAGTTCTTAGGCTGCCGGGTCCCAGGACCTTCTCCAAAGAGTCCTGGGCTAAATTCATACCGTCCCTCCGGGACGAACGGCCACAACAACTGCGGTGTTGTTCTGGCACAGACCCTTAGTAGACGGCAGAGGCCGCGGCCAGGACAACGGCAACCACGGCATGGGCTTTTAAGCCCGGACTCTGAAACGCATCTCTTCGATACATAAGCCGCTACAAGTTGAACGCGTAGAAGACCGCGGTGAACAGGCAGTCGGTGGCGATCAGGGCGACGATGCTCTTGACGACGGTCTGGGTGGTTGCGCGGCCCACGCCTTCGGCGCCGCCTGAGACGTTCAGGCCTTCCCAGCAAGCGATCAGGCTGATCAGTACGCCGAAGACGCCGGCCTTGATCAGGCCGGTCAGGAAGTCCTGCATCTTCAGGGCCTCGCGCGTGTACTCGATGTAGGTCCCGGCGGGCAGGCCCAGGATCGTGGTGGCGGTCAGCAGGCCACCGAGGGCGCCGACGACATCGGCGATCACCGCCAAGCCGGTCAGCATCAGGACGGTGGCCAGGACGCGGGGTACGACCAGGAAGTGGATCGGGTTGAGGGCCATGGCGCGCAGGGCCTTGATTTCCTCGGATTCGACCATCGAGCCGAGTTCGGCGGCAATGCTGGCGCCGGCGAAACCGGAGAGCACGATCGCGGTGATCAGGGGGCCCAGTTCGCGGAAGACGGCGATGCCGACGACGTCGGCGATGCGTTCGATCTGGCCATACTCGCGGAGCGTGGGGGCCAGCTGCAGGGCCAGGATGATCCCGATGAAGATCTGGACCAGCAGGATGATCGGGACGCTGCGGACACCAACGCGGACCATCTGGACGGCGACGGCACTGCCGCGGAGGCGCGTGTTGGGCTGGAAGATGCCCCGGACGATCCAGCGGGTTGTCTGGGCGAAGAGATAGCTCAGGCCCCCGAGGAATTTGAAGAAGTCCGCCGAGCCGCGGGCGAGTTGCCAGGTGGCCCGGCCGAGGGCTTCCAGGGGCCTGCGCGGGCTCAGGTGGTTCGAGAGCGGGTTGGGGCGGGCGTCGTTCATTTGGTCTTCAGGGCCTCTTCCATCGAGGAGTATATCTCGAAGAACTGGTCGAGTTTGGTGATCTGCAGGACGCTGAGCACGCGTGGGACGACGGCGACGAGGGCGAGTTTGGCGCCGCTGACGCGGACGCGCCGCAGGGCATCGACGAGGATGCCGACGCCGCTGGAGTCCATGTAGCTGACCTCGGCCATGTCGATGATCAGGCGGGCGGGGCGATTTTCGAGCACCTCCACCAGCGTCTGGTGGACGCTGGGGCTTTGGCTCATGTCGACCTCGCCTGCGAGTTTGATGACGGCGCCGCTGTTGGTGTAGCGAATGTCGCGGACCGCCTGGGGTAGTTCCTTACGTGCCATTGTTACCATCCGATCTATTCATCAGTCTGCTGCGATTCCGTCAGAAACTTCATTGCGTCCGTCTTACTTCGCTGCGGCCGGGACGCCAGGCGCGAGGCTTGCGTTTGCCGCGGCGGCGGGGGCATATTTGACCATTCGCAGCAGCATGCCGCCGCCGGAGCGTTGGCGGTACTGCACCCGGTCCATAACCGAGCGAATAATGTGCACGCCCAGGCCGCCGGGGCGTACGTCCTCTAGAGCGCGGCTGTGGATGGCGACGGGGTCGACACTCTTGCCGCGATCGAGGATGACGATATCGAGGCCGGGCCGGCCTGCGGCGCTGAGGGGCCGCAGGATCATCTGGATCTCGCCGTCGGGGGCGGCCTGGTAGCCGTGCTTGATGACGTTGGCGAGGGCCTCGTCGGTCGCCAATACGAGTTTGTCGATGGTTTCGGCGGCGAAGCCTTCCTGGCCGGCCATGCATCCGACGGCGGCGCGCACGACAGCGAGGTAGCGCGGGATGGTCGGCATGACGAGCCGGACACAGGGCCGGACGGGGCGGGGATTGGCTGGGTTATTCACCTTACGCCTCCTGAACTATACGGCTGGCTGGAAGGGGCCAGTTCGGGTCTGTCGGAGGGGCGCGGCGCGGTCTGGCTGTCGGCGATGGGGTGGTGGTTCTGGTGCTTGTCCTTGAGGTAGGTGCGCCACTGCTGGGCCATGCGGGCGCGGTTCACGTCGTTGGCCCAGTACTTGTAGCCGAGGTCAGTGCCCTCGATGTGTTTGAGGGCGATGATCGCGTACATGCGGACGGCCTGGTCATCGTCCTGGAGGCGGTCGACGAGCAGGGGGGCGGCGGCGGGGTCGTTAGCGCGGCTGGCGGCGATCGCGCCGTCGATGCGGCGGATCGGGTCCTCGCTTTGGAGCTGCTGGCGGTAGTCCCGCTGCGCGCAGCCGGCCAGCAAGGTGCCGAGCATCAAGGTCGCACTGAGTAATCCGGTTCGCATCGAGCGCCCCAGGGAAAATGTCGGGTACGGCGAATTGGCCATTTGTTCGCAACCCATCCGGCCGGTATTGTAGAGGCTCGCGGTCCGGTGGCCAAGGGCGCCGGGGCCGCTGGGCAGAGTTCGGCCGGGGAAGTGCAGGCCCTGTGGTGAGTAAACGGTCAGGAAGGTTCGTATATGCGTACACGGATTGGACAAACAGGATGGCTGGCGGCGGGTTTGGCGCTGGCGACGGTCGGGCTGGTCACGGGTTGTTCGGACAACCAGGGGATGAGTCTGTTCCGGGGCGAGGCGCCGCCGGCGATCGAAGAGTATTCCGTCCTGTACCAGAAGGGCGGCAAGTACTGCGGCGCGAAGGAGGAGTTGCGGCTGGTGGTGCGCGACCCGGCGCATATGGCGTTCGTGCCGGTGGGCGATGTGCCGGTGGACTTCAGCAACCAGATGGTGCTGTTCGTGACGACGGGGCAGGTCTACAGCGAGGCGTACGACGTGCAGATCGACCGGGTCTGGCGGCAGGACCGGCTGGTGCGGGTGGGGATTACCAAGGTCTATCCGCAGGCCGGGGAGATGGGATTCCCGCATCCGTGCAGCCCGTACTCGCTGGTGGTGGTGCCCAAGAGCGACTGCAATGTCGAGGGGTTCGTGACGGAGATCGCTCCGCCGAAGAGCGAGGGCGAGGCGGGCGGGGGCTTGCTGCCGGGGGGGAAGGGGAAGAAGTAGGACGGTTGGGGTCAGTTGCCAGGAACAACGACAACGGCCATGGCGGTCCGGGTTCAGCGGAGGCGGGTCTTTTCCGCGGTGACGAGTTGGTGGGCGAGGCGGGTGGGTTCGGGCTGGCGGTAGCGGGTTGCACAGGTCAAGACCAGGTCGATCGCGTCTTGCAGGGTTGCGCGGTGGCCTATCGAGATGTAGAGGGGGCTGACGTTGTCGCGGGTGCGCAGGACGGCGCCGATGGCTTCGTCGCCATGGACCAGGTCGGTCCAACTGCCACGTTCGGTTGGGGGTTCGACGCAGGTGCCAATCAGACGGCTTTTGGCGCAGCCTATGCTGGGCAGGTTCAGCAGGACGCCCAGGTGGCAGGCCAGGCCGAAGCGGCGTGGGTGGGCGATGCCTTGGCCGTCGAACATGGCGACGTCGGGGGTGTGGCGGAGTTGAGAGAAGGCTTCGAGTACGGCGGGGGCTTCGCGGAAGCTCAGCAGGCCGGGGACGTAGGGGAATTTCGCTTCGGCGCGGATGGCGGTTTGTTCGACCACTTTGCGGTCGTGAAGGTCCCAGAGGACCACGCCGGCGATCAGCTGGTTCCGGGCCTTGAGGATCGAGACGTCGGCGCCGGCGATGAGGCGGGCATCCCTCGGCAGCGGCTCAACCCGGACCTGGCCTGCGAGGCGCTTCTGGAGGTCGATGGCCTCGCTGATGGTCAGGTCCCAGTCTGGGGCGTTGTCGGGGGCAGGGGGCTTGGTGGCCATTTATCCCTCTACGCCAGGACTCCTGGTGTTGTGCCGCCGATGATCTTCTGAATGCGTACGAGGGCGTCTTCGATCTGGTCGCGGGAGACGTCGAGGTGGGTGACGGCGCGGACCTTTTGGGGGGCGTTGGCCATCATCCAGACGCCGGCCTCTTTCAGCCGGGCGGCGAAGGTGGCGCCGGTGCCGAGGTGCGGGGCGATCTCGAAGATCACGATGTTGGTCTCGACGTCAGCGGGGTTGAGGGTGATGCCGGGCAGTTTGGCCAGGCCCTGGGCGAGGATCCTGGCGTTGGCGTGGTCCTCGGCGAGGCGGTCGATGTTGTGATCGAGGGCGTAGATCCCCGCGGCGGCGAGCAGGCCGGCCTGGCGCATCCCGCCGCCGAACTGCTTGCGGAAGAAGCGGACCTTGGCGATGAATTCGGCGGAGCCGGCGACGACGGACCCGACGGGGGCGCCCAGGCCCTTGGAAAGACAGATCGAGATCGAGTCGAAGTATTGCGTGTAGTCGGTGGGCTTGCGGCCGGAGGCGACGCAGGCGTTCATCAGCCGGGCGCCGTCCATGTGCCTGCGCATGTTGTTTTCGTCGGCGAGCTGGCGAATCGCGGCGAGGTTCTCGACGGGCCAGATGCTGCCGCCGCCGCGGTTGTGGGTGTTCTCGATGACGATGAGGCTCTGGCGCGGGGCATGGATGTTGCGAGGCCGGAGGACGGCCTTCACCTGGTCGGCGGTGAAGATGCCGCGGTGGCTGTCCTGGACGAAGCGGGAGCTGCAGCCGCTGAGGGCGGCGGGGGCTGCGCACTCGTAGAAGTAGACGTGGCTGTCGGGGTCCATCACGATCTCTTCGCCGTGCTGGGTGTGGGCGCGGATGGCCGTCTGGTTGGTCATGGTGCCGGAGGGCGCATAGACGGCGGCTTCCTTGCCGAGCAGGTCGGCGACGCGTGTTTCGAGGGCGGCGACGGTGGGGTCGTCGCCGAGGACGTCGTCGCCCACCTCGGCGGTGGCGATGGCCTGGCGCATGGCGGGGGAGGGCTTGGTCACGGTATCGCTGCGAAGATCGATCACGCGGTCGGGCATTGCACGTCTCCTGTTCGTGAAAGCACCCTCAAGCACACGACGCCTGGCGGTGGCATCCTGGGATGATACCCCGAATGGGGCGCGGTGTCCCGGTCTGGCGGGCTCATGCCTTGACGGGGCAGGGCGGGCTGGACGGTTCGAGGGCGGCGATGCGGGGCAGGGTTGCCGCGAGGATGCCGGCGGGCAGCAGGGCGGCGGCGGCGATGAGAAGGGCGGTGGTGTTGTTGCCGGCCAGCCAGACCAGGAGGGGACCGGCGCCACCGCCCAGGCCCCAGGCGAATCCCATCGTCAGGGCGGAGGCGGTGCGGGCGCCGCAGGGGGCGACTTTCTGGGCGGTCGAGACGATGACGGCGTTGACGCCGTTGGTCAGCAGGCCGCCTGCGAGCACGCAGACGATCGCCTGGGCGAGCGTGTCGGCCCGGGCCAGCAGGGCGATGGGGATGATGGCCAGCAGGGATGTCACGGTCAGCAGGAGGGCTTCGCGGCGGGGCGGGCAGAGCCAGCTCATCAGCAGCATGCCGATGCCGCCTGAGAAGAGGAACAGGCCCGAGAGGTTGCCGATCTGGACAAGGGTGGCGTGGTGTTCCTTGCCCCACCAGGGGACGACGACGGCGACGGCACCGACGGCGAAGGCTCGCAGGGTCGCCTGGGCGGTCAGGGAGGCCAGGGGCCAGTTGATGCGGAGGCGGTCCGGGGCAGCGGTTGTTTCGACGGGGAATGGACAGGCTGGCGGCGGGGTGTGTTCGTCGGGCACCGCGCTGACGCGGCTGATTGTGCTGAAGCGGAGAAACAGTCCCAGGGCCAATCCGGGCAGGGCGAGCAGGGCTGCGGCGTTGACCAGCGAGGTCTGGTCCAGCAGGTAGCCGCAGACGGTCGGGCCGAGCCAGAGGCCCACCGTCCCGCCGAACAGGAAGATGCTCATCGCCAGGGCGGAGCGGCGCCCCATGCCGAGGGAGGAGAGGACGGCGGCCTCGGGGTGAAAGATCGCCACGCCCAGCCCGCCGACGATCAGCAGGGGCACGAGCAGGTAGGCATGGCCCGCCAGCATCGCCAGGCAGACGCCGCCGGCGGCGAAGGCCGGGCCGGCCAGCAGGACGCTGCGCGGTATGCCGCGATCGGCCAGCAGGCCTACCAGGGGTTGGGTGAGCGAGCCGGCGATGGCCATGATGATGGGCAGGAGCTTGGCATTGTCCTCGGAGACGACTCCGCGGGCGGCGAAGAGGATCATCAATGGCCCGAGGATGTTGGCGTAGGCGTCCACCACGGCGTGGGCAGCAGTCAGGACCGTCAGGCGATAGAGCAGGCTGTCCTGGGGCACGGGGCGTCCTCGGGAACGGGCGTAAGTCGGCACACTCGCGGATGGTACGGCAGAGAGGGCTGGGGGACAACGGGGCAGGGCGGGGAGGGATGGTTGCTATTTGTGGGGGTGGATGGCGGTCACAACGACAACCACGGATAAACACAGATGAACGCGGATAAACAGCACAACTCAACAACAGCCACGGACCCGCTGAAGCCGGAACTCGAACAAACGCCGGCGGAAGCCGGTGCTACGAAGCAAGGGCATGGGACGGCGCGTGCGGCATTTTTTAACCGACGTGTTTCGTTGCCGGGACGTTTGGCTGTATGCGGCGCCGAGGTGCGACAGCGTGGCCTATCTACAAGGCAATGGGCTATAAAGTGTTGCGGTAGCGAAAAGGGTTGTCGGTCGGGGTATAAAAAAGATCTGCGGCACCCTGTATGCTGGCGCGGTCGATGGGTGCCGCAGCATGTGAGACGCAGGAAGGACATTACATCCCCGAAGCCAACAGGCGTTGGCTACCCACGTCGTTTACATAATACGGACGCTGGAGAGCGTTTACAACTCTAAACGCTGCCTAGTACTTATGTTTCAAACAGGGGTGTGTCTAAAACGAGATATTGCTGTCCGCAGGGCATCGCTGCCAAGGGGATGCGCGCGGCGGTTTTCTGCGGTAGGCGGGAGGGATTTTCCGAGATTTTCACAGGGGGACGGCGCGCGGGGGCGGGTCGCGCGGGGGAATCCTGTCGCGATCCTGGCGTGTTTCAATTGTGAATGTTTGCCGGCCAATGTGTTACGGACGCAGGGCACCGCGCCGCATGTCTGAGAGCGGGTCGAGATTCAGCAGGCGGGTGGCGTTGGCGTGCATAACCTCTTGGAGCACAGTGTCGGGCAGCCTGAGTTGGTGTACGAAGCGGATGTGGTTGACCAGGTGCTGCAGCAGGTACTCGTCGATGCAGCCCGGTTCGAGACAGATGTCGGTGCCGAAGAGCATGCGGTCGTGCCACTGGCGGAAGAACTCGCTGAGGCGGCAGCGGTCCGGCTCGGGCATCTGGTCGGTTGGGCGGACGACGCAGCCGCAGCTGGTGTCGGTGTTGAGGTTGGGGTGGTCGGTGAAGAGGGCGCCCAACCGGTCCCAGCCTATGTGCAGCTGGTGGGCCCCGATGAAGGGGATGCCGCGGAAGCGTTTGACGTTCTCCAGGAAGACCTGGAGCAGGTCCTCGTTGGTGAACTTGGCGCCGTTTTGCCAGCCTTCGGCCCAGTAGGAGTTCTTGTTGCCGCCCATGTAGGGGGCGGCGGACTGCCGCTGGGTCACGTGCCAGAGGACGGGGAGGTTGCGGCTTTCGAGGAAGGCGAAGATTTCCTGCCAGGGTTTGCTGAGCCAGGCCTTGGGGTCGCCCGCCAGGCGGATCATGCGGATATTGAGGATCTTCAGGCCGACGCCGCCTGCGTCGATGCCTCGCTTGATGAAGTCGAGGTCGGGCTTGTCGTCGTTGCCGCGGAGCCAGAAGCGGAAGCGGGGGTCGAAGTTGGCGACGGCGGCGAAGGATTCGAGGTTCTCGGGTGAGCCGTCGAGGGCGACCATGCGGCCGAGGCGGAAGGCGATCGCCCGGCTGAAGAAGCCATCGAGCATGCGGAAGATCTCGTAGCGGTCCTTCGTGCCGAAGCAGTGGGTGTGGCAATCGACGATGTATCGCTCCGAGGGCAGGTATTGGCAGCCCCAGCCGGCGGAGAAGCCATCATCGGCGGTCTGGCGTTCGGCGACATCGGGGGCGTGGGGGATCTGGCCTGCGGGTTGGTTGGACATAACGACCCTCTCCATTCAACTGCGGCGATTGAGCCTGGTTCCTGGCGGTCCACAAGGCGGCCGGGGAATAGCGGTTGATTTTAGAACAGCGACCGGGCTGGTTGCAAGCAGGTGCAACAGGCAGGCGTGATATTAGACGTGCGAGGGGGCGCGGCGGGCGAAGGTGACGACCCGGCCTGTGCGGGGGGCGGGGGTTGCGTGGGGCATGGTCAGGCGTTCCCAGTGGTAGCCCAGGCGGAAGAACCAGTACTTCCAGTGGGTGACGCGGAAGTGGTAGCGAGGGGCGAGCTGGAGCATCTGGAAGAGGCTGCGGACTGCGCCGGGGATCGTGCGGCCTATCTGTGGGTAGGCGTAGGCGAGCCGGGCGAGGCTGCGGCCATGCATCCAGGCGCGGCCCAGGACGTACTTGCGAGTCACGCGGTGGGGCAGGGCCAGGTGCTGGATGCGGGCGTGGGGCCAGAAGGCGATCTGGTAGTCGGTGGCGAGCATCCGCAGGAACAGCTCGATCTCCTCCATGCCGAGCAGGTGACCCTTCTGGCGGCCCAGGTCAGTGCGGAAGCGGCCCAGACCGACGGCGATGCTGCGGCGGACGGCGAAGTTGCAGCCGATGGGCAGGTCGGGCCAGGCGAGGGTGCAGGGCTGGTCCGAGGGCTCGAAATGGTTGAAGACCTCATCGAGTTCGTCGCGCCACCAGCGGGGCTTTTCGGCCATCCAGCGGACCTGGACGGGGCCGCCTACGGCGGCGGCGAGGGGGAATTCGCAGAAGGCTGTCAGGAATTCCTGGAGCCAACCCGGGCCGGCGAGGGCGTCGTCGTCGAGGAAGGCGACGAGGGGGGCGTCCGATAGTTGCAGCCCGGTATTGCGGGCGGCGGACAGGCCGTTGGATGTCCGGATGACCAGTCGGCAGGTGATGTCGGGATGATTGTCTCGCCACTGGCGGACGAGGTTGGCGGTCTGGTCGGTGGAGCCGTCGTCGACGACGAGGATGCTGAAGCGGTCGGGTTCGAGGGTCTGGCCTGCGAGGGAATCGAGGCAGTCGCGGAGGGTCGCCTGGCCGTTGTGGGTGCAGATGCACGCGCAGATCGGGGGCTTGGACTCAAGGAGTCCGCTGGTGGACAGGATGTCGGGCGTCTGATCCATCCGACTTGTTGCCCTCGACCGGGGACCTGGGGAACCGATTGGGGTCGGCGGGCGGATTGCCGCGACTCCGGGCCTAACTTCCTTTATCGGGAAAGGCCGGGCCGCAACTTGACCGGATGGGCAGGATGGCCGATGCAGACCGCTGGGCCCTGTCCCGCCGCCGAAGCAAAGTCCGACGGCAGGGCAGGGCCAAAGGGGATTATCGGTAGTAGGCGGTTGGCGGGCTAGACCGGTTTGGCGCCTTTGTCCTTGAAGATCTTGTCGACCAGGGAGGCTTGGGTCATGTTCTGCCATTGGCTGCGGGTGACGAGGCCCTGGAGGGGCTGGCCTGTGAGGTAGCGTTCGATCTCGTCGGTGCCGAAGCGGCTGTAGTCGCCCTCGTTGCCGGCGCCGGCGATGTGGGGGAAGAGGGTGGCGTGGGAGAGCGGCCGGAGGGGGTTTTCCTCGGGCAGGGGCTCGACCTCGAAGACGTCGAGCAGGGCGTCGATGCGGCCGGTCTGGAGTTCGGCGACAAGGGCGGCTTCGTCGATGATTGCGCCGCGGCCTACGTTGACCAGGACGGCGCCGTCCTTCATTTTGGCGAGGCGGTCGGCGTCGAGCAGGTGGTAGGTCTCCTGGGTCATGCCGCAGAGGATGTTGACCACGTCGCTGGTTTTGAGCAGGGTGTCGAGGTCGGCCAATTCGACGCCGAGGCGGGCGGCCTCGTCGGGGTTGGTGTGCCGGCTGTAGAGCAGGATCCGTGGGGCCATGGGCTTCAAGAACTGGATGTACCAACGGGCGATGGCGCCTAGGCCGATGATGCCGATCGTGGCCTTGCACATGGGGATGGCCTTGAGGCCGCTCTTGTAGTAGTTATGCCACCTATAGGCGCCCGTCGGGGCGTGCATGGGGTCGAGGAACTGCCTGGCGCGGCGGAGGCCCATGAGGGTGAGCATGACGTTGAACTCGGCGACCTGGCGGGCCATGACGTCGTTGCTGCTGGAGATGGGGATGTCGCGGTCGTAGAGGGCGGCGCTGGCGATGGAGCCGATCGAGCCGGCGGTGTGCATGACCAGTTTCAGGGCGTTGGCCCGGGCGAGGATGTTCTCGTCGAGTTTGGGGGTGCCCCAGCCTGTGATGCAGATCTCGACGCCGACGAGGGCGTCGCGGAGTTCGTCGGGGGTGTATTGGCGCTGGCAGGGGTTCCAGGTGACGTTGGCGAGGGCGTTGAGTCGCTCGACCTGGGCCGCGGGGAAGATGATCGGGCGGACCCAGTCGTTCGGCCAGCAGACGATGACGTTGGGCTTACGGGCCATGGTATTCAGATCTCCCGGTAACGACCACACCACCCTCGGTTGCCGCCGGGGGGCAGTTCACGCACGCCTCCTGCGCATTTGCCTCATGCGGGAAACGGACCGAACCTATACTAAGCTGGCGAGGGGGATCGTCAACGGGGGCGGATATTGACTTGGTCCCCTGGGCGGGTAGATTCGACGCTTTGCCCGGACCTTACGGTACGAGTCGACGTTAAACATCGGGAACTGACCTATGCCAATGACCAAACTTGCGGAACTGATGAAGTCCAGCGGCCTGGCGGCCAAGCCCAGCGTGGCCGACGCCCGGATGCTGCGGACGGCCTTGAGCAAAGTGAGCGGGCTGGATGTTTATGCCGGCAGCGTGTCTGCGGTGGACGGGGCTGTCCTGGCGATGGCCAAGGACGGGCTGGACAAGCGGCTGATCGTGTTGGGGGCGGCTGGCAGCGCGGTGCTGGGGCAGTTCGCCGGGCAGGACCGGTCGGTGGACGTCGATGAGAAGAAGATGACCCTGCGGATCTGCCAACTGGACGGCGCCAACGCGGCTGCGCTGCGGAAGGTCCTGCCGTGGACCGCCCCGACGATCATCGGGCTGCGGACGAGCGTGGGCATGGGCGATCGGCTGGGCCTGGGGACGCCGGGGCACATCAAGGCGGTCGAGGGCACGGGGCTGATGCCGTTCGTTGCGCAGCAGTCGATCCGCGAGATGACCCGGACGCAGCGGACCGCCCAGCAGGTGATGGACGACGCGGGATTTGGCGTGTTCCAGGCGGGCTGGCGCGACGGGTTCGGCTCGGATGCCGACCATTTGAAGACGGTCGAAGATATCGACATGTGCGCCAAGGCGGGCTTTACGATGTTCACCATCGACCCGGGCGAGCACGTCGACAATGCGGCGGGCAAGGACGACATCGTGACGCTGCGCGCCAAGTACGAGAAACTGCCCTGGGTCGAGATGAGCAAGACTTCCCACTCCTGCCGTACGGATTACTTGACGGGGCCGTTCGCGATCGAGGGCATCGGCGCGTGGCAAATCAAGGAAGAGGAGCTGCTGCGGGCGGCGTGCAAGTATGCCCGGGCGATCGCTCATACCGCGAAGCTGGCGCGGCACCTGGACAAGGTCAAGGGCGAGGGCCAGTACGAGATTGAGATGTCGGTGGATGAGACCGATTCGCCCACCACGCCGATGGAGCACTTCTTCGTTGCCAACGAGCTGAAGTGCCTGGGCGTGAAGTTCTCGAGCCTGGCGCCGCGGTTCATCGGCAAGTTCGAGAAGGGTGTGGATTACCAGGGCGACCTGGTGGAGTTCGAGCGGCAATTCGCCCAGCATGCGGCGATCGCGCGGCACGTGGGCCCGTACAAGATCAGCATCCACAGCGGCTCGGACAAGTTCCTGATCTACCCGATCGCGGCGAAGTACACGCAGGGGCTGATACACCTCAAGACGGCGGGGACGAGTTACCTGGAGGCGATCCGCGTGATTGCGAAGCGCGACGCGGCCCTGTTCCGGGAGATCATGCAGTTCGCTATCGATCGCTACGAGACGGACAAGGCTTCGTATCACGTCAGCGCGGAACTGAGCAAGGTTCCGAAGCTCAGCAGCGTGCCGGACGAGCAGCTGGTCAGCTACCTGGACGATTTCCATGCCCGGCAGGTGTTGCACGTGACGTTCGGTTCGGTCCTGACGACGAAGAAGCCGGACGGCTCGTACCTGTTCCGCGACCGGTTGTACACAGACCTCAAGAAACACGAGGCGGACTACGACGAGTTCCTGTGCAAGCATCTGGGCAAGCACGTCAAGCCGTTCGCGAAGAAATAGGCCGGCTTCGTGAAGGAAGACACGAACCAGGGGCCGCGGGTCGATTGGCTCGCGGCCTCTTTCGCTTTATCGGGGAGTTGGCTACATTGTTGCGGATTCGGACCGCCTGCGGTCCTGCGTGACATTACCGGGTGTAACCCCCAATACAAGAGGAGATGGACGCGATGGCGAATGCTTACCTGGAAGGGCTTTTCGGTCTCGAAGGCAAGACGGCGGTGGTGACCGGCGGCGGCGGCGTGCTGGGCGGCAAGATGGCGCTGGCGCTGGCAAAGGCCGGGGCGAACATCGTGATCTGGGATTTGACCGAAGAGATCGGCAACCGGACGGTGACGCTGATCAAGGAGACGCTGGGCGCGAAGGCCCAGGCGGTCGCGATGGCGATCGACTGCTCGAGCGATGAGAGCGCGCTGGCGGGCTTCAAGACTGCGCATGACAAGTTCGGCTCGGTCGATATCCTGATCAACGGGGCCGGCGGCAATCGCGGCAAGAGCCCTCTCACAGAAGTGGACATGAAGACCTTCGAGTTCGTGCTGAAGCTCAACCTGGTGATCGGCTGCATGGTGCCGATGAAGGCGTACACCAAGTACTGCATCGAGAACAAGATCAAGGGCAGCGTGCTGAACATCGCGTCGATGGCGGCGCACCTGGCGCTGTCGGGCGTGTGGGCGTACAGTGCCGCCAAGTCCGCGGTGATGAACCTGACGAAGCAGGCGGCGTGCGAGCTGGCCCCCTACGGCATCCGCGTGAACGCGATCAGCCCGGGCTTCTTCCTGGCGGAGCAGAACAAGGCTCTGCTGGTCGAAGATGAGAAGACCGGCAAGCTGACCCCGCGCGGGCAGGCGGTGATCGCCCACACGCCGTTCGGGCGGTTCGGCGAGGCGGAGGAGCTGCAGGGCGCGATCCTGCTGCTGGTCAACAATTCCGCCGGGTCGTTCATCACGGGCGTGACGCTGCCGATCGACGGCGGGTACCTGGTGAGCAATATCTAACGGCGGCCAGCAGTCGAGCTGTAAAGACAACGGCTGCGGCCACCGTGATCCAAGAGCAACAGAGCCGCCCGGCGAGGTCCTCGCCGGGCGGCTTTTTTCTGCGCGGAAGCGACTGCACTACATATGGACGACGAGGACGCCGCAACTGAAGACCATCACCGTCAGGGCCGCCATGAGGAGCAGATCCCCGGCGAGCTGGAATTGCTTCCAGGGGCCCGTGAAGCGCAGTCTTGCGGAGACGAAACTGCAGATTGCACCGATCAGGAAGAGCAGGGCATCGCCGGCCAGCAATTCGTCGCAAAGGGTTTCCAGCCCGGCGTTGTGCTCGACCAACTGAACCACGCCAATGGCGGTGAGGCAGACGCCCACCATACCTGTGGCGACGGCGAAGGTCGTCAGGGTGTGCGAGAAGGCGAGCTGGTTCGTATTCCTGTGCGCCTCATCGCGTTCCACGACAGAATTCAATTCCACGGCAAGTGTCCTCCGCGAGCCGGACGACCCGGGGAAAGGGCAGCGCGCGCCGCCCGGCGGGCCCCAGCCAATTTGTTGCCGTGACGCTTCCTTCCAAGGCTCATGGCGCGCTGCTCGTGAAGACTCCATGCAGCCTTCGGTAGCATGCAGCATGGATCCCACAATACGAAACCGGGTGGAGCCTTTCGACTCCGCCCGGCCTTCTCTCATAGATCCGTACAGATGCGTCCGGACTTCAGGATGGCCGAAATCCGGCTCGGCTGCAAATTAGCGCTTGATGCGGGCGCCGGCGCCACCCATGACATCGAGGACTTCCGCCAGCGTCAGCATGCTGGTATCGCCGCGGGTGGTCTGGGCGAGGGCGCCGTGGGCGGCGCCGAAGTTGACCGCGCCGTCGGCGCCGAGGTTGTTGAGGAAGCCGTAGACCAGGCCGGTGGCGAAGCCGTCGCCGCCGCCTACGCGGTCTTCGATCTCGAGCTTCTCATACTTGCGGCTCTCGACGAACTTGCCGTCGTAGTACAGGATGGCCGACCAGTTGTTGA
Organism: Planctomycetota bacterium; assembly: GCA_025357795.1. Lineage (GTDB taxonomy): Bacteria > Planctomycetota > Phycisphaerae > UBA1845 > JANYLN01 > JANYLN01. The sequence goes on from JANYLN010000117.1 coordinate 21,651, forward strand.
TCAGGCCGGAGAGCACCTCGCGGAGGGTCGTGCCGACGCCTGCGATGTTGGGGTTGTCCGCGACGACGCGCTGGACCATCTTCTTGTACTGCTCGACGGGCAGTTTGGTGAGGTTCTCGTCGGTGCCTTCGACCTTATAACCCAGCACTTTCTGGAAGTCCTCTTCGTTGCCGATGAGGATGTCGATGAAGGGCAGGAGCTGCTTGGTGGCCTTGATGGCCTCCTCGCTGGACCAGATCTTGGAGCGGAAGTTCAGGTCGTAGCTGGTGATGGCGCCGTTTTTGTGGGCGGCTTCGAGGGCCTTCTTGCAGGTTTCCGCGCAGTTGGGGCTCAGGGCGGTGAAGATGCCGCCGGTGTGCAGCCAGCGGGCGCCTTCCTTCTCGAAGACCTTCGCGTAGTCGATGTCTTCGGGCTGCATGTGCGAGCAGGCGGAATGGCCGCGGTCGTACATGGTCACGCTGGCGCGGGGCCCGATGCCGACCTCGGTGAAGTTCAGGCCGACGCGGTCCTTCTTGCCGACGCCGTCATACTTGACGGTCTTGACGTGGCTGACGTCGACGCCGACGGCGCGGGCGTGGTTCATGATCAACCGGCCCAGCGGGTTGTCGACGTTGCGGCTGATCCAGGCGGTCTTCATGCCCAGGCGGGCGCAGGCGTACGAGACGTTGTACTCGCCGCCACCGACCCAGACATCCATTTCCTGGGCGTACTCGATCCGGCCGCGAGCCAGCGGGCTCAGGCGGATCATGCATTCGCCGAGGGTGACCAGGTCATACTTCGTGGAACCGGCTTCCTTGACCTTGATTGTTGCCATTGTGCTGCGTTCCTCCGTTTCAATATCCAGTGTCAACCGCTTTATGTTCAGCGGATGGCGCGCGGTGCACGCCCTACGTTTTCTAGAGTTCCACTTTCTTCAGGCCACTCGCATCCCAGTGGATGCCGGCCTCTTCGAACTCGCGTTTGAATTCCTTGATCTCGTTTTCGGTGAAGAGCAGGCCGCCGAACTTGGCGCTCTTTTTCGCGGCCTCGGCTTCGACCTGGCCGGGCAGCATGCACTTTTCGTTGCCGGCGCAGAGGATGTCCTTGAGGACGTTGGCGACGTTCTTTTCCATTTCGGCGCGGTCCTTGAAGGTGCCCACGCCGAGGGCCTCGGGGTGAATGGCCTGGAAGAAGAACGACATGGTCCGCTTGTGCGGGCCGCCTTCCTGGGGCTTGCCGCGGAGGCTGGGCAGGTTCCCGCCGATGTAGGCGCCGTACATTTCGATGAGAAGGCCCAGGCCGTAGCCCTTGTGCGCGCCGAAGGGCAGCAGGGCGGCGACGGACTTCGGGTCGGTGGTGGGGTTACCGTCCTTGTCGACCGCGGAGTTGGGGGGGAGCTGCTTGCCTTCGCGGGCGAGCTGCTGGACGCGGCCCATCGCCACGGCGCTGGTTGCCCAGTCGATCACGATCGGGTACCCGATGGCGGAGGTGGTCGGCAGGCCCCAGGAGTGCGGGTTGGTGCCGATGGTGGCCTTCTTGCCCATGAAGGGGACGACTTCGGCCAGGCCGGCGGTGCAGTTGGTGTAGGCGATGTAGCCCTTCTTGGCGGCTTCCATCACGTAGCCGCCGCCCCAGAGGTAGTGGAAGGCGTTATCGACGGCGACCATGCCCACGCCGTACTTGTCGGCCAGTTCGCAGCAGCGGGTCATGGCGGCATCGGCGACGGGCTGGCCGAGTTTCTTCTGGGCGTCCCACTTCTCGACGGCCGGGAAGCGGCTCGGGAGGACCTTGATCTTGGCCTTGGGGACGGCGCCGCCGACCTTGGAGCCGATGACCTCGTCCAGGTGCAGGGACTTCAGACCGCCGTGGGTCTTGATGCCGTGCCAGGTAGCCATGCCGCAGTACTTGGCGGCGATGGCGGACTCGTCGGCGTCGTAGCCGCGTTTCTGGTAGACGGCGGCGATCAGTTTATTGTGCTCTTCAACCGGAAATACAAATGCGACCTCGCCCATTGGGACAACTCCTGTATAGTCTTCCCGTCCGTGCGGAAATTCACTCGCTAACCTTACCAACGACCTGAGGCGACGGCGGATATTGACCCCGCTGCGTCCTGCGAGTATTGATGTGCAACGGTATAGTACAAGCACCGCTCGGTTGCAAGTCCCGCCGGTGGTTTGGAGAGGGGTTTTCCCAGCGGTACACGCACGCAAACGGAAGCCGTTTTTTAACCTAGGGAGCCAGAAGGATGAAGGTACTGATCACGACGACGTCGTTTATGGACACCCCCGGTGCGCATCACGACCTGATGAAGAAGTCGGGCTGGCAGATCGAGAGCGCCCGCGGCCCGCTGCCGGAGGCGGAGATGCTCAAGCTCGTCGGCGATTTCGACGGCATTATCTGCGGCGATGACGTGTATACGAGGGCGGTGCTCCAGAAGTGCCTGCCCAAGCTCAAAGTTCTTAGCAAGTACGGCATCGGCATCGACAAGATCGACATCAAGGCCGCGACGGAACTGGGTATTCCGGTTTGCTTCACGCCGGGCGTCAATCACACGGCGGTCGCCGAGCACGTCTTCGGGCTGCTGCTGATCCTGACCCGCAACATGGTCTGCGAGCACAACCACGTCAAGACCGCCAGCTGGAAGCGGACCACAGGCACGGAACTCTGGCAGAAGACCATCGGTATTATCGGTCTGGGCCGCATCGGCAAGGAAGTCGCCAAGCGGGCCAAGGGCTTCGAGATGGAAGTCATCGGCTACGACGTGTACTGGGATGACGCCTTCGCCAAGCAGTACGGCGTGAAGAAGGGCGCCTCGGCCGACGAGGTTGCCCAGAATTGCGACGTACTGAGCCTCAATATGAATCTGACGGCCGAGAACAAGCAGTGGATGAATGCCGCCCGGATCGCCAAGATGCGCGACGGGGCGTACGTGATCAACTGCGCCCGCGCGGGGCTGGTCAACGAGAAGGACATGGCCGAGGCGCTCAAGGCCAAGAAGCTGGGCGGCTACGGCGCGGATGTGTTCGACCCGGAGCCGATCACCAAGGATCACCCGCTGCTGGCGGCCGACGTTCCGGCCGAGCGGATCGCCTTCACCCCGCACATCGCCAGCCGGACGTACGAGAGCGTGGTGCGCCAGGCGAGCATGTCGTGGGAGAACCTGGTGCGGGCGCTGAACGGCCAGAAGCCGATCGCCCAGGCGAACGCGGATGTGCCGCTGCGCAAGTGAGCGAAACTGACGCGTAGTTATCGCTGTCGATGAACAAGAGGGGCCGCCGATCGGGTGGCCCCTTTTTTTTTCGCTGTTGTTGGTCCGGTGCGATGGCGCGTTGTGTTCGGCCATGCGGTCCCACAGGACGGGGAGCGGGGATGATCTACTGCCCGGCCTGCTCGCCCTTCATCGGTCGGATGCGACGGGCCCGGCGGCGGCGTTGCCAGCCGTAGATCCACTGAAGCAGCGCGGCGATGAAAATCACCCAGGAGTATTGCGTGGTGTGGGGGCCGGGCCGCAGGATTGGCACGAGGAACGCGCCGGCCGCCCAGATCGTGCCCGAGACCATCAGCATCGTGCCGATCCGCATCTGGGAACGCTGGTAGGCGAGGCGGGCGTGATCCTCGACGCCTTCGGCCTCCTGCCGGGTCAGGCCGATTTGGCGCAGCTTGGAGATGATCTCGGCCGGGCTCTTGCGCAGCCGCAGACCTTGTACGGTGATCTTGGCGGCGAAGCGGAGCTGCTCGACGCCGATCCTTCGTTCGTTCCTATCGGTCCTGTTTGGTTCGCCCATCGATCCATTCACCCTCTGCAGGTCGAGTTTGACATTTGTACTATCGCATAACACTACCGCCAACAGAACGTCGGGACAATCAGCCGATGCGAACAGGTGGGTGATCGGTCGGCCAACAAGCAACCTGGACGATGGGCAGGTCCGCCTGCTGCAGCGGCAGGGGCCGGAAGCGAGGCACTGAGAACGGCCGGGCCTGACACAACAGAGGCCAGTGAACAACAGCAAGAACGGCCGAATCCGCGGGGAGTGGGCACAGTCTACATCTGTTGTGCCGCCAGGTGGGAGAATACGTCCTTTGCTTGCGGGTTGCGGGCGAGCAGGGTGGACATGTCGGTGCCGTCGGTGATGGCTTTGGTCAGGCTCGCGGTGATCGAGGTGTCGCCCAACAGGATCGCGCCGACCAGGCGATTGTCGTGGAAGACGAAGCGGAGGTATTTGCCTTCGGCGTCCTGCTCGATTGACTGGTAACTGCCGTCCTCGGGTTCGAAGCGGCCGATGCTCAGCATGTCCACGCTCAGGACCTTGAGGGTGTTGGAGCGGGGGATGCCGGCGAACTCGGTCTTTACGCCGGCCGCGTTCATTCCGGCGATGCTGCCCATGTACTGGGCGGGGCTCCACAGGCCGTAGACGATGCCGCGATGCTCGGCGATGTCGCCGGCGGCGAGGATGTCCGGGTGTGACGTGACCAGGTGATTGTCCACGATCACCCCGTTGCCGACGGTCAGGCCGGCCCGGCGGGCCAGATGGCTGTTCGAGCGAACACCGGTGGTGATCACGACGAGGTCGGCGGGCAAGGTGGTGCCGTTCTCCAGCAGCACGCCGCCGACGCGTTCGTCGCCCACGATCTCCTTGACCTTCGCCTGCGTGACGAGCTTGACGCCGAGTGTCTCGATGTGAGCCGCGAGTCGCTTGCCGGCGGCCTGGTTGAGTTGCCGCGGCATGAGCCAGCCGTGTCCCTCCAGCAGTGCGACGTTCGCCCCGCGTTTGGCCAGCGCCCCGGCGGTCTCGACGCCCAGCACGCCGCCGCCTATGCAGACGCAGTGGATGCCGGGCCGCAGGTTCTTGACGATCCAGCGGGCATCCTGCCAGGAGCGGATGGTGCGGACGCCCTCGCGCTGGCCGCCCGGTATCGGCGGCACGAACGGATGGGCTCCGGCCGTCAAAATGAGTTTGTCGAAGGATAGCGGTTTGCCGTGGCGGAGGATGAGCGTTCGGCGGGTCAGGTCGATCTGCGTGGCCTCGGCGCCGCAGAGGTGCTCGACCTCGTTGGCAACGTACCAACTGGCTGGGTGGATGGGCAGGGCGGATTCGTTGATCTCGCCGGCGAGGTAGCGGGTGAGGTTCAGGCGGTAGTAGGGCAGGTCGGCTTCCTTGGAGACGAGGGTGACTCGCGTTGCCGGGGAGGCCCGGCGGATCGCTTCGACGGCGGAGAGGCCGGCGATCCCCGCGCCCAGGACGACGACGTGAGCGGGGCCGGAACCGGCCCCGGCGACCGCTGGTTTGAGCACGGGATCGAAGTGGGTGGCACTGGCGCCGCAGACGGGGCACTGGCCGGGCGCGGCGTCGCCGTCATGGATGTACATGCAGATCAGGCAGCGCCACTGGCTGGAGGCGGGCGAAGATGCCGCGGGTGCCGGCTGCTCGATGTACGCCTCGAAGTCGGATTTCGCGGCCCCGCAGACGGGGCACTCCGCGGCTTGGTCGCCGTAGTGGACGTATCCGCATACCAGGCATCGCCACGCCTTCGCCGATCCGCTCGTCATCGCACACGTTCCTTCCGATCCGGTTGTTGTCGCTACTGAGCAGGACCCGTGCGCCACCCGGTTGGCGGCCTGCACCTTCGAGTGGTGGCGGGGCAAAGTGTCAGTAGTCCAATAGGCGCTTTCCCCGAGCCCTACGAACTGGAAGTTTCTCGTGATTCCAGAACACCTCTAGTCGGCGGGTTTCGTAGTTGCCCGATCAGTAGCAGCCGGCGGCCCAAGCCAAGCTAGTATGGAATCAATGGTATCCACATCCGGCACTGCCGTTAAGGAGTTATCTCCAATTCTGAGTAGCACCCACTCGTATCCCTTTTTCGGCATAATCCCGGAACCACGTGGTCGGCGGTACATTATGTACATGCCGTCGCGGCGAGCTTCCCACGACAGCAGCGAATATGCACGTGGAGGCACAGGCACCTCACGAAGATTCGCAAAGTCAGAGCCCATCCACAGTGTCCGGCTGTTGCCGCCGATCCTCCTTACGAACACCCGGTCTCCACACAACTGGACCTGCGACCATGGGTGCTTTCGCCAAGAGCCGTCGTCTCTATGGAAAAGCCATGTTTCTTGACCGGCGGAGAGGCCCAGGCTCTTCTCTGAGCAGAAGGGGCTCTGGGCTTCCGTCAGATCCGCCCCTTCGGGGACTGATACTGCGAACGACACCTGCATATGACCTTCCATCACAGAAACCGCGTACAGATGCCCATCGGAGCTGACGGCGGCAATGCATGGCTGGTCTCCCCCGCCAAAGGCAATAGCCTGAATCTCCTTGCATGGCAACTTCAATGAATACTGCTCTTCCATGGATCCATTCACTACAAGCACCTTGTTAGGGTACTCTGGCTGAACCACCGCGAAACGATCATCTGCCAAGACCACAATCTGGGAGTGCAACAAGGCCTCCCTCCGCACCTTCTGGAATGTCACCTCTTTATGGTTATCAAGTGAGAATCGACAGAGAACGCTATTCCTCCAGTAGTAGACGGAGCCCAGCGAAGAGCTGCCGGTGCGGGGCTGGCTGCCTGCATCTGAACTGGCAGACGGTTGACACCCGACAACTAAAAGAAGCAGGGAGAGGAACGCCCCTGGCGTATGCATGCGAGTCAACCTACTTCTCCTTGCCCTTCTTGCCCTTTTTGCAGCCATCGCAGCAGTCGGTGATGGCATCCGGGTCTTCGTATATCAGGTCCCCCTGCCCAAGACAACATGCGTTCATCGCATCCTTGGTGAAGTCGCGGCAGTTATATGAACCAATGATCCAACAAAACCCCGGATCGAAGTCCTTCGCCTTCTCTTTTGCATACTTACGCAAGCATTCTTTGGCGGAGAGGCCGGCGATCCCCGCGCCCAGGACGACGACATG
>JANYLN010000172.1 GCA_025357795.1 Planctomycetota bacterium
GCCAGATCTTGCGAACCGGCGCAGACCGAGACAGTCACCGGTTGGAGAGCCACAAGCCCACCCACGGTCGCGCTGACCGTGGTCTGCAACGTACGTCCGTCGACGGTCACAGTCGGGCCCAGCCCGCAGGGGAGGCCCACCGAGGTGTCGGCGGCTGCCCGCGGATTGGCCTGCCCGTTGACCTCGATGGTGCCGATCGCCCACTGGGCGGGAATCATGTTCAGCAGGTACTCGGACCCTTCGATGCGGTCGGGGTTCTGCTCCAGGAACATCTGCACGTGGGCCGACCCTCCCTCGGAGACGCTGTCCGGGCCCCTCGGGATGTTGACGTTGTCGAAGTAACTCACCAGGGGGTGGCCTTCCAGGCCGGTCTTGCGGTCCTGGGGGCTGATCTTGTAGACCGGGTCGTTGGTGAAGTCGCCGTCGCCGTCCATGTCGATGTAGAGGGTATCGTAGCCTGTGCCGGTCCCGCCGGACTCGTCCAGCACGGCGTTCATGTTGTAGGTCGGGTGGTGATCGATCCGCAGCGGCTTGCTCGATTTGCAGAACGGCTGCGGTTCGACGGGATTGGCCAACACCCGCTGGGTGGTGTAGTAGTCAGCGAATTCGGCGGGGAACTTCTGCCAGGCGAGGTTGGGCTTGGGGCCGGGGTCCTGGGGGGCGGGGTTGGCCGTCTGCTCGGCCGGGGTAGCGGTCGTAGCGACCCCGGCGGATTCCTGCGGGGGCTCAGGGGGTACTTCGGTAGCGCCGACAAAGCCGGCCTGGGCGAATCCGGGCGTGGGCCGCAGGGCGATCGTCAGCATCGACAGCAGCAGGCAAGCGAGGCTGAAACGGACAACCGGGGCGAGGCGCATAAGCAGGGAGGTCATGGCCGGTCTCCTCTTTATAATTGATACGACTGTATCCGCGACTCCGCTGTGCAGGGTGCGAGTCTTTCCGCAAAAAGTGGCAGGCGTCGACTATAAATATAGTTGCCGGCGATAAGTGCGTCAAGGAGAATCCGGAACGTCAGGATCGAGGACGAAGGACCGCAGCGGCAGGGGATGGGGTAGCAGCAAGGAGTGTGCTGTGCCTGCACGGCGACTCATCGGGTGTATCTGTCTCATGATGCTGATGGCTGCGTTGCCGGCCGGGCGCGCGGGGGCGGCTGAGGTGAAGGTCACCTTTGCTCGCAGTTAGATCCAATTGCCTTCCAGCGAAGTTCAGTACGCCGATGTCAACGGGGATGGACTGCTGGATGTGCTGGCGATCGACCGGGGAGAGCTGCACTCATACCTGCAAGATCGTGAGAAGGGGTTTGGCGACGAGCGGCATGTCCGGTCCCTGCTGGGCCAGAGGGCGGGGGTGCTTTGGCCTGTGAGGCTGGGAGAGGGGAAGGCTGCCAGTGTGTTGATGCTCGCGCTGGACGGGCTGGTGCAACTGCGGCTGGATGCAGGCGGTTCTGGCGGCGCGGGTCAGCCGGCGGGAGTTCTACCTGGCCAAGGCGATCGCGGGACTGGGGTACATGGCGGTGCTGTCGCTGGTGACAGTGGGGGTGGCGGGGTTGGCGGCGGTGGTGTTGCTGGGGCTGTTGGTCTTGGTGCTGAGCGGCAATGCCGGGCAGGCGATCGGGGCGACCATCGGGCTGCTGGTGATGCTTGAAACGGTCAAGTCGGCCCTGAAGGTCAAGGAATATGTGTTCACGACGCACATTGGCGGGGCGTGGTACGTCTTCCAGCAGGTCTGGCAGGGGCTGGACTACCTCTGGCGGCCTGAGATCTGGTGGATGATCGGTGTGCCGCTGGCGTAAGGCGTGGTATTCTTGGCGGCAGGGTTGCTGATTGTGGGCCGGCGCGATCTGAATGGCGGAACCGTTTTGGCCGGTCGAGGAGTGGAAGCAGGATGGCAAGAGTTCGCGTACTGGTTGGCGTGCTGATGGCGCTGGTTCTGGTTGGCAGCTGCATCCCGCCTGCGGGTCCTGCGGAGACGACGAATACGGGGCCGTGGCGATTCGCGGTATTTGGCGACACGCGGAGTTCGAGCGTCATCGCGCCGGTCAATGTCGGGGCGGTCGGGCCGATCGTGCAGGCCCTGGTTGGTGAGGGGGTGGACCTGGTGCTCGTGCCCGGCGACCTGGTTGATGGCAGCCCGCTGGGGCTGGGGCTGCAACTGAACACCTGGCGGGTGGTGGCGGGGCCGCTGTACGAGGCCGGCATCGACGTCTACCCCATCCGCGGCAATCACGAGGCCGTCGGCGGGGTCGCGCCGTGGCGGAACGTCTTTGCCGATCTGCCGCAGAATGGTCCGGAGGGGGAAGAAGGGCTGAGCTACTCGCTTGTGCACAACAATGCCCTGTTCGTGGGCTTCGATCAGTACGTTCGGTCGCATCGCGTCAACCAGGAGTGGCTGGACGGATTGCTGGCGGATCCGAACCGGCCTGCGCACGTGTTCGTGTTTGGCCATGAGCCTGCTTTTCCCGCCAACCACGCCGACACGCTGGCGACGTCTCCGCAGGATCGGGACGCCTTCTGGAACAGCCTGGGTTCGGCCGGCGGGGGGATGTACTTCTGTGGGCACGACCACTTCTACGCCAGATCGCAGGTTGCCGATGCGGCTGACCGCCCGGTGCAGCAGATGATCGTTGGCTCGGGCGGGGCGCCGTTCTATGCCTTCCATGGGTACGCCGACCCCCGGGTCCAGCCGATGGCCAACGACACGGATCATTACGGGTACCTGTTGGTGGAGATCGACGGGGAGAGCGTCTCCGTGCAGTACAAGGCCCAGCTCGATCCCGCGCAGCCGGCGGTGTTTACGACGGTCGATGAGTTCCGTTACCGCGTTGCGCGGGACAGCGGGGTGGTGATGGTGCCGGCGCGGAGGGGGAACGGGTGACGGGAAAGGGGCGGTTTGTCTGTGCAGAAAAAGGCCCGCGACGGGAATCCTCGTCGCGGGCCGGGTTCGACTGGTTTTGCGGTCGGCGTGCGGTGTTACGGCACGGTCGTGACGCGAAGGTCATCGATGAAGACGGTATTGTCATTGTCGCTGAGGTCGCGGACCGCGACGACCAGCCAGGCATTGCCGGTGGCATCGGCGGGTGAGGCCAGCAGGAACTCGATGTAGGTCCACTGGTTGAAGTTCAAGACGCTGGTCACCTTTTCATTCGAAGAGGGGCCGCCGGGGCTGGTAGCCGCCTTGAGGCCCAGTTGGATGCCGGTATCGGCAGGGACGCCCACGGCGTTGTGTTTGACGTAGACCCAGGCGGAGGCCTTGTACGAGCTGTTCGGCACGACCGTGAAGTGGTTCATGCCGTAGGCATCGTTCGGCACGGTGATGCCCTGGTCCTTCCAGAGGTTGGTCGGGTTGACGAACTCGACGCTCCGCGGGCCGCTGTGGATCACTGCGGTACTGGCGATGGCGCCCAGCGGATTGTAATTGGCGTTGGCGACGCTGCTGAAGCTGTCGAAGCTCCGATCATAGGCCGCCAGGAGGTTGGCCGGGTCGTGCAGGCGGAAATCCCCCAAGATATTGACCGGGGCGACCTGACCCGGGGCGTTGAAGACGGAGTTGGCGGCGGGGGCGATGCGGACAAAGCCCTGGCCGGTGGAAGGCTGGCCGGCGAATTCCAGGTTTGCGCGGACCTTGGTTGCGCCCGCCAGATCGCCGCCCTCGGCATTTGCCACGCCGCGGAGGATGACACCGGTGATGACATCATCATTGCGGGCGTAGGTGAGGACGAAGTCGCTGGCATCGACCGGTTGGCCGGCCGCGCCGCCGTATACCGGCTGATCGAAGGTGAGATCGATGTAGGCGTTGTCAGCCGCGAGGGCGGCGTCGACCAGGACCGGGGCCATGGCGATCCACAAGCCGGTACTGGCAACTTCGGAAGCGAAGTTGCCCGGGGCGTCGGTGGCGGCGACGGCGACGGCGTACGCGCCCTTTGCCAGTGGCGGGTCGATCGTGCCGGCTGGGAGGGTCCAACTGCCTCCGTTGTTGAGGGCGTGGTAAGTGTTGCCGTTGACGGTCACTGTTACGGTCGCGGCGGGGTCATCGACGGTGCCCTGCAGCGCAGGACTGAGGTCGCTGGTGACCAGCGGCTGGATCGTCAGTTTCGGCGGCGTGGTGTCGATCATGAGGGCATCGGGGACGATGTCCTGGCCGATGTTGCCGGCCTCATCGGTGGCTGCCAGGAGCAACTCGTACGCGCCGTCCGGCAGGGGCGGGTCGATCTGGCTGCCATCCACGGTCCAGTTGGGCGGGGTCTGGTTGTCGACCGCGGCGGGGTAGGTCTTGCCCGCCACAGTGACGGTGACCTGGGCCGGTTTGCTTACAGTGCCGGAGAGGGTCGGGGTCTTGCTGTTGGCGGTGACCTTTCTGACCGTAACGGTCGGGCTGTTGGTGTCGATGGTCAGCTCGTTGGTGGTTGTGTCGCGGCCGACGTTGCCAGCCGGGTCGGTCGCCTCGACGACCAGGTCGTACGTGCCGTCGGGCAGGGGGGGACTGATCAGGTTGCCGGACAGCGACCAGGTCTGGTTGCCGTTGTTGACGGCGTTGTAGGTCTGGCCGTTCAGGGTCACGGTGATCCTGGCATTGTCGTCATTGACCGCACCGGAGAGATTGGGCGTGCGGTCGTAGGTCGTCAGCGTTGTGATGATGACGATCGGGGCGGACAGGTCGAGGGTCAAGGTGTCGGCTACGATTTGCTGGGCGTTATTGCCGACGGTGTCGGTGGCGACGACGGTGGCCTGGTAGACGCCTTCGGCCAGGGCGGGGATTGTCTGCCCGGTGAGCGACCAGTGACCCTGGCCGTCATTGGTGGCCGAGTATACCGCACCGGCGAGGCTTACCGTGACGACGGCGCTGGCATCGTTCACCGTACCGGTCAGGTTGGCGGGGTTATTGGTGAGGATCTTGTTGATGGTGACGACCGGAGCGGTCGTGTCGACGACGATCTGCCGCTTGATCGCCAGGCTTGCGGCCGGCAGGACCACCTGCCCTACGTTGCCGGCGGCGTCCTTGATGGTGGCGCCGTCAGCGAGGACGATGGCGGCGGAGTCGAGCGGTTGGGCATTGTCGCCGGCCTCAATGATGAAGGCCCCGGAGACCCGCGTGGCGGAGGCGAACGGCTGGAGCACGACCTGGTCGCCGGTGTTCAATGTGACGGTGATGGGGCCGCCGGCGAGTGTGACCGGCTCGGAGAAATCGGCGCTGACGTTAATGGTCGCGCCGACTCCATAGCGGCCGTCGGCGGTCAGCGAATCAATCGCGGCGACCTGGGGCGGCGTGTTGTCGACGGACATGGGAGTGCTCAGGCCGGCGGGGCAGGGGTTGCCGTCGGCGTCCTGGGCGGCGCCGGCGGGAATCCCCAGCGTGAACGAGCCGTCGCCTGTTACGCCGGTGACGGCGATAGCGTAGGTTCGCTCGTCGATGGGGATGATCAGGACCTGGCCGGCGGCTGTGCCGTGGTGCTGGATCTGCACGTCGGTGGTGGGATCGTCAAAGCCGCTGACGGCCTGATCGAATGCGATGACAAAGGCTGTGGTCGCGCTGCTGTTGACCGGGCCAGCGGTCTGCAAGGCGATTGCCACGTCGGAGACGGCGGCTCGGCCCGTCGGCTGCGGAGTGCGAACACAGCCGCCCATGATGGCAGTAACGATCGTGATCAGAAGCCCCGTGTAGATACACTTGCCACCCACGAGAAAATCCTCCTGTATTGGAAGTAAGAGAGAAGCAAGAAAGGTTCGCACAAAGCCCTCGACCCGTACCGAACAATAGGCCGCCAGAATCCCCAAGGCAAACGCAAGCCCAAGGGAATCACCAGACATCGCATGTCTTGTTCTTGGGTGGTGGGGCTGCGAGGGGGACGACGGCTGGTATTGTGCGGGCGGGATCAGGTGCGGGCGGGGGGCACCTGCGTGGCCGGCAGAAGGGCTCGGAGGTTCGCCAGGCTCTGGATTGCGTGGTTGCGTGGTCTGACCTCATGACAGAAATCCAGGACATGCGAGGTTGTAAGGCGCGGCAGGTAGCGGGCGAAATCGAGTATGCCGGTGCGGACGGCCAGATGGGAGCGTCCGTTGGCAAAGTCGTGCCGGTGGACCTGGCGGTACGACGCGATCCGGTGGCAGTCGTCGTTGTTGAGGGTCTCGAACGAGAGGTGCGGCGCCTCGACGGCGACCCGGATGCCGGTACAGCCGCTGGCCCGGGTGAAGCACAGGGCATCGAGGATCGAGTCGTCGTGGGCGGCATGATAACTGGCGAGGTGGAGAACGCTCTGTAGCAGACGGGGATTCCTATTGTTGCGGCCGGATGGTTTGGATTGCCTGGGCCAGTTCGTTCGGCTGCTGCGAGCCGATGAGCAGGTGTTTGCCGTCCGCGAAGTCCAGGCGTACGCCGCGGTTGCCGCTGACGTTGTAGGCGCGGCCCCTGAAGGTTCGTCGCAGGCCGTAGCCGCCGTACTGGCCGATCGGGCTGTAGGTCCGCGCCTCAACTTTCACGACGTTCTCGAGTGGCACCTTGCGAGCGGAGCGATGAAACGGCACGAAGCGGATGTAAAGCCCGTCCGGGCGGACCTCTGTAATCAGCCTTGAACCAGCCAGCAGGGCGACCAGGGCGGTGCTGAACAGGGTGGCGGCGCCGAAGGCGACGAGCAGCCCGATCCGGCCGGATCGGGCCATGTTCGCGCCGACCGGGCCGAACGTGAAGTATCCCAGCAGGCCGAGCATCAGCAGAACGTCGCCCAGGACCAAAGCCCAGAGCCACCATTGGCGGAACTGCTGCTGCTCGTGGAAGATCACATCCGTTGTCTGCGCCATGGAGCGGACCTCCTGAAGGTTGGTCGGCTTGTTGCATGACCTGTTACCGACCCTACGCCACTCTATCCACAGGGAAGGATGCAGACAATGTTCGTGGCGGAAGGGGCATGCCATGCGACAATTTGCGGCTGGGGACGCAAGAAGCGCATACTGCACCCGGCTGCAACGGTTTCAGGAGGCATTCCGCAGGCAAGGCTGCGGCCGGCGGATCGTGCAGGCGGCGATCGACTGGTGCCGCGTGCAATAAGTTCCGGCGACTGGACCCGGGGGCCAGCGGATGGGACGGGCGCTACGAGCGGATGGGCTTCGTACCTGCCACGGCGATGATGCACTTGTCGCTGCGGTAGGGGCAGCAGGCGGTCGAGGCCACATTCGCTCTAGGGCATCGCCTCGACACGCAGGTCATCGATGTACACGTCGCTGTCGTTGGGGCTGGTGTCGCAAACCTGCACTGTTGCCCAGGCTGTGCCGTTGGAATCAGGCGGGGTTTTGGTAGTGAACTCCACCTTCTGCCAGGCATTCATCGACGGTACGCCCAAGGAGCTGCTTCTGCTGACGTCGGGCAGGAGCGTATTGCCGGTCCGGCCCATCTTGAGTTCCAGGCGAATGGCTGTGTCCCCGGCGACGCCGGTGGTCATGGATTTCACATAGACATACGCGGAGACCTTGTAGCTGGTCTCAGGCTGCACATGGATGTAGTGCTGGGTATTGGAGTCGTTGGGCATGGTGATGCTGCGGTCGGCGTAGAGGGTCGTCGGATTAGCGAACAGGGCGCTGCGGACGCCGCTGTGGAAGAGGGCCAGCGTGCCGGAGGCGTTCACTACCCGCCAGCTGACGCTGTAGGAGTCATCGAAGAACCTGTCGAAGCTCCATTCATAGTACTTCAGCAGGTTCCGGGGGTCGTGCAGGCGGAAGTCGCCGCTGGCGGCGCTGGTGGCGACCTGGCCTTGGCCGTTCCAGATGAGGTCTTTGACGGCCTGGACGTTGATGATGCCCAGGCCGAGCGTGGGCTGGCCCGCGAGGCTGAAGTGCACACGGACGCTGTCGCTTCCCAGCAGCGAGCCGCCGGCCTGGTTGCTCAGGCTGCTGATGGTCACTCCGGTGACCACATCGTCGTTGCGGGCAAAGAACAGCACCAGGCTGCTGGTGTTGATCGGCTGGCTGTGGGCGAGGTCGGCATAGACGGGCTGATCAAACGTGATGTCCATGTAACTGTTGTCTTCCGCCAGCGACGCGCCGCTCATGAGGGGGGCCTCCGTCACTCGCAGGTCCGTGGTGGTGGTGTCCGTACCGACGTTGCCGAAGGTATCGGTCGCGGCAGCGATCACGTCATACCAGCCGGGGGCCAGCGGCGGATTGATCGCGCCATCCGGCAGCGACCAGGTGCCGGCGTTGTTGGCGACGGTGAAGGTCTGGCCGGCCACGGTCACCTTGATGGTGGCGGTGGGGTCGTTGATCGTGCCGGACAGCGGCGGAGTTGTGTCGGCGGTCCAGAGGTTGTTGACGGTGACCGTGGGGGCCGTTGCGTCGAGGATGAGCGTGGCGGTGCTTTCGCTGCTGTTGCCGGCTGGGTCGCGGGTGGCGGCGATCATCTGGTACGTGCCGTCGGGGACGTCGACCTGGCTGTCCAGGGCCCAGGTGTTGTTGCCGGCGGTTGAGGAGCCCAGGACAAGCGTGCCGATCCGAACGGTCACGATCGCGGTCGGATCGTCGACCGTGCCGGTCAGGTGTGGCCTGCGCTTGTTGGTGGTCAGTGGGTTGATCGTGCCGACGGGGGCGACTAAGTCGATCAGCACTACGTTAGTGGTCGTGCCCTGGTAGACGTTGCCGGCCAGGTCGGTGGCCGTGAGGACCACGTCGTGGGTGCCGATGGGCAGGGCCGGGCTGATGACATTGTCCGCCAGCGTCCAGGTGCCGTCGCCGTTGTTGACGGCGGTGTAGGTCTTGCCGGCGATGGTGACCGTGATGATGACGGTCAGTTCGTTGACCTTGCCTGTCAGGCGCGGGGTGGTGTCGTTGGTGGGGGTCAAGTCGACGCTGACCACCGGCGGGCTGTTGTCGACAACGATCCGTTTGCTGGTGACTTCGGTGCTGGGGTTGCCGGCAGCATCCTGGGCGGCGTCCGCCAGGACTGTAAGCGTGTACGAACCATCACCGGTTACACCGCTGACGCGTACGCGGTAGGTCCGCCCGTCGATCGCTTCGATGGCCATCTGTGCACCAGTGGTGCCGTCGTAGTTGATCCGCACGTCCGCCAGTGAATCGCCGAAGCCGCTGACGGCCTGGTCGAAGGCGACGGTGAAGGCGACAGTTGCCTGGCTGTTCACGGGCTTGTCGGTGTCGCTGGTGATGGCTGCCGCGGTCGTGGTAACACCGCCGGAGGTGGGCTTGCAGCCGCCCATGGTCAGACCCAGCACGCAGAGCAGTCCTAGACAGGAGCATTTGCCAATCACTATGTCTCTCCTCGATCCAAAGAAGCAGAGCAGGCTCGACGCAGGTTGAAGACTCTCAGTCCCTTACAAGACCATAGGCATGCAAATACGCACGGGCAAACGCTAGTCCTTGGCGGAAAGGTGATACGGCAAGTCGGGTTGCTTGCTGAGGCGGGGGCATCGCGTGTCGACTATATGTCAGGCGGTTGTGCCGTGCTGGCGGTTGTACTCAAGCAACCGCTGGCGGACCTGCTGGGGAGTCGCGGTACCGGTAACGCCGATCTGCTGAATCGTGATCGAGGCGACGAGATTGCCCAGCAGGGCAGCCTCGGCGAGGGATGCGCCGGCGCACAGGGCGGTGACGGTGCCGGCGGTGATGCTGTCGCCGGCGCCGACGATGTCGATCTCGCCGGTGACGGCGAAGCCAGGCACCAGCGTGTCGGCGTCCGGCTGGAGGACCAGCAGGCCGTCCGCTCCGATGGTGACGATGGCCGGCTTGCCCGTCAGGTGGATCAGTTTCTCGCCGGCCAGCAGGATTTCCTTGTGGCTGGCGACGGCGGCGCTGCGCAGGCCGACGGCCTCGGCCAGTTCGCGGCGGTTGGGCTTGACGATCATGTGGCGGAACTCGCCGATGCGGCAGCGGCTGTCGGCGAAGAAGACCTTGTTGGGGTGTGTGGCGGCGAGGTTGCCCAGGAACTGGCGCACGCGGTCGGTTACCACGCCGCAGTTGCGCTCGGGGGCCTGATCGATCACGACGACGCCGTCGAGCTGGTCGAAGCAGCGGTTGAGGCCGGCCATGACCTGGTTTTCGATCTGGCGGGGCAGGGGGCTGTGGTTGCGGATGTCCAGCCGTTCGAGTTCGGCGGGAGTTTTGCCGGGCTCGTGCAGCACGGGCTTGGTGTAGGTGGGGGTCCGTCGCTGCGGGGATTCGACGACCAGGCTTGTGTCGATACGGTCTTGCTGCAGGGCCGCTTTCAGATCGAACCCTTCCCCGTCGGCACCGAGCACAGTGATCGTCGGCACCCAACCTACGCCCAGGGCGGTGAGCTTCTGGGCGACCGAACCGCCGGCCCCCGGGTAGCAGCGGATGTCGACGACCTGGTGGGCCTGCTTGCCGGTTTCGATGGAGACTTCCGCCAGGCGGGCGTCGACGTCGAGATACCTGTCCAGGAAGACGTCGCCCACCATCGCGATCTTGCGCTGCGGGACCTTCGCCAGGATCTCATCCAGCCGTTGTGGGGTCATGTCGTCAGTTTCCAGAGATTCGCCATCGTCACCTTGTGATCGCCCTCAAAATAATGACTTTCGCCGCCGTCGGCCACCGTGCGCACCAGGATCGTCTTGTAGGGCCGGTAGTAGTACTGCGGGCTGTTCTTGGGGGCCTCCTTGTGCAGATCGCCCGAGATGGGGATCAGGTCGAAGACGGCCGTGGTGAAATGGCGGATCTCGCGTCCCTGTTGGGAGGCGACGTTGCGGGCCATCGAGATGGCCTTGAGATAGACCTCGGGGCCCATGACGGCGGAGCCGAAGCACAGGAACACGCCACCTTCGAGGTCCTCGATCTGCTTTGTGAAGATCAGGAAGTCCGTGTAGCTGGCCTGGCCAGTGGCGGCGCCGTTGAAGTTGGGGTGCTGGTGGACGACGTCGTAGCCGATGCCAATGTGCAGGGTGGCGGGGATGCCCAGTTGCCAGGCATTGGCGAAGACGCTGATGTCACGGTGCGGGAAGTTGTTCTCCCAG
Organism: Planctomycetota bacterium; assembly: GCA_025357795.1. GTDB lineage: Bacteria > Planctomycetota > Phycisphaerae > UBA1845 > JANYLN01 > JANYLN01. The sequence continues at coordinate 10,961 of JANYLN010000172.1, forward strand.
ATCTCGCGGCCCAAGGCTTCGCCGAAGCCGAGCCCTTCGGCGGCGGCCTTGCCGGCAGCGTCGTTGAGCCGGCCCGTATCGGCCCACAAGCCGAATTCCCCTTCGCGGATGTACCGGGCCACGTTCTCGCTGGTGCCCCCGACGAGCGCCAACTCGAAATCATGGACCGCACAGGCGCCGTTGCCGGCTACGTGGGTGATCAGGCCGCGCCGCATCAGGTCGATGACGAACCGGCTGCAGCCCTGCTTGATCACGTGGGCGCCGATCGAGAGCATCACGGGCTTGCCGGCCCGGCGGGCCGTGCGGATCCGCTCGGCGAGGGTCTTGAGGTTCGGGTTGTCGTACGGCGGCACCGGTGCGTCGAGCGTCAGCAGGTTCGCCACGGGCACGTCGTGCTGGCGCTGGGCCAGCGGCTTGAGATTGAGCCTGGACCGGTCAAACAGTGGATATTTCGACATCTATTGCACTCCCTGCAGTGTGTTACCTCTTGGCGGGGGCTGACAGCAACGGCCGCATGTCAGTAACTCGTCACGCCCTGCGCCGGCGCGACACGAAGCAGGCTCCCCAGGTCAGGGTGACGGCCAGCAGGGCCTGCCCGGTGCCCAGGCCGCAGGCGCCGCATTGGCTGCCGGCCCCGGGGCGACGGAGATGTTTTGCGGGGTGTCGCCATACTTCTGGAGCGTGTCGTCGATCAACTGGGCATAGGCCGGGGTGATGCGGACGCCCACGCCCTGGACCGTTCGAACGCCCGCATTGTCGGTCAGTTCGCGAGTACCCTTGAGAATAGCGACCAGCCGGGGCTCGCCGGTGGTGGAGTCATCGTACCAGATGGGCGAGCCGCTCTGGCCGGGCTCGGTGTCGATCATCTCGAGCAGGAAGTTGCCGTCGACGCCCAGGCTATTGCCCGAGGCGGAGTACATCACGTCCTGGGCCAGGTCCGCGGGATAGCCCGCGCTCAGCAGGGCCAGGTTATCAAAGAAGGACATTGCCGGCGCGGAGATCGGCATGATGCCCGTCTGGGTGCCTAGCGGCTGGTCCAGGGCGAGAATGGCGATGTCCGATCCCTCGTCCTGACTGTCGATGTAGGCTTGTGGGATGACGCGGTCCACGACCGTCGCCCGCCCGAACGGCTCGAGATTGCCGCTTAGGGCCGGGATGAAATCAACGAACTCGGCCGGGCCGCCTCCATGCTCGTAGACCACATGGGCGGCTGTCAGGATCGTCTTGTTGCCGATCATCACACCGGTGCCGACCTGGACGATGTTGCCGAAGAACGCCTGGACCTCGCCGACGGTCGACCAGGGATAGACGGTGGTGTTGGTCACGGGTCGGCGGTTATCGCCGCCGAAGATCTGGGAGGCCATGGGCGGGGGGCGCAGCCATCTGACCTGGGGGGCCGGCTCGCCGCGGGCGATGGAGTTATTGCCACCAAGGCTCGTCAGAATAAGCAGCGATATGCCAGCCAGCAGATGCCTGTATATGTGCAGTCGTCTCATCATCCTGTCTCCAGTTGGGGGAGCCACACGCGGCCTTGCACTACATTAGGATTGCGGGCGGTCGCTGGCAACAGCCGGGTGTTGTCGTTGGCGGTGACCAACGACCCGGTCGACCACGTTAACAACGACGAAGATCCGCTCCTGGGCGGCTTTCCCCGGCCGATGGACTCATGCAAAAGGAAACGCCGCGGGGGTGGAAAATCCCGCGGCGTTGGAGAAGTTCTTGGCGTCTGGCGGCCGGCTTAGCCCGTGGGCCAGTTCGCTCCCAGCGTCAGCAGGTCGAGGATGTCGACGCTGTTGTCGTCGTTGAAGTCGCAGCCCGGTTCGAAGCCGGGGTCGCCCTTGGTCAGGCCCCAGCTGCCGGCCAGCATCAGCAGGTCGATGATGTCGACGGCGCCGTCGCCGTTGGCATCGCCGCCGGCGCGGATGAGTGTTTCGAGTTGGGCGATCAGATCGGCCCGCATGCGGTAGAGCTTGGTTTCATCGACGCCGGTATAGCCGTAATCCCAGGCGCCGTTGCCGTACTTGGCGAAGATCGCATCGCGGACGCGCTCGCGGTTCATGCCGTCGGTGCCGGCCCAGAGGTTCATCAGTTCGATGATCTGCTCGGCCTGGCGCATCGTCTTGATACGGGTGCTCAGGACGACGCCTTCATAGGCCAGCTGCTGGCTTTGGGCATCCACATGGCCCGGGATGCTCTTGCCGTTGTAGATCGTCGAGAGGTCATTCGGAGAGGTCCAACTGGTGGCGAAGTTGTCCCAGTAGGGGACCCCGCCGACGAAGCCCTGGCTCCAGCGCTGCAGGAAGTAGCGGGCCATGCCGATGCCGGCCGATGTAGCGCTTGGCGAGCCGCTGTACCAGGTCCACTGCTCCTGCTTGTCGGTATCCAGCATGTAGCTGCGGTACTTGATGTGCGGCCAGTGCCAGGCGGCGGCACCGCTGCCCATCACCCAGTAGTTGATGCGGTTGTCGAGTTCGCCGTAATGCTGGCCCCAGCGGTCGGAGATGTCAATGCGGAATTGCCACTTGACATCGGGGCAGTTGGCCTGGGCATAGCCGTCGCGCCAGGCCTGGTGGTACCAGCCGCCGGCGTGGAAATCGTCGCCAGTCTCGTTCTCTTCCAACACCCAGAACACGGGGTCGGCGAAGGTGGTCGAGTCGTACTTCTCGTTGTGGTAGGTCTGGAACGCTGTTTTCGTCCAGCCCTTGGCCTGGGCGTGTTGGACCCAGTCCGCCATCACGTTCGTCAGGCCCTGCCGGTAACCGGCGGGGAATGCGTCGTAGATGTCCGGCAGGGTAGCGAACATGTCGGCGAGATCGCTGATATTGAGGATACCGCTGATCTTGAGGTCTTGCCAGTACTGCCAGCCTAGGCCCGTGGCATCGAAGCCGTAGACCGAATCCTTCATGAGGATTGGCCAGGACTCGTGGAACGTGCTGTAGAACTGGCTGATCGGCGTGTTCATGCCGGGGCCGTAGTACGGGGAGGTCTGGTTGTCGGGGGTGAAGGCCGTGCCGTCGAAGAGCGGGCCATAGCGGCGGTCGAAGGTGTTCCAGGTGTTGGCGTGCAGGGTCGGGCCAGAACCGATCATCGTGTTGGGTACGCGGTCGGACTGCACCGCGCCGGTGTGGCCGTACGGCAGGACGTTGGGCACGACGCGGTGCTTGTGGCAGACCTGGAAGTAGCGCAGCACGTTCAGGTCGGTCTGCGTGCTGCTACCGCCCCAGTTCCAGGGGTTGCTGTAGCCGTTCATGTCGACAAAGAACGTCGGGGCGTCGGGGATCATGACCCGGCTGATGCGAACCGCCAGGTTGACCGTCAGAGGCGAGGTCAGCTGCAGGGCGTTGATCGTCAGGGTACCGGTGTAGTCGCCGGCCTGGGTCTCCTTCGGGACGTACAGGTCTATCCAGACCGACTGGTTCTTGCCGCCGGAGTTGCGGGCGGCGTCAGGGATGTTGAAGGTCGTCTTGAACGGCGTGGCCAGCGGGATGGCCGCCTCCGGGTAACCGCCGGCGTAGTGCAGCTGGAACATCTCGATGCAGGTCGCGGCCGGGATCGTACCGCCGCTGGTGCTCGTCAGATCGCTGGCGGTCACGCTGACATTGTTGAGGGTGGTCCCGAGCCGCTCGATGAGCATCTGGGCGCCGACGACCTCGTTGCGGCAGGCCAGCAGGGAGACCGTGTTGGTCGTGCTGTCCCAGACGGTATTGGCCTTCTTGTAGTCATCGCCGGTGCTGCCGCCGATGATATTGCCGTTGCTGGGGCTGACCTTGGCGACCTCGGAAGCGGCCCAGTAGCGAAGCACGTTCAGCACAGTCTGCACGGACTTGCCGGTCGGGTCGGGGGTCGGCAGGCCGCTGTCGGCCAGCGTGGGTGTGGGCACCGCCTGGGGGATCGTGAAGGCGATGGACTGGATGGGGCCGCCGTTGCCAGCCGCGTCGTACGCCTGCACGTGGAAATAGTATGTTGTCTCGGGCAGCAGGTCCTCGATCAGCATGCGCTGGGACATGCCGGGGGTCTTAGGCCGGGGGATCCGCCAGCGGGCGACATCGGTCGCGGCGGCGAAGTCGTTGGTCGTGGAGACACGGACCGTGTAGCCGAATGCCTTGGGTGCCTGCTGATCGACCGGCGCCTTGAACTGGAGCACGACCTGGCCGTTTTCCGGGCCGGCAGTGGCGGCCAGTTCGATGACCGCGCCCGGCGGGATGGTGTCGGGGGCATCGGCGAACTTGATGTACAGCTGGGGTTGGACAGTCTCGTTCTGGTCCTTGGTATAGACGGTCGGGTTGTAGCCCAGACGCGAGTGCATTCTGGCATCAGTGACCGTCAGCCCGTACTGATCGAGGATCAGGGCCTGGACGACGGCCGGGTCCATCTTCATGGCGACCCATGTCTGGGAGCCGACGATATAGGTCTTGAACGTGTCGTTGGCGGAGAAGCCGAAGCAGCTTAGCGTGCCGAAGTTGCCGAATGTGATCGCGGACAGGTCGCTGTGCGAGAAGGTCCACTCGTTGTCGAGGGTGAAGGCGCTGGAACTCTCGGGCGTAACGCGCCAGCGGTAGCACGGGGCGCCCACGGTCCTGCCACCAGTGCCCGTGCCCTCGCTCCAGTCGGTGTTCATGGTCGCGGCGACCAGGGAGAGAATGGGGTTGGCGCTGGAGCGCGCCATGTGCAACTCGGCTTCCTGCACGACCATGCCACGATAGGCCGACAGGTCGAACTTCAGGCCGGTTATGTCCTGGCTGCCTTTGACGCGGCTCTGGGCCTTGGCGCCGCCGCTGTTTTCCCACTCCTTCTGCCCAGAGGGGCCATTGTAGAATGAGAACTGGGCGTCTTCGCTGTCCAGGACCTTGAGGACGTCCGGGGCGGTTGTATCCAGCCAGCCGTATGTTGCCACCGGGAATGCCAACAGTGCAGCGGTGGTCATGGCTACAAGGGTGCAATGCAAGATTCTTTCCATCGTTACACTTCCTCCTGCGGTCGCGAGTCTGGATTGGCCAGCACTTAAAGAGACGAGGGATGCCCTCCAGAATCCATGCTAGCAAAATCGCATCCCGACCTCCAGTAATTCTTTAGGTGAAAACCACGCCAACGCGCAAAAATTGCCGGTTACGTGTCGACAGGCGGTGTCGTGTTAATTTTGAGGAAGGGGCACAGGCTTGCTACTTGTGCCTGTGCCCCGGGTTACAGATTTCGGAGTGAAGTACGTGCCGCCGCGGATCAGGAGGCGGAGGCAGTTACGGGGGTGATGCGGAGGACGGCATCGAGGGCGGCGAGGTCTTCCAGTTTTCTGATATCAATGGTGCCGATCAGCAGGCGGATGGCCTTGCTCTCGCCGGTCTGGGCGAAGC
>JANYLN010000188.1 GCA_025357795.1 Planctomycetota bacterium
GCTCCTGCACCGGCAACAGCAGCCCCGCAATCCCGGCCAGGGCGAACATCCCCGCCATCCCGGTCAGGCGGTCCAGGGCAATCGCAACCAGCCCGCCATGGCGGTTGCTGCTGTTGCGCAGCAGGTAACTGGCGCGGACGATGTCACCGCCCGTCATGCCGGGAATCACGTAGCTGTAGAAGTTACCCACGAAGCACATGGACGCGGCCGCGGACCATTCCACGGCGATGCTTTGCAGCCGCAGCATCCAGCGGAAGCGGACGATTTGCAGCAAAGGTTGAATGCCGTACAGGAGGATCGCCAGCATCAGCAGACCCTTGTTGCTCCGCGAGGCGAGGCTCGCCAGGCCCCACGACACGCGGACCTGGCTGTCCTTGCCGGTCTGCAGTTGCTCTAGCGCTACGGTGCCAGACTGGCCGTCCCGCATAATCTCAGCCGAGCGGTCGCTCAAGCGGATCAGCCGTACAGGAACGTCCTGGCTCTTGAGGAAGACTGTATCGTGAAAATCGGTACGCGAGACAACATAGCCCACCGCCGCCACGCACAAGGCGATCCGCAACAGCGTCCAGAGCCAGTGCTTTGCGTGAGGGTTCAACCGTGGTACTTCCCATGTTACGCCTTGGGTGCCGTGTTGTCGTCGGCGAGCATGGCCTCGACAAACGTGGCCGGATCGAACGGCTCGATGTCCTCGTACTTCTCGCCCAGGCCGACGAACTTGACCGGTACGTCCAGCTCCTCACGGATGCCCACGACGGCCCCACCCTTGGCCGAGCCGTCGAGCTTCGCCAGAATGATGCCCGTGACCTTCACGTGCTGGCTGAACATCTTCGCCTGGTTGATGGCGTTCTGGCCGATCGTGGCGTCCAGCACCAGCAGCACCTCGTGGGGCGCGCCGGGGATCTTCTTCTCGATGACCCGCTGGATCTTGTTCAGCTCGCGCATCAGGTGATCCTGGGTATGCAGCCGCCCGGCTGTGTCCACGATCAGCACGCCGATGTGTCGATTCACAGCCGCCTCGACGGCGTCGTACGCAACCGCGGCCGGGTCGGCCCCGCTGGTGTGCTTGACGATCGGTACGCCGATGCGGTCCGCCCAGATTGTCAACTGCTCGACTGCCGCGGCCCGGAACGTATCGCACGCCGCGATCATCACGCTCTTGCCCTGATGCTTGAGCCACCAGGCGATCTTGGCGACACTCGTGGTCTTGCCCGAGCCGTTGATGCCGACGATCAGGATCACCGTCGGCCCGCTGGGGGCAAAGTGGATCTCGCGGTTATTACTCGGCCAGAGGCTGATCAGGTATTTCTGCATGTATGGCACGATCTCCTGCGTCTCGGAGATCTCGCCGCTCTTCCATGCCTTGCTGAGCTGGTCGGTCATCCTGGCCGCCAGCGTCGGGCCGATATCGCCCTGGACCATCAGCTCCCAGAGCCGGTCGAGGACCTTGTCGTCAATCTTCTGGCCGAACGGCAGGATCGTACGAAAGCCGCCGATCAGCTTGGCGCGAGTCTTGGTCAGGCTCTGCTTGATTCTGTCAAAGAGTCCCATTGTCGCTCACTTCTTCTGCACGGCCGCCGGCTTGAGGTCGCGATGCCGTTTCCAGAGGGCATCGAGCACGCCGTTGACAAAGCCGCCGCTCTCCTTGTCCCCAAAGGCCTTGGCCAGCTCGATCGCCTCGTTGATGACCACCGGAACGGGCGGCTCGGACTGCATGAGCATCTCGCGGGCAGCCAGGCGGATCACCGCCCGCTCGACTGCGCCGATGCGGGAGAGGTCCCAGTTCTGGCTGACCTGCTTGATCAGCCCGTCGAGCCAGTCGCGGTTCTCCCAGACCCCGCGGGCCAGTTGGCGGGCGTACTCGCGGGTGTCGTAGTCAGGCTCGTTCTGCAGCAGCCAAGTGTCCAGTTCCTTGTTCCATTCGTCGCCGCGGACATCAAACTGGTAGAGGGCCTGCATGGCCAGGACCCTCGCCCGTCGCCGCGGATGCTCGCGTACGGTGCTCTCGTTCGGCTTGGTTGTCATGCCCCCGCCTCGTCAACCACCTTTAGCAGGTTGACCATTTCGATGGCCGTGAGAGCCGCGTCCGCGCCGCGGTTGCCCGCCTTGCTGCCGGCCCGTTCGATCGCCTGTTCGAGCGTATCCGCCGTGACCACGCCGAAGATCACCGGCACGCCCGTCTGCATGCTCACCTGGGCGATCCCGCGCGCGGCCTGGCTGGCGACGTAGTCGAAATGCGGCGTGTGGCCGCGGATCACGCAGCCCAAGCAGATGATCGCGCTGTATTTACCCGCGCGGGCCATCCGGCTGGCGATCACCGGGATCTCGAACGCCCCCGGCACCCAGACCTCGCAGATCTGGTCTTCATTGGCGCCGTGGCGCTTGAGCGTATCGATCGCCCCGCCCACTAGCTTGCTCGTGAAGAAGTCGTTGAACCGGCCGATCACCAGCGCGAACTTCTGCTCCGGCGCTACGATCAGGTTGCCCTCGAGGCGTTTGGACATCGGACTCTCCTCAATGTTCGACTATATCCGAAACACGCGACTGTATTCCACGGCCGCCCCGGCGGCAAGGCCGCCCACGGGGTTAGTCCCCTATAGTAACCGCAAATGCTCCGGCGACACACGGCTCGCCGATCGTCGCATGGCCGATAACTATGCCCTGTACGCCCATCCGTTGGCCAAGCGACCCTACGCAGGGCCATCGCCGAGGGAACGCTCTGGCGGTAAGAGCGTAAGTATAGGCGAGCTACAGCATTGAGTCATGGCTCCTCCCCGATCCCGCCAATATCTTGCCTGGCCTGCCGATCTTGCCGAAGACAGCCTGATGTCGGGCCGATGTTCCTACCGAAGCCGCAAGTATTCGTGGCTCGCGGATTTGAATCGTATATTCAGTCTGGCCGGATGTAGTCAGGCCGATCTGGTCGGGACGCAAAACGAGGTACCCTATGTCTACCTGCCACGCGGTCATAAATGGCGAGACGCTGGAATTGCTCAAGAGGTCCGCCGCGGTACCGTCAGTACCGCACGTCGTGACTCGCTTTCTCGAACTGACGCAGGAGCCCGATTTCCAGTTCGACGATCTGGCCGAACTGCTCAGCACCGATCCGGGCATCGCCAGCGAGATCCTTCGCCTGGCCAACTCCGCCCTGTTCGGCGTGACGCGGAAGGTGACCTCGCTGCGTCAGGCCCTGACGCTTTTGGGCCTCAAGCGGGTCCGCTCGCTCGTGCTCAGCCGGTACATGGTCCAGTCCGTCGGCAGCGGCACCAAGGGCGGCGTGGATATGAGCTACCTCTGGCGGCGGTCGCTGGCCTCGGCGATCCTGGCGGCCCGGTTCGCTGACGCCCTGCTGCCAGCCAGGCGCGACGAGGCGTTTATTAGCGCCCTGCTGGCGGACATCGGTGTGGTGATCCTGGCGGATGCCCTGCACCATCGGTACGAGCCGGTCGCCCAGCACTACCGCCCCTGTCAGCCGTACGACATGACGGACATGGAGCACCAGGCCGTGAGCGTAACGCACGCCGACGTCTCGGCCCTGGTCCTGGAACACTGGCAACTGCCCGATGCGATCGTCAAGGCTGTGCGGCACCATCACACCTGGCCGCTGGACCCGATCCTGGACGAGCAGGTCGCCGTCATGGCCCGGGTGATCAACGGCAGTTGCAGGATCGGCAAGATGCTCTGCGAGAAGCCGCACCCCGGAGAAGTGGCCGGCGTCTGCCACGAGGCGATGAACCTGATCGGCCTGGAACTGTCGGTGCTGGCGGGCACGCTGCCCAAGATCGAGTCGGACGTCCAGGAACTCGCCGAGATCCTGCGGGTCGACGTGATCCCCTCGAGCATATACGAATTGATCGCTGCGGAAGTGAGAAACCTCATCAGCAATCCCCAGTCGTAAGGATTAGGGATGATTTTTGATGTAAGCCTGATGCAAAGGGGCCGCTGGCTGGTTGCCGGCGGCCCTTCGCTTTCAAGCGACAGTCCTGCGGACTGGCCAGGCCGGGGCCCGCGGTCCGTCGGTCAGTGTCTCTTGCCAGAGCCAGCGATTTGTCTGAACATGGACCACTATGCTTGAGATTGCGGTTCAGAATCAGGCGATTGCGGACTGGTCGCAGCTAGCCCAATTGGCAGGTTGGTCGCTCCTGCCGCTGGCGAGGCTGGGCGTCCTGGTGGCTATCGGGGCGATCCTGTTTCGGGTAGGCATTGTCACCAAGGCAACCGTCGATGCCCTCTCCCGCCTGACGGTGGCCCTGCTCCTGCCAGCCTTCATCGCCACCGGTGTCCTCTCGCAATTCCGGCCCGAGCAGGCGTTCTACCAGGGCTGGTACCTCCTGCCGATCAGCGCCGTGCTGATGATCGCCGGCTTTGCGCTGCTGGCCTGGCCGATCGCCCTAGCTGGGCGAAGCTGGCTGCACCCTCGCTACACGGTGGCAACCCTGTCGTTCCACAACGCAGGCTACCTGGCGATCCCCATCGTTACCGAACTCTACGCCCGCGGATCGCTCGCTAAGTACCAGGGCGCCATGCTCGCCTTGCTGTTCCTGTTTATTATGGGCATCAGTCCCCTGATGTGGTCGATTGGAGTGATGGCGTTCCGCGACCCAGCCGGCACCAACGACCGGGCCGCCTGGCGCAATGCCATCTCCCCGCCATTCATCGCCAGCGTGGCCTCGGTGCTGGCCTGCCTGGTCGGAATCCCTCAGTTGGTCGAACCGCAAACGCTCACGCAGATCCTCTCGCCCTTTACGATGCTCGGCACCTGCACCGTGCCGCTGATGATGCTCATCCTCGGGGCGACCCTGATGCAGCTGGACCACTCGTACCGACCGCCGATCGGGTTTTCGGTCATGGCGCTGGCCCTGCGGCTGGTGCTGTTCCCCGCCCTGATGTTCGGCATTCTGAGCGCCCTGTTGCACTGGGGCGTGCTGGACCACTCAAAGGCGGTCATCCTGTTCGTCGAGTCCGCGATGCCCACGGCCGTGGCGATGACTGTCATCGCCCACCGCTACGGTGGCGAACGCACGGCCCAGGCAGCCAGCGGCCTGATCTTCCTGCAGTACATCTTTGCCGCGGCTACCCTGCCGCTGTGGCTGACGATCTGGGGATGGATGTTCGGCTACCAGGTTGGCTGACGTACGCTGCGGGATCTGCCAATCGCGGCGCCTTATACTTGGTGCGACCTACTCGACTTTGTCATTCTTACAACCAGCTCAAGCGGACATGCGCACTCGCCTGGCCGACCGGGATGTCCGCTGCGCGAAGGTCCAGCGTGACGACTTGGCCGTCACGGATCGGCGGAGCCAGGAAGAACCGGACCGATCGTGTATTGGACCATTTGCCCCGTCCACGGCAGGCCTGGCAGATGAACGACTCCGCCAGGCCCGTGCCCCGGCAATTCCGGCAGGTGATGACCACCGGCAGATCCAGGCGGACTTCCGCCCCGGTCCGAGCGGCCTCCGGCAGCAGGATCAGTTCGACGCGGATCGGCTCGACCTCAACGCGCTGCCAGGCCGCCGGCTCCGCCTCCCCCGCAGGATCCGTCTCCGCCATGGCGTCGAGGACGTCCGCCATCAGCGAGTTCAGGAAGAGGGGGCTGCCGATCCACGTGCTGGTCACTGCGACCGGCCGGGTTACCGTGGTGCGGCGCACCTTGCAGAACTGCCGGTCGTAGGTGCTGCGCCGGCGAGGATCGATCA
>JANYLN010000219.1 GCA_025357795.1 Planctomycetota bacterium
TACGGGGCCTCGGACTGGGTGGCCGGCACGGCGGTCCGGCTAGGGTTGGAGTTCACGTTGCGCAACCCCGGGCGGCCACGGAAGTCGTCGGGAAACGAGTGATGACCCCGAATACTTGCCAGCACCCAAATGCCGACCCACATGGCTTTGATCTGTCGTCTGTTCATGTTTCTATTCCTTGAGTGAGCCAGCGCACGACGATGCCTGTGTGTGCACCGCTGTGACAGGAAACTCTGCCGCCCTCTTCTCAAGCGAGTGTGCCCGCACAAGTCCGGCGACAACCCCGGCACCGCCCAGCAGGCATGTAAACGCCAGATGAAGCCACTGCCATCCGGAAAGTTCGTATTCGAGCATTACGTAGGTGAGGGTGAAACCGATGCCAACGCCCCAGAGAACTGACAAGGTTATGCCAGCCTGATACTTGAATTTCGGAGCTATCCAGGCTGCGGCGGAAATCCAAACGAATGGGGTGAAGAACGCGTAGCCAAAATGCTCGAGCGCGTAGGGCGACATTTTGGCAAGCCACGTCCAAAGGCTGAGTCCGTCGCCATCGCGGCCAAATGCCTGGATGAGCATCACGGCCCAATGGATTGGGAACATCACCAGAATCGCAAAGAGCAATCCTCCTGGGAGAACTGCTATCCATCGCAGAATGTAGACTGGGCGCGTCACGTTGCCTCTCCTTTTGATCCCCCCGACTTGTGCCAACCATGGTCGGTCCAGAACCCGGCCGCGTCAACGGCTCGCACGCGGGCGGGCGAGAAAAAGACAAAGAATCAGGGTCATCACTCACATCTGCCGGCCGCGTGCGGCCCTTTGCGGCCTGTAAGTATCGGCAGAATCGCAAAATACGTCGACGGCTCCGGGACCTCTGCGTAGCAGGTGCGGGCGGCGGCAATCGCTTCCCCGCCGGCGGGTGAGGCAATCCGGAAGGCGGGGACACCAATCCTGACGGCGGGATCAGTCATCCTGAGGGCGAAATGGACCATCCGTACGGCCGGATGGGTCATCCCGATCCCCGGATGGATCGGCCCGGACCCGGGCCCGCCGCTCCCGTCAACCTCGTGTGATTCAGCTTGCCACCCACCGCCAGGATCTTCCGCTCGCGGGTCGTCAGCGGCAATGAGCACTGGAACGTGGTGCCCTTCGTCCGGTTCTGCACTGTCACGGTCGGATCGCCGGACTCCACCGCCTTGAGCAGGCCCGGCACGGCCAGCTCGTCGCCCTGGTCGATCTTGTCGTAGTCGGCTGGGTCGACGAACAGCAGGGGCACGATCGCGAAGTTCACCAGGTTGGCCTTGTGGATTCGCTCCATGCTCTTGGCGATCACCGCACGGACGCCCAGGTACATCGGGCAGAGGGCGGCGTGCTCGCGGCTGGAGCCCTGGCCGTAGGATTCGGCGCCGACCACAATGCCGTGCTGGCCGGCCTGCTTGGCGGCCAGGCCCCGCTGGGCGAAGGTCGGCTGGTCCTTCTTGTTGAAGCGGAAGAAGACGGCCTTGGCGTACTCGGGCACGTTGCTGCGGTGCTTGAGGAACGAGCCGGCGGGCATGATGTCGTCGGTCGTGACTTTGTCCGCGACCTTGATGAGGACCGGGCCGGCCAGATCGACCGGCGGCACCTCGGCAGCCGGGGGCGTGACGATCGTCGGGCCGCGGAAGACCTCGACTTGTGCAGCGTCCTCGGGCGTTTGGGGCGTGAGGATCAGGGCGTCGTCGATGATGAACTTGCTGGGCCAGGTGACCTTGGGGTAGGCCAGGCCCTTGGCGGTCAGGTCCCGCGGGTCGCAGAACTCGCCCGTGATGGCGGCGGCGGCGCAGGTCTCGGGGCTGGCGAGGTAAACCTTGTCATCGAGCGTGCCGCTGCGGCCCGTGAAGTTGCGATTGAACGAGCGGACGCTGACGGTGCCTTCGGCGGGGCTTTGGCCCTGGCCTATGCACGGCCCGCAGGCGCTTTCGAGGATCTTGGCACCGGCGGCGATCAGGCTCGCCAGCGCGCCGTTGCGGGCGAGCATGTGGAAGACCTGCCGGCTCCCCGGGGCGACGCTGAACTCCACGCTCGGGTGGACCGTCTTGCCCTCGAGCACCTTGGCAACGACCATCAGGTCGTGGAAGGAGCTGTTGGTGCACGAGCCGACGATTACCTGGTTGACCTTCTTGCCGGAGTTCTGCTTGACGGTCTCGACGTTGTCGGGGCTGCCCGGCGCGGCCACGAGGGGTTCGAGCTGCGACAGGTCGATCACGATCCGGTCGAACGAGACCTTCCCGTAGCCGTCCTTGTCCGGCTCGGTCACTTCCACGCCCAGGCAGTACTTCCGGATATTGCCGATCGAAGCGGCATCCTTTTCGAAGTGCAGCTTTTTGGTGATGCGATCGTACGTCGCATTGCGGTCCGGGGCCATCGCCTTGTACTGATCCTCGCGGCCCTGCGCCTTGAGGTACTTCCGGGTCATGGCGTCAGCCGGAAAGATGCTCGTGGTCACGCCGAGTTCGGCGCCCATGTTGGTGATCGTCGCGCGGTCGGGCACGGCGAGGCTCTTCACGCCTTGGCCGAAGTACTCGACGATGCAACTGACGTTACCCTTGGTGGTCAGGATGCTGAGCACGCGGAAGATCACGTCCTTGGGGGCGACCCACGGCTGGAGAGAGCCCTTCAGTTCGATGCCGATGACCTTGGGCGCGGTCATGTAGAACGGGCCGCCGCCCATCGCGACCGCAACGTCCAGGCCACCCGCGCCAATCGCCAGCGTGCCGCAGCCGCCGGCCGTCGGGGTGTGGCTGTCGCTGCCCAGCAGGGTCTTGCCCGGGGCGGCGAAGCGCTCGAGGTGGACCTGGTGGCAGATGCCGTTGCCTGGCCGACTGTGGTAGGCGCCGACTTTGGGCGCGACCGTCTGCAGGTACAGGTGGTCGGTATGGTTTTCGGGCCCGAACATGGACATGTTGTGGTCGACGTAGGAGACCGCCAGTTCGTTGCGGACCCGCGGTACGCCCATCGACTCGAACAGCAGGAACGCGGTCGTGCCGGTGGCGTCTTGGGTGAGGGTCTGGTCAATCTTGACGCCGATCTCTTCGCCAGGGACGAGATTGCCTTCGACCAGATGCTGCTCGAGGATCTTATACGTAAGGGACTTGCCCAATGGGTTACTCCTCTAATACGGTCCGTACCAGACCTTTACTCATCTACGCGACCGAAAACAACCGCGGAAGTATAGCGAGATGGTCAAGCCGGAACAACAAACCGCACATGCACGCGAACCAATTCCGGACAGTCGCCTGTTGACGTCACGGCTCCGACGGACACGCCACGGCCCCAGCTGCGCCCCGAACAGCAGGACACAGCGGAGGCCGTGCCGCTCTCACAGTGCGATTCCAGCAGGCCGCTACTCCGCCGGCCCCGCCGCAGGCGCCTCCGTGATCTCGTACGCCTGGCCGTCGGTCAC
>JANYLN010000240.1 GCA_025357795.1 Planctomycetota bacterium
CAATCAGTCCTGGGCTCTGCCGTTTGATACGCAATTTGTGGCACCGTTCCACAGACCCCACCTTGGCGTCTGCGAAGTTGCTTTCCACCTCTCAACCCTGCTTGCCACCGTCCTGACCGCCACCAGCCTTATCGCCCAGCAGCCGCCCCGTCCTCCATCCACTCCACTCATCACTCACAACCCCTACTTCTCCATCTGGTCGAACACCGACGATCTCACTGCCTCCAACACCGTGCACTGGACCGGCAAGCCCCAGCCGATTGCTGGCCTCATCCGCATCGACGGCCAGACCTGGCCGGGCGTGAAACGCTTTGACCCCGAAAACAAGTACGTCGCTACGTGCATGACCTTCAGCAAGTCGCTATCCGCCGGCCTCAAGACCGGTTACGCCTTCCTGCCGGACGACCTGGTCGACCCGTTCCTCCAGCAGAAGGGCAATCACGACTTCGGCAGCTGCAATTTCGTTCAGCACCTGATCTACCGGGCGATGCGCGACGGAATCTACGACAGGCACGTCGAAACGGTCCGCCAGGCGTACCGCGTGAAGCGCGATGCTACCCTCGAAGCCCTGCAGGAGTGCCTGGGCGACCTACGCGGCCAAGTCCACTGGACCCGCCCCAACGGCGGCATGTACGTCTGGCTCACCCTGCCAGAGTGCATCAACACCGGCCGCGACCAATTCCTCTTCCGCCGCTGCGTCGAGAAAGGCGTCCTATACGTCCCGGGCGAGTACTGCTACGCGTCTGAGCCGCGCCCGACCAACAAGATGCGCCTCAGCTACGGGGTCCAGTCGGCCGCCAACATCCGCGAGGGCATCAAGCGCCTCGCCCAGGCCGTCCACGAGGCTATCGGTAACTGCGACACCTGCGCTACGGCTTGCACCCCGGTCGCTGGCAACGCCGCAGCTGCGGCGCCTGCTGGCAAGGCGCCCACCTAATCGCCCAAGGAGTTAACGGACCAAATGATTGGAATCCTGCATCGATATGTCCTGCGGGAACTGCTGAAGAACTTCGCCCTGACAGCCATCGGGCTTACGCTCATGTTCGGCATGGGCGGCGGCTTGTTCAACCTGATCCGCATTGACCAGATCAGCCCTGGCGATGTCGCCAGGCTGCTCCTCTGGTTTATTCCGCTGGTCGCCTCATTCATGCTGCCGATCGCCGCCCTGCTCAGCTGCGCCCTGGTCTACGGCCGGCTCGCCGCCGACAACGAACTCGACGCCTGCAAAGCCAGTGGTATTAACATCCTGCGGCTGCTCGGCTCGGCCATCGGCCTGGCAATTGTGGTAGGCGCTTTCAGCTTCTGGCTCAGCAACTACAAGGTCCCGCAACTGTTCCAACGGATCGACGAGATCGCCCAGCATAACATCGAGGACATGGTCGTTGCCAAGCTCAAGGACCAGGGGCACTTGTCGTTCACCAAGAACTACATCATCTACGCCGACGACGCCCGCAAACTCAATGAAGAAGAGACGCAGAAAGTTCTCGGCGAGAACGACCCCAGGAAGCAGGTCGTGCTGATCGAAAAGGCCGCCTTCATCGAGTTCCGCGAGGATGATCCCGTGCGCACCGGCACGGCCGAGCAGATCCTGCTGGTCTTCGACAAGAGCAAGACCCCGATGAGCATGACCATCCGGACCCTTCGGGCCCGCATATTCGACCACCAACGGCTGCAGTTCACCAGCATGGCGAGCCTGCCGCTCGGCCTGCAGCAGCTCCCGGCGTTCCTATCGGGTAGCCGGATGCGCCTCAAGTTCCTCGACCTGAGCGAGCTGCTCTACTACCAGGACCACCCCTCCGAGACCCCGGCCGTCCAGGGCAAACTCAAACGCTTCCGCCTGGAACTGGCAGGCCTCTCGGAGGCCGCCCAGATCCTCGACTCCATGCGACACAGCTCGATGGCAGTGCTTAAGAGCCCGTCCGGCCAAGAGTACCGCATCCGGGCGAAGAGGGCCAAACTCGATGATCAGGCTCGCCGACCCCGCCTGGAGCTGCTCGAGCCCACGATCGAGCAGGTCGAAGGCAAACACGTGCGAATCTACCGCGCCAGCAAGGGCGACATGACGTTCCAGGCCAATTCCGACAAACAAAATAGCCCGGACAGCCTGACGATCAGCTTTGTCCTGCGCGACAACGTGACCCTGCACGATCCGCAGGAAACCTCCAAGCCGGTCCAGCAGCCCACCCCCTTCGAGCCGCCTTCGGTCCAACTGCCCCTCGATGCGGTGCCCAATCGCATCTCCTACAGCGACGAGCAGATCCTCAACCCGGCACTGGAGTTGCCGTTGCCTGCCTCCTTGCAGCAGATGCGCAAGGATCGGCTGGGTGACATCCGCGACATACAGCGCCAGATCACTGCGGCGATCCACTCCCGGCTGACCATGTCGGCCAGCACGCTCGTGCTCGTGCTGCTGGCGGCCGCGCTGGGCATCCTGCTCCGCGGCGGGCACGCCCTCACCGCCTTCGGCGTGGCATTCGTGCCGACCGTGATCGTGGTACTGGTCATCACCACGGGCCGGCAACTGGCGGAGAACAACAGCACGGCCATCCTGGGCCTGGCGACGATGTGGGGCGTGATCGCCCTGATGGCCCTTGTCGACGCCGCAATCGTATTCCGGTGTATCCGGCGCTAGGAACAGTACCCATGAAGATAATCGATAAGTACATTATTAAAGCCTTTCTCTGGAACTACTTCATCTCGCTGTTCGTGATGATCGGGCTCTACATCATCATCGATCTGTACGTCAACCTCGACGAGTTCCTCAAGGAGCGCGAATCGGTCGCCGTCGTAACCGCCAACATCGCCAGCTATTATGGCTACAACCTCTTCGTCTACTTCTCGCAGTTGGCCGGCCTGATCACGATCGTCGCCGCCGCGACGACCCTGGCGCGGATGCAGCGATCCAACGAGCTGACCGCCCTGCTGGCCTCCGGCACGTCCCTGCACCGCGTGGCGGCCCCCCTGATCGTCGTGGCCCTGTTGATGAACGGCCTGTGGATCCTCAACCAGGAAATCGTCATCCCGCAGGTCGCCGATAAACTCGCCCGCAGCCGCGACAACATCGAGGGCCAGCGGGCCTTCCCCGTCTGGTTCGTGCCCGATGGCAGAGGCGATCTGGTCAGCGCCCTGAAGTACTCGCCCGCTGACGAGGAAATCAAGCACATGCTGGTCATCCGCCGCACGCCGGACGGCTCGCTGCAGGAGATCATCTCGGCCGAGGTCGCCAACTGGAACGAGAATCGCCAGTCCTGGGACCTGGTCCGCGGCAGCATGTACAAGGACAGCCGCTCCAACCAACCGGGCCTGCAGCAGACCCAGATTCTGCGGACGGGCGTGCCAAGCTACGCCAGCCCACTGGGTCCCAAGGAGCTGATGTACCGCCAGAGCGCCCAATGGACCGATTTCCTCAGCCTCAAACGGATCCAGCAGCTCCAGCAAGACAAGATGGGCCCGCAGACCCGCCTGGCCAAGGTCAAGCACAGCCGCGTGACCACTCCGATCATGAACGTGGTGATGCTGATTATCGGCCTGTACGCCTTCCTGCACCGCCAGCCTCGCCCGATCATCAAGGACGCCACGATGAGCCTGGTCATGACGGGCGTCACCTTCGCCACGACCTTTGTGGCGATCAACCTCATCAACGCCGACGTCCATCCCGAACTGCCGGCCTGGCTGCCGGTGATTGTCTTCGGCCCGATCGCGGCCGTCCTGCTGGACTCAATACACACGTAACGGGACGACATCAGAACAACTTTAGAACGCAGCCACGCTCGCGCACCTGGCATGCTGCTGACCGAGGCCACTGCGTTCTACGACACTTCGGCCATGCTGCCCGTCTGGGCCATATATCACGTCTGGCCAGGGTCGGCCGCGATCCCGGACGGCGTCGCCTGCGGGGCTCCAAAACCCGTCCGAACCGCTACGCGCCTCATCGAAGTCGCCTGCAGCCATGTGCATCCGCAGCGACAACGGGCCGGAGTTCATCGCCCAGGTGATCCGGCAGTACCTGAGCAAAGCCGGGATCGGTGCCCTGTACATTGAACCGGGCTCTCCGTGGCCGGCTGCGGGACGAACTGCTGAATCTGGCCGAAGCCAAGGCTCTGGCAGCCCCTTGGCAGCAGGAGTACAATCACGTGCGACCGCACTCGTCACTTGGCTACGTCACACCGGCAGTGTTCGCGGCACGGTGCGGCCACGGCAACCACCGGAAGGACAACGGCACAGAGGCTTCAGGGGCTCTTCCCCCGAACCCCCGGCTTCTTCCCCTCCTGGACAACAGCCACCACAACAGCCGGAACTCGGACTATACTGGTCAGACTCTCATAACGGTTGGTACATAAATTGGGGGCAGGTCAGTGGCGGACGAGCAGGCGCTGTGGCCTCAGGAGGCGGCGGATACGCAACCTGCCACGACGCAAAGGGCGCAGACACAATCGGCATCCGCCGGGGAATGATGGTCTACAGGATGATCATCGCGTCGCCGTAGGAGAAGAAGCGGTAGCGATGCTGGACAGCCTGGGCGTAGGCGTCGAGCGCAAAGTCGCGGCTGGCCAAGGCGAAGACCAGGGCTAGAAGCGTGCTGCCCGGCAGGTGGAAGTTGGTGATCAGGCAATCCACGCATTTGAAGCGGTATGGGGGGTAGATGAAGATGTTTGTCCAGCCAGTCTCGGCCGACAACCGATCGGAGTGACCTGCGCACGTCTCCAGTACGCGGACCGAGGTTGTGCCCACCGCGATGATCCTGCCCCCTGAAGCCTTCGTGCGGTTGACCTTTTCAGCAGTTTCGGGGGGCAGTTCGAAGTACTCCGAGTGCATCTGGTGCTGGGTGAGATCGTCGGCTTCGACAGGCTGGAAGGTGCCGAGGCCCACGTGCAGCGTGACGTAGGCGCAATCGACGCCCAGGGCGCGGATCTGGTCGAGCAGCGGCTCGGTAAAGTGCAGGCCAGCCGTCGGTGCGGCGACGCTGCCTGGCTCGCGGGCGTAGACGGTCTGGTACCAGTCGCGGTCGGCGGCGGCGCGGGTGTCGTGGTCCTGGCGATGGATGTACGGGGGGAGCGGGACCTGGCCTATCGCACCGAGGATCACCTCGGCGGCGTCGGCGGGGTCAAGGGAGATATGCCAGAGGCCGCGGTCGCGACGCTCGGTGAGGCGCATTTGCCAACGGCCATCCGCGAGGGAGAGGACGTCGCCTGTGTGCAGACGACCCTTGCCGCGGAGCAGAACCTGCCAGGTCCCGACGGAATCCTCGTGGACGAAGAGGGCCCCTACTAGGCCGCCCGTTTTCTTGAGGGCCTCGAAGCGGGCAGGCAGGACCTTCGAGCGGTTCAGCACGAGCAGGTCGCCCGGACGAAGCAGTTCGGGCAGGTCGGCGAAAACCCTGTGTGAGAGGGTCCGAGCACTGCGGTCCAGCACCAGCAGGCGGCAGCGGTCGCGGTGCAGGCAGGGTTCCTGGGCGATCAGGTCCTCGGGCAGATCAAATTGCAGATCCGATTTGTTCACGCACGACTCCAGGATACTCATTGAACAGATGGCACACTTAACAGAAGTACCAGCCTGGCCTGGCCGATACACAATCATCCTACGGGTATCGGCGAACAAAGAGAACCGCTTGCAGGTCGTAAAGGCCAAAGGTGCGCCATGACAATCAGTGAAATCGATTCGGTCTTGACGAAGATCGCGGTAATGGATCGCCTGAAGCTGCTGCAGCAGATCCGGACGTTCAGCATGCCGTTCCGGCTGGACTTCTCGGACGACTACCTGGCAGCCCAGAACGCCGAGCGGCTGCGTCATATCCTGATGGCGGCCTACCTGCAGCAGAAGAGCCATGCCATTGAGCTTGAGCCTGTGGCGTAACAGCAGGGATGAGGGCTGACGGACGGCGACGGCGGTACCGGTGGTCGGCGAGGCGCGGCCGGTAACAGCCACGACAATGACAACCATAACCACGACGACAGCAGTGGCCAATTGCCAGTAACAATCACGACTCCTTTCATCCCCCTGTCGCAACAGCGTCAACATATCCTGCCAGCGCTTGATGGTCCCGCCCAGTCTGGCGTAGAATCGGCCTACTATGGCTAAGCGGTCCGGCAAGACAGTCAACTACCTGGCATACCTGGCGTTTCGGGTACTGACGCTCATCTTCCACATGTTCCCGATCAACGCGAACCTGCGGACGGCCCGCTTTTTCGGCTGGCTGTGGTATCGCACACTGCAGCGCCACCGGGAACTGGCTCGAGACCACATCCGACGGGCGTACGGCCAGACGCTGAGTGAGAAAGAGATCGACCGGATCGCCCTGCGGTCGTGCCAGCAGATGGCCATGATGGCCATGGAATTGCTCTTTTCGCCCCGCCTGATTACCCCGTGGACGTGGTCGAAATACATCCGCATCGGGCCAGACATCACCCAGGCGATCCACTACCTGCTGGAAGGCAAGACGGGTGTGATCATGGTGACGGGCCACTACGGCAACTGGGAACTGGTCGGCTACGCGATGGCGGCGGTAGGGCTCGACATCGCCGCGGTGATGCGGCCGTTGGATAATCCCTATCTCAACGACTATACCGTCCGCACGCGGGGGGCCGGCGGTCTCAAATTGATCTACAAGAAGGGGATGACCGAGATCGCGGAGGAGATCCTTGCCAAGGGCGGCTCGGTGGGCTTCATCGCCGACCAGAACGCGGGGCACAAGGGCCTGTTCGTCGATTTCTTCGGGCGCAAGGCGAGCACGTACAAGTCGATCGGCTTGCTGGCGCGGGAGTACAACGTGCCAATCATGATCGGCTGCGCTCGGCGGGTCAGCGACAGCTTCGAGTACGAGGTCGAACTGACGCGGCTGATCTGGCCTCACGAGTGGCAGGGCCAGGAGAATGAAGTCCTCTGGATCACGCAGGAATATACTAAGGCAATCGAGCAGTTCGTCCGGAAGGACCCGACGCAGTATCTCTGGGTGCATCGCCGGTGGAAAACTCGTCCACCGGAGGAACTCACAGTCGGCGCTGGTAACGACAAATCGCAACCGAAGACGAACAACTTGGCTAATACCGAAAAGGGTCTCTAATGCCTATTCTGGTTCGCAACATTTCGCTGGGGATCGATGAGCCGGACGAGCGCTTGCTGGAGCGCGTGGCGAAGAGGCTGCGCATGCCGGCCGAGGCAATCGGGGAGTGGGAGGTCGTCCGCCGGAGCCTGGATGCGCGGGACAAGCAGGAAATCCAGTTCGTCTACAACCTCGTGGTCGAGATGCAGGAAGGGCCACGGCGCGAGGCGGGCCTGGTGGAGCGGCTTGGTCGACAGGATGTGGCGATCTACAAGCCCTGCGAGCCGATCGAGCTGAAGCCGGGCGATACCCCCCTGCCCGCTCGGCCCGTGGTGATCGGGTTCGGGCCGGCCGGGATGTTCGCGGCCTTGACGCTGGCAACGCAGGGCTACGCGCCGATCGTGCTGGAACGGGGGCAGCCCGTCGAGCAGCGGGATCGGGACGTGTTTGTCACGTTCTACAAGCAGGGGCTGTTCAACCCCGAGAGCAACCTGTTGTACGGCGAGGGCGGCGCGGGGGCGTACAGCGACGGCAAACTGTATTCGAGAATCCACGATCCTCTCACGCAGGATGTATACGAGGTGCTCGTGCGGGCGGGGGCGAGCGAGGAAATCCTCATCGACGGCAAGCCGCACATCGGTTCGGACAAGCTGCCCGGGATCTGCGCGAGGATCCGCAAGGGGATCATCGAGGCGGGCGGCGAGGTGCACTTCGGCTGCCAGGTCAGCGATCTCATAAGAGATCAGAGCGGAAGGATCACCAAGGTCAAACTCGCGGACGGGCGAGAGTTCGAGGCCGGCGCGGTGATCCTCGGGACCGGGCACAGCGCGCGGGATGTCTATGCGATGCTGCACCGGCTGGGGATTGGGCTGGCCACCAAGCCGTTCCAGATCGGGGTGCGGATCCAGCACCCGCAGGAACTGGTGAATCGCTGGCAGTACGGGACGCTGGTGGGCCATCCGAAGCTGCCGCCTGCGGATTATCATCTGAACGCCAAGGGGGCGGGCGGGACGCTCGGGGACGTGTACTCGTTCTGCATGTGCCCGGGGGGCCAGATCCTGCCTGCCAATCAGGCGGCGGGGCTATGCGTGACGAACGGGGCGAGCTCGTCGGATCGGGCTGGCGCGTACGCCAACAGCGGGCTGGTGGTGACGCTCAAGCCGGAGCAATTCGGGGAGCATCCGCTGGCGGGGATCGAGTTCCAGGAAAAGTGGGAGAAGGCGGCTTACGAGGCGGCGGGCAGTTACGCGGTGCCGGCGCAGCGGGCGACGGATTTCCTGGCGGGCAAGGCTACGGCAGAGTCGATGACGGTGGATCACCCGATCGGGTCGCGGTCGGTGGACCTGCATGGGGTCCTGCCGAAGGACGTGGCCGAGGCGATCGAGAAGGCGCTGCAGATGCTGGGTCGCAGGCTACCTGGCTTTGCGGGCGAGGAGGCGATTCTGACGGCGCCGGAGACGCGGGCGAGTTCGCCTGTGCGGATCATGCGGGACCCGGCTACGCGGACAAGTCCGTCGTGCGAGAACCTGTATCCGGTCGGCGAAGGCGCGGGGTTTGCGGGCGGGATCGTTTCGGCGGCGGTGGATGGTATCAAGGCTGCGGAGATGATTGTTACGAGGTACCGGACGGGAACGCGGTAGGAACGACGGTCGGCGGTCAACGGTCAATTCAATCCTTGGGCAGGACCTATGCCAGGCAGCCTTACGGTCACTGCCGGCCTGCGGTGCCGATAAATATCCCTCTGCACGTCTGAAGATGATGTTGCTTTGACTTGTCTGGCTGGAAATCCGATATTCCCACGAGGGGGCTGCTTTCGCGGAGGCGGTGGCGCCCGCGGAATAGGCGAACCCTGAGCGACTCTGAACGGAGGTGCCACGATGGTGAAACTTGCGAGAGACGGACGTGTCGTTGTCCCGCCAGCCCACTGCGCGTCGCTGCTGCCGAAGCTGGCAGCCGCAGGCTATGGGGGCTCCTTCCCCTTGCTGTTCAAACGCGACCAGCATAGATGGGCCTTGCAGGCCCCTGCGAGCATACGCTGCTGCAACGCCGACGGCAGCCAGGTAGAGATCGACGCGGTCGTCACCGACCTATCGGCTGACGGCATAGGATTGCTGACCAGGCAGTCCGTCCCGACGGGGGCATCGGCGGAGGTCTTCATGACGGTCCGGCGGTTCACGTACTCGGCGGGCGTGCGCGTGGCACATGCGACGGCTACGCCGGAGGGCCTCCACATCGGCTGCAAGTTCGTCGTGCGCGAGGAGCCCGGTCCGCGGGCATGACGCGTAGCGAAGGACGGATGCGGGAGACGGCGAAAACAAACGCGGAGCCCTGGTATCACCGGGGCCCCGCTTTACTGTTTCAATCTTTTAGATCGGATTCTGTTTATGTATAGCGTCAGGCATGAGCGCCAGGTGCCATAGTCCTGCGCTGTTGCAGGACCATGCTGTCGCTCCCGCTAGAGATAATCGGAAAACGCTCTAGAGTCGGCCGTCAGTTGGCGGCCAGACCGGGGCTGGACTGCGGGCCGCCCAGCAGGTTGACCTTGGTGGGGGTGCGGGCGACGCTCTCCAGGGTGATCGACTGGATCCGCAGAGGCTTGACGGGCTGGCTCTTCTCGCCGAAGGGGCCACGGACGACCTCGGTCTTGGCAATCTTATCCAGGGTGGCCAGCGACTCGTCGCCGACGATCTGGCCGAAGGCGGTGTACTGGCCGGTGAGTTGCGGTTGGCGGCCCAGGCAGATGAAGAACTGGCAACTGCCGGAGTCGGGGTCGTCGGCGGCGCGGGCGACGGCGACGGTACCGGGTTCGAACGGGGTGTCGTTGAACTCGGCCTTGAGCCGGCTACCGTCAGGACGGACGCCGGTGTCATCACCGGTGGGCGAACCGCCCTGCAGGATGAAGCCGGGCAGCAGGCGGTGGAAGGTTAAGTTGTCGTAATAACCCTTCTGGGCGAGTTCCAGGAAGTTCTCGACGGTCTTGGGGGCCTTGTCGTAGAGCAGCCTCATGCGTATGGTCCCCAAGTCGGTGCGGATGATGGCATCCTTGAAGGAGGTGACCTTGATCGTCACGGTGTTGCTGGCCAGCAGGCCGTTGTAGGGCTTCCACTGCAGTTTGTAATTGCCCGGCTGGCGGAGCATGGGGTACCACTTGGCGGCGTCCACATGGACGCCAATGGAGGCAAAGGAGGCGAGCACGAGCGGGGCGACCGGACCGGCCGGCTTGCGGACAACGGGGAGCCCCTCGCCCAGGTCGTTCTGGCGGGTGATCTGCAGGGCGACGAACTCCGCACCGCTGAAGACATGTGCTAGCGGCAGGCCCATCGCGGGCGGGCCCATCTGGGCGACAAGGGCGTTGGGCACCTGGAGGGTCAGCGCGTCGGCCGTGAGGTTGCGCAGGGTGAACTCGATCCAAACGGGCTGGCCGGTCTGGTAGACCGGGTGGAAGACCCGCAGTTCCGCCTCGACCTGCTGGTTCAGGACGGCCGAGAGGTAGATCGGCTGCGAGGTCGGGGCCGGCAAGGCCGCGGGGCTGGCCGGCTGGCTGGCGGGAGCCGCCCCAAAACCAGTCGATGAAACCAGGATCGCCAGGAGCGCCGTCGCTGCCGGGAAACGCCATTTCGTCATAAGAGGCATACCTTTTATCGGTGAAACCGGACCAGAAACCACCCGTAATGAGACAACCAACGTCTCGAGCCGCCACGGCAAAGACCGCATTTTACGCCAAAGGTCATCCACTTGCCAGCAACCCGTCTGCGTCTTCTATCGGCCCGCGGCAGGCGGGGGCTTTGCTCACAAACCCCTCGACGCCGCTGGGTTGCGCGGAATCCGCACGGCGGCAGTACAATACTTTACACACGAGCGGGCGGGCGGTTGCAGGAAAACAGCCTGGTGTCGGAAATGACAACGGCAGGCGCAGGGCAATTGCATGTGAACGCAAATCATTGCCCTTTGTACGGCTGGCCGATGTCCCATCCGCGTTCTTGATGGCGCCAGCAGGGGGTGGCATGGTCTTGCCCAACAGGCGATTGCCCTGACGGCAGGCGCCCGCGCGGCGGGTCCAGCAGGACAGCCTGACTGAGGCGGCGTATGCTGGTGGCCCTGTATCTGGCCAGGGAACAGCCGCGAGACAACAGCAGTTGAGGAGGAGCCTCCATGTACAACCACGCGCCGGCAGGATACGTCTGCCCCTTCTGCCTGATCGTAAAGGGGGTATGGAACGAGCATGTGCTGGCGAAGCCGTCGGACGTGGTCTAATTCGCAGGCGGACAAGGGCTACCTGTCATGGATTCGTCCGTCCCATTTGTAACGATATATTGCCGCCGGTGCGGGTATGCGCTGATCGGGCTGTCGGAGCATCGCTGCCCGGAGTGCGGGCGGAGGTTCGATCCGGCGGATGCGCGAACGGTTGCGCGATCGGTGCGATGGTGGCGCATTCGGAGATGGGCGCGGCGAGCAGCAATCGCGGCGGGCTGTGCAGTCGGGGCGGTTACCCTGACAGCGGGGGTGAC
Source organism: Planctomycetota bacterium (assembly GCA_025357795.1). GTDB lineage: Bacteria > Planctomycetota > Phycisphaerae > UBA1845 > JANYLN01 > JANYLN01. Next base: position 11,548 of record JANYLN010000240.1, read on the forward strand.
ACTGGGGGTGCTCTACTGGCAGTGGAAGGCGGAGCAGCGGATCATCGCGTCCCTTGAGCGGCCCGGCTGCCACGTCACCGCGACCCCCTTGCAGGAACCCTGGCAGCGGGAGGTGTTCCGGGTCCTGTTCGACAACGGGCTGCCGTGGCACGAGAGCGGCTGGGCGGGGACCGTCTTTGTTCGGCTGACGGAGCGAGCCAGTAGCATCGAGTACGTTGATACCGAGGTCAGCCGGGAGGACCTGGCGCGACTGGCCCGGCTGCGGGGGGCTGCGGTCCGTGAGATCCGGCAGTAGTCGATCGGATGGGAAGTGAGCGTGTCCTGTCGCGGCGGGCGCGGGCGTCTGTCCCCCCTGCTGAATCGTGTTAGAATCTCCCATCAGCCGGCGTATCCAAGGAACAAGAATACAACATGGCAAGGCAAGGTGCCGCCCTGCCCTACGGAGACAGAGACATGGCTGCGGCGAAGCGTGTTTTCGCGATCCTCGGTGCGGGTAACATGGCGGAAGGGATCCTGGGCGGGGCGCTGGACCGCATGGTGCTCGAGGCAGGTGATGTGCGGGCGGCGGACCCGGTCCAGGAGCGACGCAGGCTGTTCGCGGAGAAGTTCGGCGTGCAGGTGACGTCCGATAATGCCGCCGCTGCCCAGGGGGCGAACGTCGTGCTGCTGTCGGTCAAACCGCAGACGTTTCACGCGGAGGCCCCTGCCCTGGCGCGGGCGATCTGCAAGGATTGTACGATCATCAGCATCATGGCGGGCATCCCCTGCGAAACGATCGAGAAGGCGCTGGGCGGGACCGCGCGGGTGGTGCGGGCGATGCCGAACCTGCCGATCCGGCTGGGGGCGGGCGTGGCGGGGGTATGCAAGGGCAAGTTCGCAACCGAGGAGGACATGGCCTTTGCGATGCGGCTGTTCGAGGCGGGGGGCAAGGCGGTTGCCCTGGATGATGAGAACCTCATCGACGCGGTGACGGCAGTCTCGGGCAGCGGGCCAGCGTATTTCTACTATTTTGTGGAATCGATGACCGAGGCGGGGGTGGAACTGGGGCTGACGCGTGAGCAGGCACTGGTCCTGGCCGAATACACATGCCTGGGGGCTGGCCGGATGATGACTGAGACGGGCGAGGAGCCCGCGGCGCTGCGGCAGAAGGTCTCCAGCAAGGGCGGCACGACGCTGGCGGCCCTGGAGGTGATGGAGAACACCAACATCAAGGGCGGGATCAAGGCGGCGGTGAAGCGGGCGTTCGAGCGGGCGAAGGAACTGGCCCGAGGCGGCTGACGGCCTTGTGCAAGCAGGCACCCGAAGTCCGGCACGTGGCGTTCGTCCGCAGTTGCCTCTGGGGGGCGAATCCCCCATAGACTCTATAGCAGTCCAAGTCCTTGCGGGAGACCATGATGAAGATCCACGAGTACCAGGCGAGAGACCTGTTGGCGGCCGCGGGCGTGCCGGTGCCCAATGGCGTGGTGGTCGAGGCAGCGGAGCAGGCTCGCAGCGCCTATGAGAAGATGGGCGGCGGCAGGGTCGTCGTCAAGGCGCAGGTGCACGCCGGTGGACGGGGCAAGGCGGGGTATGTGAAGCTGTGCGAGAATGCGCAGCAGGTGGAAGAGGCGTGCCGGTTCATGTTCGGCCGGCCGATGGTGTCGGCGCAGACGGGGCCGGCGGGGGTGCAGGTCCGCAAGGTGCTGATCGCCCAAGCGGTCCAGATCGCGCACGAGTACTATCTCGGGATTGTCGTGGATCGTAGCAAGCGGCGGCCCGTTGTCATGGCCAGCCGGGAAGGCGGCGTGGAGATCGAGGAGGTTGCCAAGCGCGACCCGTCGGCGATCGCCAAGCAGTGGCTGCATCCGCACCTGGGGTTGCTGGAGTTCCAGGTGCGAGCGCTCGTGGCGGCGTTGGGCTTTGAGGGGGAGCAGGCGAAACAGGCGGGGCTGACGATTCGGAAGCTGGCGGAGCTGTTCGTGCAGAAGGATTGCAGCCTGGCGGAGATCAACCCCCTGGTGCTGACGAAGGCGGGGCAGGTCATGGCAATCGATGCCAAGATGAACTTCGACGATAACGCGATCTTCCGGCACCCCGAGCTGCAGGCGATGTATGACCCGGCGGAGGAGAATCCCAACGAGATTCGGGCGAAGAATGCCAATCTCTCGTACATCGCGCTGGACGGCCGCATCGGCTGTCTGGTCAACGGAGCCGGGCTGGCAATGGCGACGATGGACATCATCAAGCTGCACGGGGGCGAGCCGGCGAACTTCCTGGACGTCGGCGGGGGCGTGACGAAAGAGGGCGCCATCGAGGCGTTCCGAATTCTGCTCGGCGACGAGAAGGTCAAGGCGGTGCTGGTGAACATATTCGGGGGCATCGCCCGGTGCGATCTTATCGCGGAGGCGCTCATCGCGGCGGCGCGGGAGGTGGGCTTCAAGGTGCCGGTGGTGGTGCGATTGGAAGGCACCAATGTCGAGCAGGCGCGGAAGATCCTCGAGCAGGCGCGCGACGAGATCCCGATGCTGGTAACGGCGACGGACCTGACCGATGCGGCAAAGAAGGTTGTGGCGGCGGCGGGGTAGAGCGGCAAGTGGGCAGGTCAGCCCCATCCCAGGGATTGCATGGCCGCAAGTGACGCGACCATGGCACCTGAGCGAGTCTTGTCTTTCCCATACCTCTTGTCTGATTCCCAGGACATGCCTGGGCCTGTGCGGTGAGAATCATGACTCCGTCCGCAAATGTCGATGAGCGCGCAAATCGCCGAGCAGTCATCCGCAATCCAAGAGAGCATGGCGGCGCTGTCGTCGGGGACGCGCCTCGACGTTATGGCTTGAGCCGGGTTGTTCACCGGTCTTCACCGCAGACAAAGAAACCGGGGCATCCTTGAAGGGATGCCCCGGTTTTGTTTTTGTGTCCGTGCGAAGGGTTGAAGCCTACGCCACGTGCTGGACACGCTGCTTGCGGATGGCGCGTTCCAGGGCGGGCAGAACGTACTGGGTAGCGACGGCGGTCCAACCCATCTGGCGGGCAATTTCCCAGCCCGTCTGGATCATCTGCTCGGTCTCAGCCGGGGTCTTGGGCAGGTTCTCGGCAATCTGGGCGGCGACCTTCTGGGCGATCCGCCACTCGACCTCTTCGCGGGTGACGGCGTTCATCCGCAGGCAGTCCTGCAGAGTCACGTGCTGACCGGCCTCGCCGAGATCGGAATAGTCCGGGATGACCAGGTTCTTGACGGGCTTGCCGTGGGTGACCTCGTCGGCGAAACCCGCGCAGCCGCAGATCTGGGTCGGCACACAGATGCCGCCGAAGCTGAGAGGTTCGAGCTGGGCGATGCCGAAGGGCTCGTAGATGGACTGGCCGAACTCAACGTCGACCCCCTTGCGGATGTCGAGGAAGGTCATCTCTTCGGGCATGCGGATGCCGCAGGTGGCGCGACTCCAGCCAAACTGGTTGACCAAGATGACCTTGACGTTGCGAGCGCGGGCGTTGAAGGTCTGGACCTTGGCGTAGTACTGGGCCTCGCCGTTGGATAGGTCGGGCAGCCCTTCGCGGTGGGCGACGGGCCAACCGTACTTGTGCTCCATCTCCAGGACCTCTTCGGGCCGGCGGCGGGGCAGTTCGCTGGAGAGGGCGAAGTAGACGGCCTTCTCGCCGGTCTTGCGGAAGTGCTTCTCCATGTGGTCGAGCACGAGCAGGTCGCGCCAGAAGCCCTTGCTGCCGGTCATGCGAGCGACGTGCGAGAAGATGTAGTCGGGCCGGCAGTCCAACAGGTTCTCGCAGTATTTCTGGAGGCGGGCCTTGCTCTCCGTCCGCTCCTCGAGCGTGATGTCGAAGGCGGGGATGCCGTTGTAGGTCTTGTCGATGCTGGCGTAGCGGAAGTCCTTGGAGAGGAAGCGGAGTTCCTTCACGACGTAGTCGCCGACGGCCAGAATGTTGTCGCAGTGCCGGCTGGCGGAGACCAGGCAGTGCTTGAAGTAGTGGTCCTGCGAGCCGAAGACGTCCTCGATGTAGAGGCCCTCCTCGGTGGCGCGGGCCAGCGCGTTGTAGAACATCACGTCGTGGGCGGGGTGGTCCTCGACAATCTTGCGGATCTGGGCGACCTCGTGGGCGTAAAAGACGGTGGAGAACTCGCCGGGGGCATCGGCCATGGCCGCCAGGACCGTAGGCATGCCCATGAACTCGTGGGCGAGGATGACCGAGGGCTGGGTCGCATTGGTGGCCCCCATCGCGCGAAGGGCGGCGATGGTGGGGCCGGCGATGCGCATGTACTCCTCGAAGTCCCAGACGAACTCGTGGCGGTTGGACTCAATGCCGAAGGTTTCCCAAAGCCGGGACTTGAGCCGGTTGAGCATCTCGCGGTTGACCGAATGGACGTCAAAGAGCAGGACCTCGGCCTCGGCCTCGACGCCGCTACGGTCGGGGATGAAGCGCCGCTTGCCGTAGATCACGCCGACGCCATATTGCTGCTCGATCTTCTTGAAGGCCTGGGCGTAAGGTCCGCCGATGATGCCATCGACGCTGCTGTAGAGGACCTTGCCGGTGGAGCCGAGGCGCTGGTGGACCGGCCCTTCGATACCGAAGAACGGGCCTACCAGGATGTTGCGGCTGGCATACTCGCTGTAGGGCTTGGCGGTCAGCAGCCCTTCGAGCACCGCGCCAATGCCGCCGATCTTGTACACAGCCTCGTGAGTGACGTGAACGACTGTACGCACTATCCGGTCCTTTCTGTCACTGCCTGCCAAGCGGTGATCGCCCGTACCTGGACAGCTTTTCCGTCTGGATCTCTAATTTCACACTGATGGCCACCAGCGGACTATTCGCCGCTGTCTTCGTCATCGGATTTATCGGGATCTACGACGGCCCTCTTAAAGCTTCCGTAGTATAACCGATCGCAGCATTCTGTGCATGCGGAGGCGCGAACGCGATTATCTGTAAGTCCCATTGTAAACGCGACTTCCGCACAGGTTGAAATATGATTACATCGATAAGAATTCGGTCGACCCCGCACATTCGGGGATGTACCATCTGCACTGCCATGATTTAAGGTCGGCGTTTGGCGGGGGCAACGTACAGGGATTCGCAAGGGCCGGCTGGAAGGACTGCAGACCAGGCACAGCGCCGCAGGATGGCTGGAAGTCTCGCCCGTCGGGGCTAAGCTGGATTAACGGACGGCCAAGGCAATCGCACATTAAATTCGCCTTCCCGCCGCAGCCCAGGCCGTTGCGATTCCCTTCCGCTTTTTTGCGCGTTCTGTGGTTGCCACATGGTTGTCCTCCCCTCTTCCTCCTGCCACGTTCCGATAATCTTTCCGCGTCGTCCCCCTCCGCCTTTCCCATCCCTTCTTTGCCCTACATCCTGTCTCCCTTGCGGATTGGAAATCCTCGCTCCCAACGCATAACATCTCTATCATGAGACAGACGCTCTGACAGAATGCCGATTAGCGGACAGTACGAGGCGCCAGACGCGAATCTTTCAGTGGCCAGGCCACAGCAGGTTTACAACGTGAATCCTTCAAGAACCGACCGAGTCGCAACCAAGCCGCACGAGCAGGAAGCCAAGTACATCGAGGACGTCGATCCAACCGAGACCGTCGAATGGCTCGAATCCCTGGACGATGTCCTGCTCCGCCACGGGCCCGACCGCGTTACCTATCTGCTCTCGCTGCTCTCCCAGCGGGCCGCCCGCGAGGGCGTGGCCATCCCCTACACCGCCAATACCCCTTACATCAACACCATCCCGCACGAGCAGCAGCCGACCTTCCCCGGCAACCGCGAGATCGAACGCCGCATTAAGTCCATCATCCGCTGGAACGCCATGGCCATGGTCGTCCGCGCCAACCGCGAGGAATCCGGCATCGGCGGCCACATCTCCACCTACGCCTCCGCCGCCACCCTCCTGGAAGTCGGCTTCAACCACTTCTTCCACGGCAAGGATGGTCAGTTCCACGGCGATATCATCTTCTTCCAGGGACACGCCGCCCCCGGCATCTACGCCCGCGCCTTCGTCGAGGGCCGGCTCAGCGCCGAGAAACTCCAGAACTTCCGCCGCGAACTCAAACCAGGCGGCGGCCTGTCCAGCTACCCCCACCCCTGGCTGATGCCCACCTTCTGGGAGTACCCTACCGTCTCCATGGGCCTCGGTCCCATCCAGGCGATCTACCAGGCCCGCTTCATGCACTACCTCCGCGACCGCGGCCTGCACGACGAGGGTGGCAAGGTCTGGTGCTTCCTGGGCGATGGCGAAATGGACGAGCCCGAATCCCTCGGCGCAATCACCCTCGCCAGCCGCGAGAAACTCGACAACCTCATCTTCGTGGTCAACTGCAACCTCCAGCGCCTCGACGGCCCCGTCCGCGGCAACGGTAAAATTATCCAGGAACTCGAAGCCGCCTTCCACGGCGCAGGCTGGAACGTCATCAAGGTCATCTGGGGCAGCGACTGGGACCCCCTCCTCGAAAAGGACGAAACCGGCCTGCTCATCAGCCGCATGAACGAACTCGTCGACGGCGAATTACAGAAATTGAGCATCTCCTCCGGCGCCTACATCCGCGAGCACTTCTTCGGCAAGTACCCCGAACTGCTCAAGATGGTCGAGCACCTCTCCGACGAGCAACTCGAAAAAATGCGCCCCGGCGGCCACGACCCCGACAAGGTCTACGCCGCCTTCAAGGCCGCCGTCGATAACCAGGGCAGCCCCACCGTCATCCTCGCCCGCACCATCAAGGGCTACGGCCTCGGCGAGGCCGGCGAGGGCCGCAACATCACCCACCAGCAGAAGAAAATGAACGAGCAGGAACTCCGCGAATTCCGCACCCGCTTCGGCATCCCCGTCAGCGATCACGATGTCGCCCAAACGCCCTTCTACCGCCCGCCCGAGGACAGTGCCGAAATGCAGTACCTCCAGGACCGGCGAAAGGAACTTGGCGGCCCCGTACCCAGCCGCCGGGTCCGCGTCGAACCCATCCAGGCCCCGCCCCTCTCGGAGTTCGACGAGTTCCTCCACGGCAGCCAGGGCCGCGAGGCCTCCACCACCATGGCCTTCGTCCGCATGTTCGGCCGGCTGATGCGCGACAAACACCTCGGCAAACTCATCGTGCCGATCGTCCCCGACGAGGCCCGCACCTTCGGCATGGAGGCCATGTTCCGCGCCGCCGGTATCTACAGCCACGCGGGCCAACTCTACGACCCCGTCGACTCCCAGTCGCTGCTCTACTACCGCGAATCGCAGGACGGCCAGATCCTCGAGGAAGGCATCACCGAGGCCGGCGCCATGTGCTCCTTCATCGCCGCTGGCACCGCCTACGCCAGCCACGGCGTCAACACCATCCCCTTCTTCCTCTATTACTCCATGTTCGGCTTCCAGCGCATAGGCGACCTCATCTGGGCCGCCGGCGACAGCCGCGCCAAGGGCTTCCTCCTAGGCTGCACCGCGGGGCGCACCACCCTCGCGGGCGAAGGGCTCCAGCACCAGGACGGCCAGAGCCACCTGATCGCCACCGCCTATCCCAACTGCATCGCCTACGACCCCGCCTACGCCTACGAGATCGCCATCATCACCCAGGACGGCATCAAGCGGATGTACCAGGACCAGGAAGACGTCTTCTACTACCTGACGCTCTATAACGAAAACTACACCATGCCGCCGATGCCCCAAGGCGCCGAACAGGGCATCCTGAAGGGCATGTACCGTTTCAACACCAAGGATGCCGGCCCCGACGCCCCCCGCGCCCAGCTCTTCGGCAGCGGGCCGATCCTCAACGAAGTCCTCCGCGCACAGGCCATCCTCGCCGAAAAGTACCACGTCTCCAGCGATGTCTGGAGCGTCACCAGCTACAAGCAGCTCCGCACCGACGCCCACGCCGCCCGCCGTTGGAACCGTCTGCATCCCAACAGTGATATACGCAAGAGTTACCTCGAAGAGGTCCTCGAGGGAGTGGAAGGACCCTTCATTGCCACCAGTGATTATGTGACCTTGGTGCCCGACCAGGTCCGCCCCTGGATCCCGGGCGACTACGTCGTGCTCGGCACCGACGGCTTCGGCCGCAGCGAAGGCCGCAAAGATCTTCGCCGCTTCTTTGAAGTCGATGCCGAGAATATTACGATAGCAACACTGGATGCCCTCGCCGGACGCTGCCGCATCAAAAAGAGCGTCGTCCAGCAAGCCATCCAGGACCTGGGCGTCAACCCGGATAAGCCGAACCCAGCCGTCTCCTGAGTCCTTCTTCTGCCGAAGAAGGACATCGCCGCCGCTGTCAGCCGTTGTTGTTGCGGTCGTTGCCGTTGACGCTGCTAACGTCGTCTGCGTCGTTCACGTTGTCTACGTTTTTCTCAGGGAACCGCCAACATGGCCATCGAATTCAAACTGCCCGAACTGGGTGAAAACATCGAAGCTGCCGACGTCGTCAACGTCCTGGTCAAACCCGGCGACACCATCGCCAAGGACCAGGCCGTCCTCGAACTCGAAACGGAAAAGGCCGTCCTCGAACTGCCCTGCCCCTACGCAGGCCGTATCGAGAAGATCACCGTCAAAGCAGGCGACCACATCCCCGTCGGCGCAACCGTCCTGACCATCGAAGCCGCCCAGGAAGACGCCGCCCCCGCCGAAAAACCCGCCGAGTCGCCCAAGACCGAGCAGAAGCCCGAGCCAGCCATCAGCCCGCACGACGAGCAGCGCCAGGCCGAAAAGAAACGCGACACCGCCGACGGCGCCGGCATCACCCCGCCGCCCGAACCGACCCGCGCCGAAGCCCCCCGCGCGGAGCCGCCGCCCAAGTCCCGCGGCCTCGCCGAGCGCCCCAGCGAGGACCACCCCCCGGCCCCCGCCAGCCCCGCGATCCGCCGCCTCGCCCGCGAAATGGGCATCGAC
>JANYLN010000028.1 GCA_025357795.1 Planctomycetota bacterium
CCTGGCCGCCATGCTCGCGACCTGCACGGCCTTCACGATCGTCGCAATGTTCGTGCTGTTCGAACGTTATGGCATCGCGACCGCCCTGGCCACGCCCCTGATCGGCATGTTCGTCACTTGGGCGATGATCACCGCCTACCGCCAACTCGTCGAGGAGCGGGCCAAGCGGCACTTCTCCCGGACGCTCCAGCAGTACACCTCGCCCGCCCTGGCGAAACGAATGGCCGAGGACCCCGACACCGTCACGCGAGCCGAAACGCGCGAGGTCACCTGCCTGTTCAGCGATCTGAAGGGCTTTACCAGTATCAGCGAACGGATCGGGGCCGAGGCCACCCAGAAGGTCCTCAACATCTACCTCGAGCGGATGACCGAAGTCCTGGACGCACGCGAGGCCCTGATCAATAAGTTCCTTGGCGACGGGATCTTCGCCTTCTTCAACCCCGCCATCAATCCCCAGGCCGACCACGCCCAGCGGGCCTGCCTGGCGGCCCTGGAGGCAATGGCCGCCTTGGAGCAGCTCAAACACGAACCGCTTGGCAAAGACTGCCATCCACTGCACATGCGGATCGGCCTGGCCAGCGGCCTGGCGGTCGTCGGCAACTGCGGCTCCGAACGCAAGTTCGACTACACCTGCATAGGCGACACGGTCAACCTCGCCAGCCGGCTGGAAGGGACCAATAAAACCTTCGGCACAGGCGTGCTGATCAACGCGCGATGCAAGGAACTGGCCGGGCCCGGCCTCCTCTGCCGGCACATCGGCCGGATCCTCGTCGTAGGCCGCGCCGCCTACGAGGAAACCCACGAACTCGTAGGCCGCACCGACCAAATCGGTTCCGTCCAGCTCGAGCAGATCCATTGTTTCGAAGAGGCAGTCCGCTGCTTCATCGCCGGCAACTTCACCCGCGCCAAGGCCGGGTTCGAACAGTGCCTGCAACACAACGCCACCGACGCAGCCTCGCAACTCTACCTCGGGCTGTGTGATGCGTACGCCCAGGTCGGCCCGCCCGACACCTGGAACGGCACGGTGGAGATGGCCCGCAAATAGAAGAACCAGGTAAGCAACGCCGTTATCGCCTTCACTTCTGCAGGGCAGCCTGCATCGAAAGCACGCTCAGTCCGGTAATGTAGTGTGGATTACCCTCGTACCAGCGATCCGCCTCGTTAAGCCACGTGCCGTCCTGGCGTTGCAGGCTGACCAGCTTCACGATCAGGTCCTCCCGCCAGTTGTGCCTTACCCCCTCGGCATCGATGATCGTGTCCCGGCCGAACGCCTGCAGGGCCTTGGCAAAGACGTTGTAGTAGTAGTACAACCCCTGCTTGCTCTGGGCCCCCGACATGTTGGGGTTCTCGTCCAGGGTGTAGTGCCGCCGGATCCACTCGTACGCCGCCTTGACCCGCTCGTCGTCCCGGCCGAGGTTCGCATAGATCATGCTCTTGAACCCCGCATACGTCATCGAGCCGTACGTCCGCAAAACCTTCCGGCCATCGACCTCCGTGTACCCCGCCTTGCTCTCGCCGCCGTTGGCGGGACTGTAGAGGAACCCCCCGTCGCTGACTTCGGCGGCGAAGGGCTGATCGTTGGTCTGGCTGAGCATCTGGCAGCGGCTGACGAACTTCAGAGCCTTCTGGTAGGCCGCATCGCTCTCCGGTAGCCCGCTCTGGTGAAGCGCCTCGAGCATCATCTGCGTGTTCGACAGGTCCGGCCGCTTGGAATTCCCGTAGCCAGCCCCGCCATACCATGGATTATCGGCCGTGATGGCCGTGCCGCTTTCGGGGTCCTCACGCGATTCCGTCCACTGGTTGCTCGTCAGCCAGCGCTGCGCATCACGCACCGTCTTGGCGACCTCGTGATCCTCGCGCGGCTGGGTCGACAGGAACATGAGCGCCACGCTGGTGTAATAGTTGTCCAGCATCAGGCCCGGCCGGTAGATGCCGCCGTCCTTCTGCCGATGGCGCAGCACGAATGCCAGCGCCTTGCGGACCACCGGATGGTCCGGACCGTACCGCGGGTCCTGCGCGAAGGCCTGCGCGACAACCGCCGTGATGGCCGGGTCGGCAATACCGAAAGATTGCCACGCCCCCTCCGCCGACTGCACCGCTTCGAGATACTTCAAACCCCGCTGCATCGAGGCATCGGCATTGGCCCGCAGGGCTGGTCGGACAGGAACATCCGCAACCGGTCGGCTCGCCGCGGGTTGCGTGCCGGCAGGTCGCGACTGTGCCCACGTGGCCGGGATGACAGACAGCAAACTCACCCATGCGACGAGTGTCAGGAATATGCGGAACGCCTTTTCCATGGTGTGAACCTCATAGAGCAGAACACATAGTACACCCGGCCAAGCCCCCTCACGGGCCAAGCCAGCCGGCTACGGTCATGTAACAACGTATGACCGCACCTTGTCAAGTCGTTGCCAGATCGTAGCATGGGAAGGCTCGTAACTGACGAGACGGAGCGGAAAGGCAGACGGAAACCTGCCCTACAGTTGTACATACAGCCGGCGCCCAGGAGGCGCGGGCAGACGGGAAGCGACATGGCGAGTGAAAACCTGGACACCGTGGCCAATCTGCCGTACCTGACAGCCGACGTCCCCGGCATCGGAGGCCTGATCAAGACCTTTGTCGAAGACTTCTTCGTCGAGGAGGTCCCGCTGTACGAACCGGCCGACGAAGGCACCCACATATTCTTCTGCATCGAGAAACGCCAGGTCGACACGTTCAAGGCCGTGCGGACCATCGCCGATGCGCTGGGCAAGCGAGCCCGCGAAATCGGCGCAGCCGGCCTCAAGGACGCCCGCGCTGTCTCGCGGCAGATCCTCAGCATTGAGCACGTCGATCCAACCGTGATCGAGAACCTCCAGTTGCCCGGCATCAAGGTGCTCTGGACCCGCCGGCACCGCAACAAACTGAAGCTGGGGCACTTGCGCGGCAACAAGTTCGTCATCAAGCTGCGCGACGTCGATCCGGCCCGCAAGGCCGACGCCGAGGCAGCCCTGGCGGTGCTGCAAAAGCGCGGTGTGCCTAACTATTTTGGCCCACAGCGCTTCGGCATGCGCGGCGACTCCTGGAAAATCGGCCTCGCGATCGTCAAGCAGGACGAGCGAGAGGCGATCGATGTGCTCTGCGGTCGGCCCGCCGAGGGCGATTCGCCCGCGATCTTCAAGGCCCGGGAGCTCTACGATGCCGGCCATTTCTACGAGGCCTCCAAGATCTGGCCCTACAACTGCCGCGAGGAGCGGATCGCCCTCAAGGCCATGATGAAGGCCAAAGGCTCGCACCGCCGGGCCCTGTTTGCCATCGACCGGTCGGTCAAGCGACTGTACGTCTCGGCCTTCCAGTCGTGGCTGTTCAACCAGGTCGTCGCCGAGCGCATCCGGCTGAGCGCGCTGGACACAGTCTGGACAGGTGACATGGCCTGGCTGCACGACCGCGGCGCGGTCTTCCTGGTCGAGGATATCGCCGTCGACCAACCCCGAGCCGACCGGCTGGAAATCTCACCCTCCGGCCCGCTGTTCGGCTCGCGCACAACGATGGCCCAGGGACGCGCTGGCGAAATGGAAACCGCCCTGCTCGCTGCGCAAGACGTCACGCCCGAACACTTCCGCAACATCAAAGGCCAAAAAGTCCGTGGCGCCCGCCGGCCGCTGCGATTCCCGCTGAGCAACTTCGACTTCGCCAGCGGCAAGGACGAGCACGGGCCGTACTTCGAACTGCGGTTCTACCTCCCGGCCGGATGCTACGCGACCAGCCTGCTGCGCGAACTCTGCAAGACCGACGTCCGCAAACTCGACGTCAGCGGCGAAGGCATCGACGAGGTGGACGAGGACGAACAAGAATAACAGCGACCGCCGCGCGAACGGCGGCGGCAGGGCACGCGTAGGAAACAGTGGGCAGTCCTTTCTGGCTGCCGGCAACGCTGATCGGGGCCGTAGCGGTCATGTGGGCGATTGTAATGGCCGGGCTGCTGATAGGCTGCGCGACGGCGGCCTACGTCTTCAACCGCGTCTCCCTGCTACGCAGCCGGAACATGCACCCGGCCGGGCTCTCGATCCACAACGCCTTGCCCCGCGGTGGGCTGACGAGGGCTTCGCATGCAGATTGACAACCCGGCGCCATCGCAACCGTCGGCACAGAAGGGCTTTGCCCGCCCGGGTCCCCCGCAGGGGACGCAGTGGGCCTTCACCATAATCTTTGTGCTGGCGGCGCTGTCGCCACTGGCCCTGCTGATGCCCAAGCATTTCGCGAGGCCGTTCGCAGACCATGCAGTCGGCGTGCCGCTCTGGCAAATCGGCTTGCTGTGGAATATGGAGCGCTCCAGTACGCGATCCGGGTCGCCTACTCAAAGGAGCCGGCGTCTCCTTCGACGTGATGATGCTTGTGATCGTGTCACTGAGCATGCTGGTGATGGCCCGGTCGCTGTAGGTTTGGCGGGAATCAGCCGATAGTACTCAAGTCGATCGCGATTCGGCACACAGGCGGCTTGACTGGCCGGCTGGATCGCATAGAGTCGATTGGTCCTGTGGGCCCGGCACTGGTCGGGCGGTTCGATCTTTCCTGTTAGCAGAGGAGATTCGATAATGGCCGAGAAGAAGAGCTGTGGCTGCGGTTGCAAGAAGGGTGCCGAGAAGAAGGGCGAGGGCAAGAAGGAAACACCGAAGAAGAAGTAAGCTCCCGCCACTGTCGTACGAAACGATACACGGGCAGGCCCGAGCAATCGGACCTGCCCGCTGTCTTTTCATGGTGCCGAAACCGTCCGACCGGCCTGTGACGGGCGGACGATCTGTAGCACACCGGCGAAGTCGGTCACGATGTGGTCGACCCCGGCTGACGAGAGGCGCATGCGGACACGTGTCGGATCGGCCTGTGTGTCCCAGAAGCCCACCACCAGCTTGACCCGCGGCAAGCGGGCCTTGAGCCGCTTGCAGAGGTACCGCGTCTTGGCCATCGCTTCAGGCGGCACGGCCGAGATGCACGCGATCTTCGCATCGCTGGCAGCCACCTCATCAAGCATCTCGCTGACCAGCATATTGACCGAGAGACAGCGGCAGTCAATGCCCGTCTCACTCAGCACGCCAGCGAGCATCCGGGCGACGATCTCATCCGCCTCGTCCCGCGCCGGCAGGCATAGGACCAGGATGGCCGGAGCGGGCGGGCTCGAGACGGCGGCGGCAGGATTGGTCGTTCCATCGTCCGCAGCCGCCTGCGACGCAGGAGTCTCCCGTTTACGTTCCTGCAGATCCTCGATGATCTCCCGGACGGCCTGGTAGATGGCCGCCAACCGGTCGTTCTCCAGCCGGCCGCGGTGACGGTCGAGTTCCGCCAGGTGTAGGGCGGGCACGATGACCTGGTCGTAGACCTTCACGAGCGACTCGTTCGCGAGGTACTCCTCGGCAAGGTCCTCGGCATCCTCCTGGTCGCCGGCCAACAGCCGCTGGTAGAAGCGCACGAACGGGTCAAGTACGGGCTGGTCGCCCAACAGCACATTCAGAAAGGACAGCGCCGGGGCATACTTGCCCAGCACCACCAGGCAGACCGTCAACGGGGTCGACAGCAGCAGGCCCACCGGGCCCCACAGCCACGCCCAGAAGATCGCCGCCACCAGCACCGCCAAGGGCGATATGCCCGTGCTGCCGCCGTAGACCAGTGGCTCGATGACATTGGCCACCAGCAGCTCCAGCACGAGGAACAGCACCACTACCGCCACCGGCGCCAGCCAGCCGGTCGGGAAGACCGCCAGCGACAGGGCGATCGGCAGCGCCATCGCGATCCAGATCCCCAGGTACGGAATGAAACGCAAGGCCCCCGCCAGCAGCCCCCACAGTAGCGCGTTCGGCAGGCCGATCAGCCAGAGCCCCAGCGCCGTCAGGCTGCCGAACGAGGCATTGATCATCGCCATCATCAGCAGGTACCGGCTGATCCGCCGGGCCGTGTCGTCCAGCGCCCGGGTCGTCACGTCCAGGCGTTCCTCACCGGCCAACCGGATCAGCCGGTCACGCAAGTCCTCTCGCTGCACCAGAATGAAGATGACGAAGATCGTGACGATGCCGGCCGTCAGCAGCGGCGACAGCACCGAGCCAAGCATGTCCCGGATGAACTGCAGCGGATGCTGCGGCGGACCAACCACCTGGACCGACACCGGGGCCGGTGGCGCTACCGTCGGCCCAGCTGGGATCGGACTCGGCTCAGCCGCCTGTGTGGTGGATAGCTCCCTGCCGATCTCCTGAATGTTCTGGCTGGCCCGGCCGAAGATGCCGCCGGCACCAGAGCGGATGGTGACAATACGATTGTGGATGGTACTGCGGTACTGCGGCAGGCGGTCAGTAAGTTCGACAAGTTGGCCGGCCAAGACAGACCCGAGCGCCACGACCAACAGGAAGGCCATCGCGGTAACCAGCAGCACGGCCGGAACCCGCCAGAACCCGACCCGCTCGAGGCGGCGGACCAGCGGGGCCAGCAGGAAACTGACCAGGATCGCCAGGGCCAGCGGGATCAGGACTTCCTGGGCCAGGCGGAGGCCAGCCACGACGACGACGAGCGTCACCAGCATCAGCAGTTTGGAGGTGGCCGAAGTCGTCTCGGGTCGTGCCATGACTTGTCCAATCCACTACACATCTTGCCCCAGTACCTCAGCACAGGATTGTAGGCAGATGAGCGGGGCCACAGTGCTCGTGACAAGTCCGTGTGTGCAGGTAGGGAAATCCCTTAACGATGTGGCGGTTGGCCCGTGACGAGCAGACGGCGGGAACGGCAAGGGGCAACTCGACCTGGCGGGACAGGTCGCCACTACGCCGTCATCTGCGCCAGCAGCACCCGGCCGATCATGTGGATCACGCCGTTGATCGGGTAGGCCGAGGGCCTTTCGGCCCCAGCCTCCCACACCACCGTACGTACGGTTCGGTATACGGCGGGTTCAGGCAGAACGCTTATCCCCGCTCAGTCGGTCCGTCCCGTGCACCGGCACGCACCAAACCCGTACTCTCG
>JANYLN010000290.1 GCA_025357795.1 Planctomycetota bacterium
CCGAATTCCTTGCAGGCCTCGTACATCGCGGCGATATGTTCGGGCGGGGTCCAGCAGGCTGATCCGGACGTTGGTTCCGACGAGGCAGGGCACGCGGGTGGGCTTGCCGGTGCGGAAGGCCTGCCAGACGGCCTTCTGGTCGGCGTTGTGAGCGGCGAAGGTGTCAGGGGAGGGGAGGTCGGAACGCTGCGGCAGGGTGATCCGTGTTGAGGTCATTGCACCATCTCCAGCGAAAACGGCGGACATGGCCCGCCCGCATGGGCTGACGCCTCCTTGAGGATGCCTTCCTCCGCGGAAGGGTCAGCGCCGCAACCGTGGCCCACTTTCGAGAGTCTCTGCCAATCAAGACATTGGCAGCGTGGCGACGTGCCGGGGAAGGGGTCTGATCCCCCGGAACCTGGCGCACGACTTCCAGCAGACAGCTGTTACAGACTTTCACCGTCGATCTTGCCGACCTCGATCTTCAGGTCCTCGCGGTTCTGGATCTTTTCGACCCGGCCGTCGCGGATCCAGATGACCCGGTCGCTCGCTGCCAGCATCTTATGGTCGTGCGTGGCGGTGATGATCGTGACGTTCATTTCCTTGTTCATTTGCTTCAAGATCTCGATGATCTCGGTGCCGGTCTTGAGGTCGAGGTTGCCGGTGGGCTCGTCGGCCAGGATGATCGCCGGGTCGTTGGCGAGCGAGCGGGCGATCGCGACGCGCTGCTGCTGGCCGCCGGACAGTTCGAAAGGCCTGTGGCGCAGGCGGGTGCCCAAGCCGACTTTGGCCAGCAGGGCAGCGCCCTTGTCGCGGGCCTCGTCGGTGGTCATGCCGCCGAAGATCATCGGCAGGGTGACGTTTTCCAGGGCGCTCATCACGGGGATGAGGTTGAAGGTCTGGAAGATGTAGCCGATCTTGCGGCAGCGGAGCCAGGCGAGTTCGTAGGCGTCGAGCTGGGCGATATCGACCTCGTCGATGAAGACTTGGCCCTCGGAGGGCTTGTCCAGGCCGCCGATCATGTTGAAGAAGGTGCTCTTGCCGGAGCCGGAGGGGCCCATGATGCTGATGTACTCGCCTTGGCAGATCTCCAGCGAGATGCCGCGGAGGGCCTCGACTTTCTCTGCGCCCATCACGTAGATCTTCTTGACGTTGCGGCTGCGGACGATGGCATGCTGGGCGGACGGGGTGGCAACGGCGACGGGGGCCTCGGTCTGGACGATCTGCTGTTGCGACGGCTGTTTGGTCTGCTTGGACATACCGATCACTCCTCCACGCGCATTGCTTCGACAGGCTGCATCCGGGCGGCGACCCGGGCGGGCCACCAGGCGGCGATGATCGCCAGCACGGTGCCCACGATCAGACAGATTGTCAGGTTCAGGGCGGTGCGTCCCAGGAGCGGCCCGTAGTGGAACGTGCCGAAGCCGAAGGTCACGCCGTTGCGCAGGTAGGTCATCAGGAAGCCGATCGGGATGCCGATCAGCGTACCGACGACGCCCTGGATGGTGCTTTCGATGAAGAACAGGCGGATGATGAAGGCATCGAGGGCCCCGAGGCACTTCATCGTACCGATTTCGCGGAAGCGCTCGGTGACGCTCATCAGCATGCTGTTGACGATGCCCACGAAGGCGACGAGCATCGAGAGCGTCAGAAGCCACATGTCCTGCTGGTGCTTGTGGTCGAGGCTTGTGGCGTCGTGGACGTCGACGCCGGCGTCCTGGGCCAGCAGCAGGTTGATGTGCTCGTTGTCCTGGGAGCGGAGGTTGTCGATCAGGGCCTGGCTGGTCAGGATGCTCATGAGGAAGGCAATCGCCAGGACGATGCCCAGCAGCGTGACGATGGACCGGCCCAGGCGGGTCCGGATGCTGCCGATGCAGATCTCGAGACTCTTGCTCCAGGGCAGGACGATCTGCTTGCCGATCCGCCTGCGGTCGCCGGGCAAGAGGCGTTCTGCCGTATTGGTAGGTGTCATACCAAACTCCTGCCAGTGACGGTATTTGAGCGCGGTGATTGTAAATCAACCGGCCGCAGGCGGCAACTGCCCGAGCCAACAGTCCGCCGGCCATGGAAGCGGTCTCCCGAGTACCGGCGGCAGCGATTGGCAGCTTTACGATGAAGGCCCCATGCCGGATTATAGGCAAATTATAGCCAGGCCAATGGATTGCGGGCGAGGCCTTTTTACGACTGGCGGAAGCCGCGGAAGCCCGTGTTGCGGGCGAGGTAGAGGTCCTGTGCCTGCTGGATGACTTGCCTGGTTTTGTTGACGAAGTGGTGCTCGATCAGCCTGGTGTTGGCGTCGAGCAGGGCCTGGTGGAACTCGTCGTCGGTCAGGTCGGTGAAGTTGATGCTGACCAGGTCGCTGTTGAGGTGCTTGCGCTCGTAGAAGTCCTGGCAGTCCTTGAGCAGGCCCTTTTCGATCGCGTGGTAGTACAGGGGCGTGCCGGGGTAGGGCGTGACGGGGCGGATGGTGCGCATCTGGGCGCCGTCATCGTACTTGAGGAGGAACTCGACGGCCTTTTCGAGCGTCTGGCGGTTCTCGCCTATGTTGCCGAAGATCACGTTGAGGCCCGGGCTGATCCCGGCGGCGAGGGTGGCCTCGATGCCGCGGATGGTGACGTCAACGGTGAGGGCCTTGTTCATGTTTCGCAGGATCTGGTCGTCGAGGGCCTCGACGCCATAGTTGATGAACACACAGCCCGTCCGCTTCATCATCGCCAGGAGGTCGGGCTTGGCGTAGTTGAGCCGGCCGCAGCACTCCCACTTGAACTTCAGGCCCGAGCGGGCGAAGGCCTCGCAGAGTTGCCAGGTGCGCTGCTCGGAAGTCATCAGCAGTTCGTCGTCGAAGGCGATGTAGTTGATGCGGTGGTCGCGCTGCAGGAGGCGGATCTCCTCCAGGATGGCCTCGGGGGAGCGGGTGCGGTGGCCCTCATCCATGCGGTAGCAGAAGTTGCATTGGAAGGTGCAGCCTCGCCCGGAGAGGATCGGGATCACGAAATCGCTGGCGGCGGCGTGCGGCATGCGCAGCAGGCGGTAGTACTCCATGGGGAACAGGTCGTAGGCGGGGAAGGGGATGCTGTCGATGTCGGCGATCAGGGGCCTGCGCGGGTTAACGGTGACGGAGTCGCCATCGCGGAAGGCGATGCCTTGGACCTTGGCGAGGGCGGCGGGGTTGCCCAGCGCGTCGAGCAGTTCGAGGACGGTCTGCTCGCCCTCGCCAATGACGACGACGTCAGCGCGGGTCTTGCGGAGGAAGTAGTCCGGTTCGGGGGCCGGGCCGTGGCCTCCTATTACGTAGTGGGGCCGATGTTTGGCGGCATTGATTGCCTTGGAGAGGCTGAGCAATTTGCGATACTGGTAGTAGCCGCAGATGGCGTTGATGCCGACCATGTCGAAGCGGCCTTCGTCGAGCACGGAGGTCAGGTGCTCGTCGGGGTAATGGTGCAGGTCCTGGCTGTAGATGGTGACCTGGTGGCCTGCCCGCTTGAGTACCGCGGCGATGTAGGAAAGGCCGTGGGGCAGCCAGTGGATGTAGGAATCGTTGTCGTAAACGACCAGCAGGATCTTCATAATGACGGTCCTTTATTGCGAAATCACTTTATTTATCGGATGTTGGGGGCGGTTTTGTTGAGCGGAGGGGGGAAGATGGTTTGGGGTGCTGGGTGGCGATCTTCTGCGAGGCAGCCGGTTCGTGTGTGCCAGGCGGTTGCAGTCGTCTGGAGACGTTGGGCTGACCTATGATTGGGAGTTGCCGGCGGGCCGATCGTGCCCGCTTGTAGCCAATCTGGGAAAGGAAGATGCCATGCACTATACAAATCTCGGCCGATCCGGCGTGAAGGTCAGCAGGCTGTGCCTGGGGACGATGAACTTCGGGCCTCGCACGAGTGAGCCGGACAGTTTTGCCATCATGGACAAGGCCCTGGAGTTGGGCTTGAACTTCTACGATACCGCGAATGTCTACGGCGGGGCGGACCACAAGGGGCACACCGAGGAGATCGTCGGGCG
>JANYLN010000319.1 GCA_025357795.1 Planctomycetota bacterium
CGTATCCACAAAGCCTTTCGGGGAAGTGCTTGTGCGAGAAGCGACCCGAATTCGGATACGGGGTGGGTGCCACCAACGGCGCCACCAAACAGGTCTGGGCCACGCGAGCGCGGCGTGAATCTGGGCTGGATGGGCGAGATGGGCTGGGTGCAGCTGCCGGGGGTGAAAGCGCTACTTCCGGCGCCACTTGACGGACGCGAGGCGGTAGCGGGCTGACTGTGGGCGGGTGGTGGCGGACCGGGAAGCGGGAATTCCCATACGGGGCGGGTGCCACTAACGGTGCAACGGAACAGATCCCAGGAGCACATCGCTCACCGGATCGCGATGGACATACAGCGCGAAGCTCCAAGAACCCGGCCGGGAGCAGCCCACGGCGACACTACACCTCGCCTGGGCAGGGCGGTTGCTCTGTAACGTTGCTACAGTCTCCTCACTAATGACTATTGAAGCTCTGACCCCTGTCCCGATGGGACGGGGTAGAGGAACAGCTCGGCGGACTTGATCTGTCGGCCCTTGAGGGCGGAGACGTCGAAGCCCAGCAGGGCCATTTCCTGCAGGACCTTGAGCTTGAGCGTTTCGGTCTGGCCCATCGAGTAGTCCTGCTCGCTGGGCTGGGTGCTGATCCAGACGTCCTTGACGTCCGGGCAGCGGATGGTTTCGGCAAGGGAGGAAGAAGAAACGGCAAGAGAGAGAAGCACGGCCAGCATCACATACTTCGCAAGATGACCGTCAGCCAACATGCGATGGACTCCTGGATTGGCGGTTGTGGTGTGCAGAGCACACACTACGTTCTGCAACAACGGCGAGGGCTGGGGCCTGGACTTCGCAGGGCACTACTCCCCTGCCCTGGTATCGCCCGAAAGCATGAGCAACAGACCTTCCTTCAGTTCCACGAAGCCGGTGCCGGTCAGTTGCCCGAACTTCACGGCGGCGGCTTCGTCACTGACCTTCTGGCGGAAGTCCGAGAGCAGCGGCACCTTCTGGGAGATCAAAGCCGCCGCATGCCAGCGGGTCCAGCCCGGGTGGCGATCCACTACCTGGCGGAGCAGTTCAACCTGTTGGGCGCCATTTCGCAAGGCCATGAGTCGCAGGCTGGGGACGGCGGAGTGCTTGAAGCGCCCTCCCTCGACCAGCAGGCCGTTGTCGTCGGGTTCGAAAAGGGCGTGGTCGTAGCCTAACGAAGCCCAGGGCAAGACGCCATCGACCCAGACGGTGTAGGCCTTGAGGCACCAGGCGGCCGATTCGAGATTGCTGCGGCCTACCGGGTTACAGGAGCCGTAGATCGACAACATCATGCCGGTCCGCTCGCGGATGTGGCGCAGCAGGCGGGGCCACTTCAGGCCGTCGCCGCCGCTGTAGGCGACGTCCATCCGCCCGTCCATGAACGAGCCCTGCCACTGCAGTCGCGAGATATCGCCGCGGTAGAGGAACTTCGCTTTGTGCGGGAAGTCCATCCCCTTGTGCAGGTGGTCCGCCCAGAACGACAGGGCCGCCCAGTCCAGCCACTCCGATGGCTCATCGAGGGTCCACCACTGGCCGTGATGCGGGTACTTGTTGTTCTGATACATCTGGACATACGTGCGGGTCCAGCCCTTTTCGTCGAAGTGCTTCACGAAGTCGGCGGTGACGTTCTCGAAGCCCTGCTTGTAGTTTGTGTCGAAGGCCTGCTCGATGGGCTTGGCCTTGAGGTCGTGGGCGTCCTTCCAGGTGAGGTCGTCGGCGCCTTCGGGCGGGTCCTCGCTGGTCAGGAACCAGCGGCCCGGCGGAGGCGGTGGCATGCCGAACTCGTAGTGGTCCTGGAGGCGCATGGGCCAGTTTTCGAAGAATGGCAGGTAGAAGGTCCGCACGGGCACGCCGTCACGCGGCAAGCCCGTGAAGGCGGCGCCATCCAGCAGCGGGCCGATCCGCTTGTCGTAGCCCGACCAGTCGGAGACGTGCGTGTCAGCACCCTCGGCCGTGAGGATGGGGCGCATGTCGGACCAGACCTGGCCCGTCTGGGTGTGGGAGACCTCGTTGAGCGTGCAGCGGTTGTAGTGGGCGAGGCGGTGATAGTCGAAGAAGGCCTTGGCGCCGGAGGCGGCGCCCGGGCTGTAGTAGCAGTCGAGTTCCGGGTTGAAGTTCAGGTCGGCCGGGATCTTCACCGGGTAGACCTGGACCTCCAGCGGCAGTTCGGCCTGGCCATCGGGGGCCGTGATGGTCACGGCGCCCTTATAGAGGCCCGCCGGGGCATCCTGCGGGGTTACGATGTCGATGTAAACGGCCTGGAGGGTCTGGCCTGGGATGGCGTTGTCCTTGGGCGGCACCTGCAGGAAGCCATTGGCGGGCGGGAGCGGGTCGAAGGCAAAGCGGTCGCGCTGGGCGATCTGGACGGGTGAGGTGAGCGGGATGGCGTACTCGGCATTCCAGCGAGCGTCCTTGTCGGAGGACTTGGCGTTGACGTACCAGACGCGCCAGAGGTGTACGTTGTCCTTGGCGAGGGGTTTGCCATCGGGAGTCTTGAGGTCGACAGTGACGCGGACATCGAAGGGCTTGGCCTGGTTCTGGAGGGCGAGTTGGAAGGCAACGATGTCACCCTGCCCCGCTGCGACGCGGATCCTGGCTTCCTTGCCACTCCAGACGGCGTTGGCCTGGCGGAAGTCCTCGCTGGCCTTCTCGAACAGCGGCTGACCAGAGACCGGATCGACTTCGACCATCTCGGGGAAGGCCCAGACAGCGAGATCCTTGCCGGCCTTGGCGGGCTCGCCTGGCTTGGGTTCAAAAGGGGGCTTCGGCAGGGTTGGGACCTCAACGAGGCCGCTGGTCTTTCCGTGCGACTCGGTCCAGGGCGATACATTGCCGGCGGCATCGACGCCAGCTACGGCGATCTTCACGTCGTGACCTGGAGGAAGGTCCTCGATCGTAATCACGTCCTGGCCTGTGGGGTGACTGGGCAATTCAACCTGCCAGGGGTCGAGGAGTTGGCCGTTAATCTTGACGAGGAAGCCGAAGGTGTTCGGCGGGGTCTTGACCTTGATGGCCAGTGCGCCGGCCTCGGGTGTGGCGTGGGTGAGATCGGGTTCGACGGCGATGATCCGCGGGGCAGCCAGCGAACCCCCCTGCCCCTCTGCGACCTGAACCAGCAGGTACGGCTCGTGGCCCTTGGACTCGCGAGAGAAGATGTACTCGTTGATCGTGTGGGTGCTGGATCCGTCCATGACGGCGAGGCCATCGCCCAGACCGGCGACCAGGGCCTGGACGACTTTGACGTCGAGCGGAACCTTCCAGAAGCCGTTATCGGCCTTGGTCAGTTCGCCTGCGCAAACGAAGGAGTTGAGGTGGCCGTTGATGACAAAGCTCGCTTGGCTACCAAGCCAGGCCCAGGGCTTGGTCTGATAGCTGGCCTCGTTGTAGGTCGCGCCGTGGCCTTCGGCATCGGTCTTGTAGCTCTGCGTCTGGGAGCCCTCGGCCCAGCGGCTGCTGATGGTCGAGACGGTGATCCAGCGAAGGTTGGTGCCGCGGCCAGGGATGAGGGACTTCTGTTCGGAGCCGACTGGGTAGATGCAGAGTTCGGCAGACTGGATCTGTCGGCCCTTGAGGGCGGAGACATCGAAGGCGATCAGGCCGAACTCCTGCAGGATCTTGATCTTGATGCGGTCGGTCCTGCCCATCGAGCAGTCCACCTCGTCGGGGTGCACGCTGAGCCAGACGTCTTTGGTGTCGGGGCACTTGATTGAGGTGGCGGGGGCGAGAGGGGCTGCAACGGCCAGACAAACGACAGCGAGCATCGGTGCAACGAGCCTTCTGGTGAACATCCGTACGCTCCTTGCTCTGGATTGCGGCATGGACCCTGCGAATCACGTCTACACGATTACCGCAGATGCGGTTGCGGTCAACAGCCGCAACCAGACAGATTGCACACGAGCCGGCCCCGAAACGAAGCAGCCGAGTCGGATATCCCGACTCGGCTGCTGGAGTATCGCAAAGAAAGGCCGGTGCCTTGTCAGTCGACCGATGGACCACTCGATTCGCCTGGCGGCGGCGTGGCCGGCGAACTCGGAGCGGCGCTCGGGGTGGTCGCCACGCCAGCAGCGGCGGCCACCGGGGCGGCGGCGGCGTTGGCAGCCGCATCGACCAGGCTCTCGGCCTCGGGCTCTTCCTCGGCGTAGATCTCCTCGACATCGATGGCGTCGACGTCGTGGCGGAGCAGCAGGTAGGCCATGCTGCTGCCGGTGAAGTAGAACGAGATCAGCCAGCTCTGCAGCAGGCCCCAGACGATGTAGGTCCACATGGCGATCAGACCGAACAGCACGACCTCGCCCGCCCCGAGCAACTGCCAATCGAAGGTGTGCGGCCGGAGGTCCAGGAAGGTCGGAGCCTGCCAGACCACATCGAGTTTGCGGAAGCCCATACCTGCCTCGGGCCGACCGGCGAGCATGCCGGCGCCTACGAACGCGTGCGTGGCGGCGAGCGTGAGGTAGACGAAGAACCGCAGGAACAGGTAGCAGAGGCTGCCGTAGACGATCAGGGTCAGCCCGTAGAGGATCGACTTCCAGGGCCGGCTGTAGACGTAAACGAAGCTGCGGCTGATGGCATCGAAGGCGTCGGAGCCCTCGGCGGCGATCACGGGGGCGAACAGATGGCCACCGGCCAGCAGGCCAATGGTGATGAAGGCGATTGCCACGCCGGCCACCAGCGCCAGGAACCACAGCACGCCGACGAGGATATCGCCGACGAACGGGATGCTGCCGAGAAGACCGCCGGCCATCAGCAGCAAGCCGAAGGCCAGGATGAAGACCAGGCTGACGACGGGGGCAAAGAAGAAGCCCCAGAATTTGGTAGCAGCGAAGCGGAGGGCCTCGCGGACACCGATCCGCTCATCCTTGGCGAATTGCAGGATGGCGGCCCGGCTGATGGCACCACCCGCCAGGGCCCAGATCGCCAGAGCAACCGGGGTGAACAGCAGGGAGTACATCCAGTGCACCTTCAGCAGCCAGATAAGGCCGTACCACAGCATCACCAGGGATGCCAGGACACCGGGAGTCTCGGCGGGCAGCGGCATGCCGATGGTGCGGATGCTGGCGCTTAGTGGCGGCTGGCCGTGCAGCACGGCATCCAGCCCATCGGCAAAGCGGAACTGCGCGGCGGCGAATATGGCATTGCGGGCGGTGTCCAATTGGTAGCTGACGTACTCGCGGAACGGGCCGACCGGACGGAGGGTCTTCAGTTCGTTCCGCTGCATCTGCATGTCAGCCAGCAAACTGGCCTGCATTTCGGGGCTGGTCGCTGCCTTGCGGCGGTCCCAGTACTGGGCGACGATGTGTTCCTGAGCCATCTGGGCGGCATCGGCAGGATCGGTCTTGACGAGCTGCTGAGCATCGGCCTGGTTTTTGGTGACGCCGGTGCGAAGCACGATGTCCGCCAACCTGCTGTAGCGCTGGTCGGTCAGGGACGGCTGGTAGGCTGGTCGGCCAGCGGTTGCCACGTAGGTCCCAAGCTCGCCCGGCCACACCCCCTGCCCGGCCTTGACCCAGAGCGAGTCGAGGACCCCGCCGAGCAAGAATGTCAGGGCCAGACCCGCCAAGGCAAGCAGAATCTTTGTCGAATGCAGGGCGGACCGGAATCCACTGAACAGGCGAGTGAAGGCGAAGGTACTCTGCCAATCGATGCGACGCAGCACCATCTGCTCCTGCGCCATAAAGCGTTCCTCCTTGCCGAAGAGTCATGTACCCCGGACATAGCCGTGTGCGGATTGCCGGTCGGACGACCACCCGAACGACAGCGGCCACTGCAGCAACGATCCAGGCTTGGTAACAACAGCATGGCCGGCGTTTAGACGGCCGGCCACGAATTCACGAGCCAATTATAAGTGGTACCTGCACACGGGCAATCGCGCCGCAGTGCCCTGTCAGGAATACGACAAAATATCGCGGTCAGGCCTACCGGAGGTATCCGAGCGGCATCGGCTACGACTTGCGCTCGGACGGGTCTTCCGGCGAAAGCTCCTGTGTCCCATCAAGCGGCTCTGAGATGCGGTATTCCTCGTTGAGCCACTTACCCAAGTCAACCATCTTACACCGGCGAGAGCAGAAAGGCCGATGCGGGATCTCCTTGAGATCGCTGTACTGGACCTTCTTACGGCACGTCGGACAGACCAGTTCGGGCATCGCGCACCTGTTCGCACCTACGTCAAAGACCATGCCCCGTGCCATCCCTTGCTGGACTTACTGAAATAGTATGTCAGTCATCGCTGGCAATCCATCCCCCTGGGCACCATTTACTTGCTGGAATCGCTGCTGCCTTTGGAGCCATCGGACGAACCGTTACCGCCAACGGGACTGCTTGTAGAACCGTCGGTCGAACTCGATGTTGAGCTAGAACCAGACGTACTGGCACTGTCGGATTTAGCGGCTTGGCTGTAGGACTTACTACGATAATCGGTCTTGTAAAATCCACTACCCTTGAACAGCAGGGCTGCACCCGTACCGATCAGGCGGCGGACCTTATGACGCTTGCACTTGGGGCAAACTTTGATTGGGTCGGCTGTGATTGACTGGAACTCTTCAAACTCATGTTCGCACGACTCACAGCGATACGCATACGTTGGCATCGTGAACTCCTGTAACAACCGAGCGCCGGGTCTCAAGGTTTCTGGCCCAAGGTAACGGCCGGGAACTCCAGACCTACCCGGTCCTCCTGCAGTGAAGCCGCTTAGCATACGGTTCTGCGGATGCGGCGCCTATGGGCACGGCGGCCAAGCGGAGTCGGCCAACCGCGTATCGTCTTATGGGGGCCGGTGCATTCCGGCATTGTACCGTGTTGGCGACACATTGTGTTCACTATATATCAGGCCGTCTCCGGCGATTCCATACTCGACGGAGCGGGTAATGCCTTGGCGACGATAACAGTCGCGGGGCGCAGGAGTCGGTCCCGCATTGTATAGCCTGGCTGGGCGATATGCAGAATGTGCTCGGGATCGACCTCGTCGGTCGCGTGCTGCGCGATGGCCTGATGGTACGTCGGATCGAAAGGGTCGCCCTTGGCAAGCGACATGCGCTCCAAGCCAAACTCGCCTAACACCTTGACCATCTGGTCATAGACGATCCGCACACCCTCGGCAAGGGCCTTGCAGTCCTTGGTGCTTTTGGCGGCTTCGAGCGTGCGTTCGAAATTGTCGAGCACCGAGAACAGGGCCTTGGCCATGTCGGCCTGGCCGCGATAGACGGCTTCGTTGCGTTCGGCAACGGCCCGCTTCTGGATGTTCTGGCAATCGGCCAGGGATCGCAAGTACTTGTCCTTCATTGTATCGAGTTCGTTGCGAAGGGACTCGACTTCCTGCGGGCCGGGGGTAGCGGCGTCATCCGGGGCAGGCTGGTTGCCCTGCGGGTCGGCTGGCTTGTTAGGATCCTGGATCATTCGAAAACCCTGCCTATATTGCGATCGTTATGCGCCTTCTTTTCTCTGTTGGCCACCATCTTCGACCCGGCCGGAGAAGTATTCCTTGAGCCGTTCGACAAAGCCCTTGGACTCGGGCAGGACCTGGTGGTCTTCCGTCTCGGCGAAGTCTCTAAGCAATTGTTCCTGGGCTTTGCTGAGCTTTCGAGGCACCTCCAGAAGGATTTGGACGATCTGGTCGCCGGCTCTGCGGCTGTGCAGATCGGGAAGGCCCTCGCCGGCCAAGCGGAAGGTATCGCCGTACTGCGAACCGCGGGGAACCTTGAGGATGGTCTTTCCGCGGAGCGTGGGCACCTCAATCTCAGCACCCAAGGCCGCCTGGGTGAAGCTGATCGGCAGTTCCAGGATCAAGTCGTTGTTGTGCCGCCGGAAGAACGGGTGCTGCTTGATGTGCACGCGGCAATACACGTCGCCACGAGGGCCACCGCTGTCGCTGGGCTCGCCCTCTCCACGGATGCGGACGGCCTGGCCGTCCTGAATGCCCGCGGGGATCCGCACGTTCAGCGAGCGGTGCTGGGTCTTGAGGCCCCGACCGTTGCAGGTGCGGCAGCGTTCCTTGGGGACCTTGCCCTGGCCACCGCAATGTGGACAGGTCGCGACAATCCGGCCGATGAGGGCACCGAACCCAGTGGCTTGTTCGACCTGGCCGTATCCGCCACAGGTCTGGCAGGTCTGGAGGGAAGTGCCGGGTTCGGCGCCGCGACCACCGCAGCGGTCGCAGTGGTCGACGCGGTCGAATTCGATGGTGTGTTCGGCGCCGGTGATGACTTCCTCAAGTTCGATCTCGATACCGGCTTCGAGGTCGGCGCCGGCGCGCGGACCGGCACGGCCTCGACCGCCGAAGCCGAAGGCGCCCAGGATATCATCGAACATCGAAAAGATGTCCTGCGCGTTCATCGAGGAGAAGTCATGCATGCCCTGACCATTAAGGCCGGCGTGGCCATAGTGATCGTAGACACTGCGCTTCTGGCTGTCGGAGAGGACCTCGTAGGCCTCAGCGGCCACCTTGAACTTCTTCTCGGCCTCGGGGTCGCTGCGGTTACGGTCGGGGTGAAACTTCAGGGCCGCCTGGCGATAGGCCTTCTTGATCTGCTCCGACGTAGCCTCGCGAGCGATCCCAAGCACTTCGTAATAATCTCGTTTGGTAGCCACAGGCATGACTTCTTGACTGTCACCTCTGCGGCGAGTCCGGACGTTCACGCAAAAGCCCGACCAGCCGCGAACTTTACATCAACGACGATTATAGGTTCCACCCGATTTTGTGCGCTAGTGAACATCAACAAAAAGCCGTTTATCGAGTGCCCTTGGGCGCCAAAGTACTGCCTCTGCGTCATCTGTCAGTAGACACCGCACCCCTGCTGGCAAGGAAGCAGCACGGGGCGAGCACGGTTGCGCCGCGCCCGCCCCGAGCGTTCTATTCTGCGTCAAGTATTAGCGAACCGAGCCGGCGACTTCCTTCTTCTCGTCGTCCTTCAATTCAGTCACCAGCACTTCGGTCGTCAGCAGAACCGAAGCAACACTGGCGGCATTCTGCAGGGCCGAGCGGGAAACCTTGGCCGGATCGAGAATACCGGCCTTGAACATATCGACCAGCTCACCCTTGCGAGCGTCGAAGCCGTAGTTGCCGCCCTTCTCACGAACCTCGTCTACCACGATTGCGCCGTCGTAACCGGCGTTCTTGACGATCTGGCGGGTCGGGCTCTCCAGGGCCTTGAGGATGATGTCCACACCAATCTTTTCGTCGCCGCGGACCTTCTCGCGGACCTTGGCGACCTCTTCCATGGCCTTGAGGAACGCCACGCCGCCGCCGGCGACGATGCCTTCCTCGATGGCGGCCTTGGTGGCGTGCAGGGCGTCATCGACCAAGTCCTTGCGTTCCTTGACTTCGGTCTCGGTGGCGCCGCCGACGCGAACCACTGCCACGCCGCCAGCGAGCTTCGCCAGGCGTTCCTGGAGCTTCTCGCGGTCGTAGTCGCTGGTGGTCTTGTCGATCTGGGCGCGGAGCTGGTCGCAGCGGGCCTGGATGTCCTTCTTCTTGCCGGCGCCTTCGATGACGGTCGTGTTGTCCTTGTCGATGACGACCTTCTTGGCGCTGCCGAGCTGGGCCAAGTCAACGCTTTCGAGTTTGAGGCCCTTGTCCTCGCTGATGAACTCACCGTCGGTGAGGGTGGCGAGGTCTTGCATGATGGCCTTGCGGCGATCACCGAAGCCCGGGGCCTTGATCGCGCAGCACTGGAACACGCCACGCAGCTTGTTGACCACAGCAGTGCCAGGGCCTCGCCCTCGACGTCCTCGGCGACGATCAGCAGCGGCCGACCGGTCGGAACGACCTTCTCCAGCAGCGGGATGATGTCGCGGACGTTACTGATCTTCTTTTCATAGAGCAGGATCAGCGGATTTTCAAGCACGGCTTCGAGGTTGGCGGGGTTGGTCACGAAGTAGGGCGAGATAAAGCCCTTGTCGAACCGCATGCCCTGGACGACTTCCTTGGTGGTCTCGAGGGACTTGCCCTCTTCGATCTCGACCACGCCCTCGCCGCCGACCTGCTTGAGCACGTCGGCCAGCAGGTCACCGATCTCCTCGTTGCCGTTGGCGCTGATGGTGCCGACCTTGGCGATCTCGGCCCACTTGCCCTTGACCTGGACCGCCTGATCCTTGATGGACTTGACGGCTGCCTCGACGGCCTTGTCGATGCCGCGCTTAATGGCCGAGGGGCTCACGCCCGCGGTAACGGCCTTGAGACCTTCGGCGTAGATGGCCTCGCCGAGGACGACGGCGGTGGTAGTGCCATCGCCAGCGACATCGCCGGTCTTGCTGGCGGCTTCATTGAGCAGTTTGGCGCCCATATTCTCGAACGGGTCGGCCAACTCGATTTCCTTGCTGACCGTCACACCGTCCTTGGTAATACGGGGGCTGCCCCAGGACTTCTGGAGGATCACGTTGCGGCCCGCGGGGCCGAGCGTGACCTTCACCGCGGCGGCCAGACGGTTCATGCCGGACATGACCTTCTGCCGGGCGGCCTGACTGAACATCAACTGTTTCGCTGCCATCGTTATCCCTCTTGTGGTTTGCGGCGCGTGCCCGAAGATCCGGGGCGCGGCGTCGTCAGACCTGTCTTGCTATTCCACTACCGCCAGGACGTCGCTTTCCCGCATGATCTGGAGCTTGTCGCCGGCGACCTCGACCTCGCTGCCGCTGTACTTGCCGTAGAGGACCACGTCGCCGACCTTGACCAGCAGGGCCGCGCGCTTGCCGCTATCGAGCATTTTGCCCGGACCGACCGCAATTACCTCGCCGCGCTGCGGGCGCTCCTGGGCGGAGTCCGGCAGAACGATCCCGCCAGCGGTCTTCTGTTCGGGCTCGGAGGGCTTCACCACAATACGATCATCGAGCGGACGCATCGTCTTGACCTTAGCCGTCGCAGTTGCCATATAAATCTCTCCCGTATATTCGCAACAAACCTTTTTTGGTTTGCCTTCTTACCTGCGTTCCAGAGTCAACAGGGGCCAAACACAGCTCGCTTGTGAACCGCCTGAATGGTGTGCGATGCACACCCTACGGTAACCCACAGGCTTAGAAGCCCATGCCGCCCATGCCACCCATACCACCCATACCACCCATGCCGCCACCGTACTCGTCGCCCATGCCTTCGCCGGGGCCGCCGGCCTTTTCCTTCTTGGGCGCATCGACGATGGCGCAGTTAGTGCTCAGCAGGATGCGGGCGACGCTACTGGCGTTTTCCAGGGCGACGCGGACAACCTTGACGGGGTCGATCACGCCGGCCTCGACGAGGTCCTCGTACTTGCCGCTATCGGCGTTGAAGCCGAAGGCGCCTTTGCCAGCCGAGACCTTGTGGAACACCACGCTGCCTTCATAGTCCCCGTTGGTGGCGATCGTCTTGAGCGGCTCGGCAATCGCCTTCTTGACGATGTCGATGCCGATCTGCTCGTCCTCGAGCTTGCTCTTGACCTTCTCGAGGGCCGGCAGGGTACGAACCAGGGCGACGCCGCCGCCCGGGACGATACCTTCCTGGATGGCTGCGCGGGTGGCATGCAGAGCATCCTCGATGCGGGCCTTCTTTTCCTTCAGTTCCGCCTCGGTGGCAGCGCCGACGCGGATGACCGCGACGCCGCCGGCGAGCTTCGCCAGGCGTTCCTGGAGTTTCTCGCGGTCGTAATCGCTGGTAGTCGTCTCGATCTCGGCGCGGATCTGAGCGATACGGCCCTGGATTTCCTTGCTCGAGCCAGCGCCTTCGATGATGGTGGTGTTCTCGCCATCGACGCGGACATTCTTGGCGGTGCCCAGATCGGCGATCGTGACGCTTTCCAGGTCGATGCCGAGGTCCTTCATGATGGCCTTGCCGCCGGTCAGGATCGCGATGTCCTGCAGCATCGACTTGCGGCGATCACCGTAGCCGGGGGCCTTGACCGCGCATACGTTCAGGATGCCACGGAGTTTATTGACCACGAGGGTCGCCAGGGCCTCGCCCTCGATGTCCTCCGCGATGATCAGCAGCGGCCGCTTGGTCTGGACGACCTTTTCCAGCAGCGGGACCATCTTGTGGGCATTGGAGATCTTGTCTTCGTAAATCAGGATAAACGGCTTTTCCAGGGCGCAGTCCATCGTTTCCTGGCTGGAGACGAAGTGCGGGGAGAGGTAGCCGCGGTCGAACTGCATGCCTTCGACCACGTCGACGATCGTATCGAGGCTCTTGCCTTCCTCGACGGTGATCACGCCATCTTTGCCGACCTTCTCGAAGCAGTTGGCCATTATCTCGCCGATCGTCCGGTCGTTGTTGGCCGAGATCGACGCGATGTTGACGACATCGTTACGTTTGGCGAGGTTGATGGGCTTGGCCTGCTTCTTGAGTTCGTCGGTGACGGTCGCGACCGCCTTGCTGATGCCGCGGGCGATCGCCATGGCGTCCGCGCCGGCAGCGATGGCCTTAAGTCCTTCTTTGAAAAGGGCTTCGGCCAGGACGGTAGCAGTGGTCGTACCGTCGCCTGCGACGTCAGAGGTTTTGCTGGCGGCCTCGCGGACCAAGCGGGCGCCCAGATTTTCGTATTTGTCCGCCAGTTCGATTTCCTCGGCGACGCTAACGCCGTCCTTGGTAATGGTCGGGACACCCCAGCCCTTGTCCAATACCGCGAATCGACCCTTGGGACCCAGTGTCGCCTTTACGGCACTGGCTAGTTTTTCGACACCTGTCAGCAAGCTCTTGCGTGCCTGCTCCTCGAAGGCCAACATCTTGGCCGCCATTGACGCTACCTCCTTTCAAACCAAACCGTGCTGCTGAGTCTTCTGTCCAATATACAACTTCCGCGCCTTGCTAGCGGGTTTCTATGCAAACACGGTGCCAATGCGAGCGTTTTCCGCAGCGGTTGTAAATCGTGCTTCCTGCGGCACTTGTAGATGCGCTATTCCGGACGACCCGGCGGCGGGTGCTGCCAGCGTGACAGGACCGGTTATGCCAGTGGGTACGGCAGTGCCAATGTGGCAGACGATACGGATGACAAGGTGAGGGGTTCTGGAGCCGGCGGGTATGCCACCAACGGCGCCACCAAACAGGTCTGGGCCAAGCGGTGGCAGCGTGAAGCTGGGCGGGATGGGCGAGCTGGGCGGGAGTGCCTACTGCTCGCGGGTTTTGGGGGGCGCGGCGGGTTTGAGCCACCAGGGTTTTTCGAAGTCAACCTTTTCGGGGGGGACGGTCCGGGAGGTGAAGTCCTGGTCGTACCAGGTCCAGAACGACTCACGATACTTGGGGTCATCTATGCGGAAGGCGCCTTTCTTCTCCTGGTCCTGCAGGAAGTCGCGGTAGGCGCCGACCGGTTCGAGAGAGCCGCCTGGGCCGGAGATCACCGGGCCTGCGTACTGCTCGTAGAGCGACTGCTGAACCTTCCAGTGGATGACCAGGGCCTCGGCGGCGGGGCGGTTGCCGGGCCTGACGCGCATCGCCTCGGTTACTTCGACGGGGGTGGCCTTGATGCCGTAGGTCCTGGCATAGATGTCGAACAGGGGCTTGAGGATCTGATCGTTCAGTCTGGCGAGGGCCTGCTCGGACGGGCCGGCGGAGGCGGCACCGATCTGCTTGCGGGTGATGGGCTGGCCGTAGACGGAGGCGACGACATCGGCCAGGGCAGGTGCGGGGGGCTGGGCCCGCTGCTCGCCCGGTCTGGAGGTCTTCGAAGACCTGGAACGGCTGCGGGGGCCCGGCTCCAGTTCGTCCAGGAGATCCTCGAGTTCCTTCGTGGAATTGCCCAGGACCTGCAGGGCCGCGCTGAGCAGTGCGTCGCTGTCGGGGGCTTGGCCGGATTGGTTCAGTTTGCCCAGTTGCTCCAACAGGCCAGCCGATGCGTCCTGGGGGTCCTGGCTGGACTGCGAGGAAGGGGCTGTCGAGGGGCCAGACTGGAGCGCCCGCTGGAGTTCGGCGAGGGCCTCGCGCGGCTTGCTCTCGCGTTTGAGCTGCTCGGCCCGCTGCAGGGCCTGCAGGAGGGCGGTGTCGCGGGAAACGGGCTGGCTGGCCGGCTGAGGTTGGCTCTGCGGGGCGGGGGCGGGCGGATCGAGGCGTGACAGAGCGGGGCCGGACGGGAGCGAGGCGGCCGGACGGGTAGCCGGTTGGGACCGGGCGGGCTGGCGGGAGGCCTGAAGGAAGTCCGGCTGGATGATGACGGGGGCGGGCTTTGCGGGGGCGGGCTGATGACGGGGCCAGAAGAGGAGCGCGGCGGTCCAGCCGGCGGCCACGACGGCGATCAGGCTGGCGATGAGGATCCTGTCGCGCCTGGCGGAATGGCCTGGTTGCTGCATGGCATGTCTCCCGGTCGAAACGGCTGGGGCGGCCAGAGGGGCCGCCCGCTTGGAGCCCAATGAGCATCTGACAAAGGTATACCTGCGGCGAGGGGGGAAATCCAGGCGGGCGGGAATACAACGACAACAACGGTAACGGCAACGGCCCCGCTGAAGCGGGAACTCGAACAGCCCTTCGACAATCTCAGGATCTACAACTGCCAGGGGCCCTATGGGCCGTGCCCGGCACACCATAACGAAGCGGGCGAGCCGGTTGGGCTCGCCCGTGGATTTGTCCTTGTTGTCTGGGCTGGGTTTACAGGATCTCGACCAGTTCGATGTCGAAGATCAGCGTGCTGCTGGCCGGGATCTGGCCGTTGGGCTGGTCCCCGTAGCCCAGGCTGGCGGGGACATAGAGCATCCACTGCGAGCCTACCGGCATCAGCAGCAGGGCTTCCTGCCAGCCGTCAATCAGGTTGCTGAGCGGGAAGGTCACGGCCTGGCCGTTCGAACTGTCGAACTGGGTACCATCGATCAGAGTGCCGCGGTACTTGACGCTGATGGTGCTGCTGGCGATCGGCTTGGCGCCGGTGCCTACCTTGATGATCTTGTACTGCAGGCCGCTGGGCAGAACGACCACGCCGGGCTGGGTTGCGTTGGCGGCGAGGAAGGCCTCGCCCTTGGCCTTGTTTTCGGCGGGCGTGTTGGCGGCGATCAGGATCGAGAGGGTGACCTGCTGACCCTTGTTGTCGGTCACGACCTCGGCAGCATTGGTGACCGAATCGATGTCGATGATGATCGTCTCGCCCTGGTCGAAGCCGGTATCCTTCATGGCCTTGACGGTGATGGAACCTTCGGTGTCGCCGGCGAGGATGACGATCTTGGTATCGGTGAGGGTGTAGTCGGCGTCCTTGGTCGCGGTGCCCGTGACGGCCAGGTTGACGGTCACGTCATCGCGGGCGGGATTGGACAGTTTCGCAGTAACGACGACCTCCTCGTCGGGCTCGGAGATGGTGCCCTGGGTCACCAGCGGGGTTTCCTGGGTGCCACCGGGCAGGGTCAAGGTGACGGTCGCAGCCGGGTCGTTGTCGATCACGTTGAGGGTCACCTGCTGCTCGCCATCCTCGGTACCGTTGGTGATCGAGGCGATGTCGACGATGATCGTCCGGTCGCCGTCGGCCGTTACATCCGTTACGCCGGTCAGCCGGACCGTGCCGGCCGACTGAAAGGCCGGGATCGTGATGGTCATGGCGGAGCGGGTGTAATCCTTGCCGGAGGTGGCCGAGCCGCTGAAGATCAGAGCGACCGTCACGGGCCGGTGCGTCGGGGCATCGAGGGACGCCGTGACAACGGCCACACCGCCATCCTCGGCGATCTGCACTTCCTCGGAGCTGAGGCTGACGAGGGGGTTATCATTGGAAAATGGCAGGAGCTGCGGGCAGCCGGCCAGGTTGAGTACGGTGCAAGCAGCCAGGAACAATCCGAAACCAATTCGTCTCACGGTACATCCTCCATTACAACACTGCCGGATGCCGAACGTTTCGCCTGGACGACTCCAGCGCACGCGAGCCTTCGCATGCGTAGGATAGCCGCTTGAGGCCTCGGCGCCGATACCTATAGCAAACAAGGATTATCAACTTAGCCCTAAGGTCTGATAACCGGTCCGTGACGCGACCTTTCTCGGGATCGTCGTTTTGTGAGTCTTGCCGCCCTTCCCGGCACGACGGGCAACATGGGCAGACACGCACGCCGCCAAAGGGCGACCACTATGAGAAGCACTAAGAGCATCGGCCTTGGTACACATGGTCTTTAGAATCCCGCCACAGGTGGTCCGCTCTCTGGCGCGAGTGTCAGCCGGTGGTAGAATGACGGCTCACCGTGCATCCTGGTAAGCGAGGCTCCCTTTCGATGAGGTCGAGGGGTTGGGCCGGTTCATCGAGTTGGAGGTTGTGCTGCGGCCCGGCCAGAGCCCTGATGACGGGGTGCGGATCGCGCAGGGCCTGATGAAGGACCTCCAGATCGACCCAGCCGACCTGGTCGCGGGCACGTACGCCGACCTGCTGGGCATCTGCCCCACCCTGGAAGGTCCGAATAAGCCAGATTGATACTGCGGGACCGAAGCGATATGCTGAGTATGGCGTTAGGTCTTGGGCTGCTATCTATCCGTTCTCTGTGGCGAGGGGAAAGTCTATGTATGCAATGAGGCTGTTGCACGCCCGTTGGATCGTGGAGGTGTGCGCGGTTCTGGCTGCCATGAGTTCCGCACGGGCCGCCAGTTTCGAGGGGTTGGGCCTGATCGTCAGCGAGCCCAGCAGCATACCGACGGCCGTCTCGGCGGACGGGCGGACCATCGTCGGGTACGGCGAGACCGTCAATGCCCTTCACATGCCGGTCAGTTCGCACGCCTGGAAGTGGACGGCCGGGACGGGGATGCTGCCGCTGGGTCAGGCGACGGGCGGGCTGCCCTACTCCAAGGCTTTCAGCTTGTCGGCCGACGGTTCGACCATCGTGGGCCAGAACTATAGCGCCACCGACAACCGGGCCTTTTGCCTGCAAGGCGGCACGACCACGTTTCTGCAGGATCCGATGAGCGTCGCGGGGGCCGCGGCGACGTGGATCACCGCGGACGGTTCAATGATCTTCGGCAACGGCTATCATGTCGGGGAGATGTTCCCTGGCTACACGATCGATCAGACCCACGCATGTTACTGGACGCGGGAGAACAACCAGTGGGTGGCCAGCCACCTGCCCGACGTTGACAGCGACAACGACACGATCGTTCACGGCGGCTCGCCGGACGGCAAGTACATTGTCGGCCGGGGCACGATCGAGGGCTTGAACCAGGCGGTTCTCTGGACCCGTAGCGGCATCAACTATAATGCCACGGGGCTGCTCGGCCCGTCGGGCGGGGGGCTCAACGCGGCGGCCTGGGGTGTGACGCGGGACGGGCTGACGGTCGTGGGGCTTGGCACGCGGTGCTGCGGCTGGGCGGGCGCGCAGTGGCAGTGCGATACCCCTGAGGGCCAGTTCGGCCTGCCGTTTGTTATGGGGGACCTGGAAGCCACGACTCACGGAACGGCCCTGTACGGCATCACCAACGACGGACACTGGGCGGTCGGGTACGGCACGAACTCCTTTGGCCAGCAGGCACTGCTCTGGGACTGCACGCTGTACCAGTCCCGGCTGCTGAAGGACATTCTAGCGAAGGACTTGGGCCTGGGCGCCGCCCTGGAAGGCTGGACGCTGCAGGTGGCGACCGCGATCACGCCGGACGGTAAGACCATCATCGGCTACGGCCTGGATCCCAACGGCCAGACGCAGGCGTGGATCGCCACGGTGCCCGAGCCGGTTTCGTTGTCGCTACTGGCACTAGGGGGCGCGGGTCTGCGGCGGCGGCGGCCCCGCTGAAGCTCGGTCGCTGGGCATAACAGACAAGATTTCGTCGCGCAGCCCCAAGCCCTTCTCGGGGCTGCGGCGTTTTCGCAACGGTCCCTCGCCACGGTCATTCCTGTTGTCCCCGCCCGTCCCAGAGGCATATAAGTACAGTAACTGATTGCGTATCTCTTTCGGGAGGACGGGGAGCAGGCATACATACAGTTCCTGGGCAAGGGCGAAAAGGTGCCGGGCCGGCCGGTCGACGTGATCGTCGCGGCGGACGGGTCGCTCCTGATCAGCGACGACGCGGGCGATCGCATCTACCGGCTGCGCCATGTGGGGAAACCATGAATCGCTACACCATTTTATACTACACCGTTCTGGTCGGCACGGTCGTGACGCTGGGGTTGCTCGGCTGCGCGAGGCAGCGGCAGCCTCTACTGGTCAGCCAGGTCGTCGCCACCCCGGTGGGCGTCCCCGGCACCCAGGCCAGTTGGCATGGAGCCACGGGTCTGGCCGACCTGAGGCCGGGCCCGATCGTGCAGTTCGAGGAGAGTTGCGCCCGCTGCCATGGCCCGGAGGGCTTGTTCCACGGCGCGGATGCCGCCCGGCTCGACCCGCCCACCCTGCGGCGAATGGTCATCGACATGATGAAAGGGCCCGCGCAACTGGAGCCGACGCCGGCGCAGGTCGAGGCGATGATCGCGTACAACCTGGTCCTGCGCGGCGGCCAGCCGTTCGTCAACCAGCCGCAGCATCACCGAACCAGGACGTTCGAGGAGGAATTCTTGGCTTTCCTTAAACGGCACAGCATCGCGTATGACCCAAAGCACGTGTTCGGATAGCCGTCTGGCACGGGAACGCTCAGCCGTCCCTCCGGGACTCGAACAGCAACAACCAAAGGTTTCCCCGCCTTGAAAGGCGGGGCTAAAGTCAACCGCCGCTCCGCGGCTAACAGCAACAACATCATCGACTCGAACAACAACATCATCATTATGGGCAAACATGCGAGACAGGGCATCCGGGGCAGCACCCCTGGCCTTGGTGCCCCGGGGCACAAAGAAAAACGGCACGCCCACGTTGCCATGACCGTGCCGGTATTGTTGTGATTTACTGCTGACCGCTGACAACCGCCGTTCTCACTCGAACATCTTCATTTGGTGGCGCTCCAGGGCAAACTTGGTCAGCTGGTGGTCGACCGGGATCGCGTAGTTGCCGCTGAAACAGGCCGTGCAGTAGCTTTCCGGCGGGAAGGTCATGCACGAGAGCATGCCATCCAGCGAGAGGTAGGTCAGCGAGTCGACCTTGAGGTAGTCGCGGATCTGCTCGACGGTCCGGCCGTCGGCGATCAGCTCTTTCTGGTCGGGGAAGTCGATACCGTAGAAGCAAGGGTGGCGGATCGGGGGGCTGGCGACGCGGAGGTGGATCTCCTTGGCGCCGGCCTTGCGGAGGGCCCCCATCTTACCGCGGGTCGTCGTGCCGCGGACGACGCTGTCTTCCACCACGACCAACCGCTTGCCGGCGACCGAGGGCTTGATGACGTTGAGCTTCATCTTGACCACCAGGTCGCGGATCTGCTGGCTGGGCTGGATGAACGAACGGCCGACGTAGTGGCTGGTGGTGAAGCCGCGGCCGATCTCGATGCCGCTCTCCTCGTGGTAGCCCTGGGCGGCGCAGCGGGCACAGTTGGGCACGGGGATAACCACGTCGGCATTCGCCGGGGCTTCGCGGGCCAACTGCTTGCCCATCGCCCGGCGGGACTCGTGAACGTTCTGACCGAAGACGTTGCTGGCGGGGTCGGCGAAGTAGATCATCTCGAAGATGCAGTGGGCGTGCCTGACCTTGGCGTCGACGAAGAAGCGGCTGCGGATGCCTCGCTCATCGATGGTGACAATCTCGCCGGGGACCACGTCGCGGACGTACTCGGCGTCGACCATGTCGAACGCGCAGGTCTCGCTGGCGATGCAGTAGGCACCGTTTCTGAATTGGCCGATGCACAGCGGCCGAATACCGTACGGATCGCGGGCGGCGATCACCTTGTCCGGCAGCAGGAAGACCAGGCTGAAGGCGCCCTGCAGGTAGCGCAGGGCCTCGGCCAGGGGGTCATCGGCGTTCTGGATCTTGGGGTCGGCCAGCAAGTGGAGGATCACCTCGGTGTCGCTGGTGGTGTTGAAGATGTGCCCGCGGCTTTCGTAATCGTGGCGCAGCTTGGGGGCGTTGATCAGGTTGCCGTTGTGGGCGACCGCGACCTGCCCGGCGGCGTACTCCGCCAGGAACGGCTGGATGTTCTGGTAGTGGGAGCTACCCGTGGTGCTGTAACGGACGTGGCCGATGGCGTGGGGGTTGCGCAGCTGCTCGAGCTTGCGCTTGTCGAACACGTCGGTGACCAAGCCCGAGCCGGTATAGCGCACGATCTGGCTGCCGTCCGAGGAGCAGATGCCGGCGGCCTCCTCGCCACGGTGCTGCTGGGCGTACAGGGCCAGGTAGGTTAGCTCGACTGCGTCCGGGTGCCCATAGACACCAAACAGACCACAATAATGACCAACATTATCGCTCACGTCTGTATATCACTTCTCTATCTTGGGACAGCCTGCTTATCGTTTTCACTCGAAGCCGAACCAAGGAAGCTAGCAAACCAACGAGCCCAAGTCAACCGAAGCCTGTTAGGATATAATTGAGCACGCTAATCCAATAGAGCCAGCGTACACTCGGAGAATCTTAAATGCCATCGCCTTCGGCCGCACCGGTAGTCGTCGTCATCGGCAGCGTCAACATGGACCTGGTCGTCCGCGCCCCGCACGTCCCCCGTCCTGGCGAAACCGTTTTAGGACATGACTTTGCAACGATCCCGGGTGGCAAGGGGGCCAATCAGGCCGTGGCGGCCGCGAAGCTAGGGGCCGACTGCCACTTCGTCGGCCGGGTGGGCGATGACGCCTTCGGGCAGCGGCTGCTGGCGGGCATGAAGGCCGTCGGGGTCAACTGCGACCATGTCAGCGTGACCGAGGGGGTCTCGACCGGGGTGGCCCTGATCGTCGTGGACGAACTGGGCGAGAACGCCATCACCGTCTCCAGCGGGGCAAATGCCAAACTCTCGATCGAGGATATCGAGGCCGCCAAGGCCACCATTGCCTCGGCGAGGGTCTGTTTGCTGCAGCTGGAGATCCCGCTGGAGACCGCCTGTTACGCCATCCGGCTAGCCAAGAGCCTGGGCGTGGAAGTCATTGTGGATACCGCCCCGGCCCCGGCGGCGGACAAGGTGCCGCAGACCCTCTTCGAGGCCGACATCCTGACCCCCAACGAGACGGAGGCGATGATCCTGACCGGCGAGCCGTCGTCCGGTAAGCGTGAGGCCCGGTTCGTCGCCACCGCCCTGCTGGAGCGCGGCGCGAAGAACGTGGTGCTCAAGCTCGGCGAGAAGGGCTCGCTCTGCTACGACGGCAACACGTTCGAGCACGTTAAACCGTTCCGCATCAAGCCGGTGGACACCACCGCCGCCGGCGATGCCTTCTCGGCCGCCCTGGCCGTCAGCAGAGCCAAGGGGACGCCCCTTGCCGAAGCGGTCCTCTACGCCAACGCCGCCGGGGCGGCGGCGTGCCTGAAGTTCGGCGCCCAGCCAGCAATGCCGACGACCGAAGAGATCCGCTCGTTGATGATGGATTCGGGCGTGGAGCCCAAGGCGTAGGAATAGCAGTGTGAGTCTTGAGCAGCTGCAACAACGGCTGGGTCCTCCATCCGCCAACCTCAGGTTTTGCAGGCAGAAGCGTCTGCGCTTATAGTACAGTGCTCTGGC
>JANYLN010000027.1 GCA_025357795.1 Planctomycetota bacterium
TTTTTCCAGCGGGCCCCCCCCCCCCCCGTTGCGCCTACCTGTTTTCGAGCTTTTTCCGGCCTTACGGGCTGAAACGGTCCCCTCCTTGTGTGCCGGGGGGCTTTTTACCCTCGTTTTTTGCGGTAGGCGTATGGCATCCCCCTGGATTCTCGTAGCGAGGGTCATTTTGAGCGGCTTGCCAGCTCATCCCGAAGGCGCCACACAAGCTTCAGGCCAGCGCAGTCGCTGGATACGCTCCAGAATCGCCGCGAACAGCCTTCGCGGAACAGCCACCTCGGCCATCTGAAAGACCACGTAGCGTGCGTGCGTGACAACCTTCGCCCCGATCTTCACCAGTTTCTCCCGAAGCGTGGTCAACGACCAGTGTTTCACCGAGTTGGGCAGCACCAGCCGTCGCAGGAAGTTCCCCAGATTGTACGCCAGGGCGAACAGTTGCAGCCGAACCTGGTTGTCCACGAAATCGTGGCACGAGAGCTTGGTCCACTTGATCGCGTTCTTGCCCTCCTTGATCCACTGCTCCGCCGTGCCGCGATGGTTGTAGAACCGCACGACTTCCTTGCACCGCCAAGCCAGATTCGTGACGATGAACCCGATGCGGGGGAACAGCTCGCCCTGATGCCACTCCACCTTGGCAACTACTCGACGTTCGCCGTCCCAACTGGCGGCTTGATACAGAAAGTCGTGATACAACACCACGGGTTTCTTCGGAGGCGGACCCACCGGGCGGGCCAGCAAGTGCTGAACCTGCCGCTCCAGCACGGCGTTCGACTTCAGCCGGATCGCATACCCGTAGTTCTCGTCTTCCAGGAACGAGTACAACTCCGGGATGGCAAACGCCGCATCGCCACGAAAGTACTTGCGGATGTCCAGGTCGCGGTAGCGAGCGACTACCGGTTCCAGCACGGAACGCCACTCGTCGGCGCTGGCCACGTTCCCGTTCCGCAGCAACGCCCGCTCCAGGTCGCCCAACTGGTTGAAGCAGAAGATGGGGTGATAGCACGTGCATTCGAAATGGCCGTTGTACGCCGAGCCTTCCTGCTGCCCATAGGTCTCGCTCACCGAACTGTCCACGTCCAGGATCAACTTGTCCAGGACGCGGCGTTGGCGAACGCGGTCAATCCACTTCCCCGGCAGGTCCATCAGTGCCTTGCGGTTTCTTCTGGCCGTCAGCATCTCCGTCTCGAAGCGGCCCATCTGGCTGGTGGATGCGGCTTGCCGATCCCTGGCCCGACCGCCGACCACCTGACGCATCGCCGGATCAACCGCAAGCCGTTCCGCGTCGTTCGTATCCTCGTACCGAAAACGGCGCCCAAGGAGACCCGCAGACGCCTGGCCAAGAACAAGATCAGCCTTGCCGACGCACTGTCGCAGTTCCTGAAGGGCAAGGCGAAGGTTACGATCGCCGAGGCGATGGAGGGTGTCCTTTCCGCCGGCTACAAGACCAAATCAAAGGCCTTCCGCCAGGTGGTCAACCAGACGCTGCTCAAGGACGAGCGGTTCAAAAGCGTCGGCCGAGGCGAGTTCGCCCTGAAGGCGTAGCAGCCACCGGGAGCCCAGGCCCACGACACTGGGCGGCGAGGGTGGCCAGTGATTCAAAATCGGGTATGGCGTGTCCATCTCCGGCTATGGCGAGGTCACGCACGAGTGGCGATCTCGGTAGGTCGCCGCGGTAGGCACCGACAGGGTCCGGATCGCACCGTTTGGGCGGCCGGATGTGGTCTTCGGGAGGCACAGGCGGCGGGTAACCGCCGTCCCTACGCGCGACCAAGGGATCACGAAAGCCGGAAAGCCGACCCAGGCAGGTGATGACAGGGTGATGAAACCACCAGCACCCTGAGCCTGCTCACAGCAACTGGTTGCGGAGACGCGGACGGGGGTCACGCCCCTGAAACCCCTTTGGAGGCCAAATTTTTTTGGGGTGGTGTGACCGGATCTGTCATACCCGTTTGGCAAGATTACCGTAGAATCAGCCCCGGCCATTTGTGGAAGGAGTTCGTTCGTGGCGTGCGTGCGCAACCGGAGACTCATCTGAAATGTGCCTGGCCCATAGCGGAAGCGACGCCGGTGGACCAGCCGAACCACTGCGACAGCACCTGACGCTGGTGGCAGGGCGGGCGGCTGGATACGCGGCTGCCTTCGGCGCCGAGGCCCACGTGGCCGGCCTGCTGCACAATCTGGGCAAATACAGCCCGCGGTTCCTGGAACGGCTGGCAGGGCGAGCCTATCGCCTGGATCTTTGGCCGGAGAGAGTATGTTCCAGGTTGAAAGCCTGTCTGGGCAGATCACTGCATCTCTTGCGTCAAGACATGATGACGTGCCCAGGATCAAGTTCTACCTTAGGGGTTTGAACGATGTGCCAGACGAAGTACTACGCCCACACGCTGCCGCCACCGAAGACGCGAGGTGAC
This sequence comes from Planctomycetota bacterium, assembly GCA_025357795.1. Taxonomy (GTDB): domain Bacteria; phylum Planctomycetota; class Phycisphaerae; order UBA1845; family JANYLN01; genus JANYLN01. Next base: position 2,409 of record JANYLN010000027.1, read on the forward strand.
TGGGAGTTGCTGCTCGATCACCTACATCGCGTGGCCGAAGGGGACGGAGCCACACTTGCCGGGGCAGCGAGCTTTGCAGAGGCATTCAACGGTCAGGACTGGGGGCGGCTTCTGGGCTGGTGGCATGATCTTGGGAAGTACAGCGCCGCGTTCCAAGAATACCTTTCCGCGAGTATGGCGGCGGAAGAGGGCGAAGATGGGCGCCGCCTGGAGACGGCAGGGCGAGTCGATCACTCGACGGCTGGAGCCCGGCATGCAGCACAACTGGGGCCGCTGGGACAGATCCTTGCCTACTGCATCGCCGGCCACCACGCCGGCCTGCCAGACAATGTGGGAGGGGCATCGGGTCTGTCTATACGCTTGAAGAAGCAGGTCGACCCGTTTGGTGCCGCACCTGCTGAGATCCTGGGTAGAAGCCTGCCCGTTCCGCCAAGGTTTCGGCCATATGGCAACCGGCAGCGGAATGCGTTCACGCTGGCCTTTTTTACGCGGATGCTCTTTTCGTGCCTGGTCGATGCCGACTTCCTGGCCAGCGAGTGGTTCATGAACTCCGAGCGTGCAGCACATCGGCCCGGAGCCGGTGCGCTACCTATGGACCTGCTTGTCCGCCTCGATGCGCATCTGGCGGAGAAGGAGCGTAGTTCGCAAGATACGGAGGTGAATCGTCGCAGGCGAGAAGTGTTGGCGGCGTGTCGTCAGAAGGCGATGCTTTCTCCTGGCCTGTTTTCTCTGAACGTCCCGACCGGTGGCGGCAAGACGCTCTCCTCGCTGGCATTTGCCCTTACACATGCCGCAAAGCATGAGTTGCGGCGAGTCATCTACGTCATTCCGTTTACCAGCATCATCGAGCAGACTGCGGACGTCTTTCGCAACGCGCTCGGGGATCTGGCTGGGGAAGTGTTGGAGCATCACAGTGCTCTCGATCAGGATGACCCGAAGAGGCAGTCGGAGCGGTCGCGTCTGGCCGCTGAAAACTGGGATGC
>JANYLN010000076.1 GCA_025357795.1 Planctomycetota bacterium
CATGGTCCTGCGCTGTTGCAGGACCATGGTCTTGCCCAACAGGCAATTGCCCTGAAGATTCCCCGCCAAACCGCCCCCAACCTATTGCCCCAAAGATTTTGGCTGCTACACTAATAGGATTGGCGCGTCGCACCCCCCGGTTTGCCGCTATCCGGATGCAGGTTGATTTTCACCCAGCAATGACTCACGCGCGCCGGCCGTCTATGCAGCCCGATAACAGGATGCCCCCTGCGCAGCCCCGGTCCCCGATCGGCGGGTGACTATCATGTTATGGAGGGGGCCCCTGGCAGCGGCGAGACATCTCTCGCACCCGGGCTTCGACGCACAGACGACGCAACACCGTTTGGAAAGGATGCACCATGTCGGATATCGTGACTGGAATTCTGAAGCGCACCAGGCAAGTCGCCGTGCTGCGCGACCCGAAGCGCTCCTTCCGCGCCACCCCCAAAGACCCCATCGTGCCGCCCAAGTTCATCCAGCAGTTCCAGATCCCCGAGGGCGCCTCCATCAGCGGCCCGGTCGCCCGTGGCAAGCACGGTCTGGAACTCCAGAAGATCGATACCATCTGCGGCCTGCTCCCCGAGGACTTCGCCGACCGCACCCACTTTGACGACCTCGTCGCCATCGACCCCAATGAGCGATTCCACCTCGGCAGTGCCGGCAACATCAGCATGCGCATCGTCGATCTGGTCGCCCCTGTCGGCAAGGGGACCCGCAGCCTGATCGTCTCGCCCCCCAAGGCCGGCAAGACCGTCATCCTGGAGCAGATCGCCAACGGCATCCACGCCGACGACCCCAACACCCGCATCATCGTCCTGCTGATCGACGAGCGACCCGAGGAGGTCACCGCCTTCCGCCGCAGCGCCCCCGCCGAGGTCCTCGCCAGCAGCAACGACCAGACCACCGCCCAGCACATCGAACTGGCCGAACTGACCCTCGCCCACGTCCGCGTCGAACTCGAGTGCGGCCGCGACGTCGTCATCCTTGTCGACAGCCTCACCCGCATGGGCCGTGCCTTCAACATGCGCGGCGGCGGCTCCGGACGCACCATGTCCGGCGGCCTGGAAGCCGGCGCCCTGGAGATCCCCCGCCGCTTCTTCGGCCTCGCCCGCAACATCGAGAACGGCGGCTCCGTCACCATCATCGCCACCTGCCTCGTCGATACCGGCAGCCGCATGGACCAGCTGATCTTCGAGGAGTTCAAGGGCACCGGCAACAGCGAACTCATCCTGGATCGCCAGCTCGCCGAGCAGCGGATCTTCCCCGCCATCAACATCCCCGCCAGCGGCACCCGCAAGGAAGAACGCCTCTATAACGAGGAGGAGATCAAGCGGATCAGCAAGATGCGCCGCGCCCTGACCGGCCGCAACCCCCGCGACGCCGTCCAGAGCCTGCTGAACCTCCTGGGCAAACACCCGACCAACGAGGAATTCCTCCAGACGATCCCCGCCATTTAGCGCCCCCGCCCTACGGGCTGCACCAAACGCTACGCCGAACCCCTTGCCGCCTATACCCTTGCGCCCTAGCATTTTTTCTGGCAATTCCGCCCCCAAACCCTATAATGGACGCTTTGTGCCCTATTCGGCCGGACAGGAAGTGCATGACCGCCTTGACCAGACTCATCAGCCTGCTGCTGATCCTGATCGCTGCGACCGGCTCGCCCGCCTGGTGTTGGCCCGCTACGCACACGCTGTACGCCCCCGCGGATCAGACCGCTCACTTGGCGAGCGATTTCGACCAACTGGGCCTGCCCGCCTTCCTCGTCTCACGCAGCACCCCGATCGAACTGACCTGGCTGGCCCGCCGCATGCCGCTCTCCGCCATGCTCGCCGGCACCACCCTGGCCTGCTCGACCAGCGAAGCCTCCCCGGGTCCGCCCCTGCGCCCCGTCACATCCGCCGCACCCCAGGCCGCCGCAACCTCCCTCATCTCCCTTCACATCCAGCTGACCGTGTGATCCGCGCCGCGGTACCCCACGATCCGAAATGATCCGACAGAAGGCAATTCCCGCCGCGAACACGCCCGAATCAACGAGCGCTCCGGCCAGGCTCTACGGAGAATCTGCACAATGGCAACAACCCCCAAGACCAATACCATGCTCGAGCAGGCGCACGATCTGATCGGCGACAACCGCTGCCGCGAGGCCCTCGACCTCATCAACCGCAGCGGCCAGCACTCCGCCCCCATGGAAAACGCCCGCGGCGTCTGCATGCTTCGGCTGGGCGAGATCGACAAGGCCAGCAAGGTCTTCCGCGAACTGATCTTCCCGACCGGCGCAATCTGCATCAGTCCGAACGCCCCCGTGACCTACCAGGCCAACTACATCACCGCCATGTTTCTGGCCGGCAACCTCGTCGCCGGCATCGGCGTGCTCGGCCAGATCCGCGACCGCCAACACCCCGCCGTCCTCAAACTCCAGGTCGCCCTCAAGACCTGGAAGAAGGGCCTCGGCCTGTTCCAGCGGCTGGCCTGCCTGCTGAGTGCCTACCCGCACAAGCCGGTCACCCTGGACTTCCCCCCAGGCAACCTGTAATCCGCCGCCCCTGCCCAAGCCGTACCCTGCAGGCCACCAACCGAAGCGGCTCTGCAGGGACGGCACGCGCAGGCTCGCCACGACCCCCCATCGCCGTTAGACTTCCCTGAAAGATCACGCGGCCACAACGCGGTATACCCTCTTGTGGCCTGAATGTTTTCACACGCCGTGATCGCGCCACCGGAGAATGCAGATGTCCTCAGACAACCCTCAACGCGCCTCCCAACAACACGACCTCGGGCCTTGGCTCACCGAACAGGCCGCCACGCTCGACCACGACCTGCACACCTGGGCCCGCGCTGAATCCCGCTGGTCGCTGGCTCGCCTGGCGACGTTCCTGCTGGCCGCCCTCGCCTGGCTGCCTTTCCAGAACTCCCCACCGATCGCCCTGCTCGCCGTCGCCGCCGGCCTGGCCCTGTTCGTCTGGACCATCCGCCGCCACCGCCATGCCGCCAGCCGGCACACCTTCCTGAAACTCCGCAAAATCATCATCGACGAGGCTCGCCAGCGCGCAGGCGGGACCGTCGCCACCGTCCGTTCGACCGCTCGACCGCTCGACGTCCCCGTCGCCCGCAATCGCCTCGCGCAATTGTTGCCCACAGACCCCGCCTGGCCGCTCACCGAGCAGGAGCGCGATGATCTCGACCTCTACGCCTCCCCCGCCGGCATCTTCGGCCTCTTGAATCGCACCTCGACGAACCTCGGCGCGATGCGCCTCCGCGACGGCCTGGAAAACCCCCTGCTCAGCGCCGACCGGATCCTCGCCCGCCAGCAAGCCGTCCGCCACCTCGCCGAACACCACCCCGAGCGGACCCGCCTCCTGGCGGCCCTGGCCGGCCTGCGGGGCCTCGACGCCCAGATGCCCGTCTTCGAGGGCGCCGTCGAATCCGCCCGCCCCGTCCTGCCAACCCCCCTGCTCTGGATGCTCCGCCTCTGGAGCGGACTCGTCTCCGCCTTCGCCCTCTACGCCAGCTGGCAGGCCCTGAGCGAAGATTACGCCCCCATGATCTGGCTGGGCCTGGTCCTCACAGCCAACGTCCTGCTCTGGATGCCCCTCTGGCTCAAGGTCCGCCGCGCCCTGCTGCAGTACCAGCGATCCTTCGACCTGGCCCGCGAGTATTGGAACGCCTCCCGCCAGGCCGCCGCCGATCTGCCGCCCGACACACCGTTGGCCGACCTCCGCCGCATCTTCCACGCCGTCAGCGAACCCGCCGCCCTGCCCAAGGCCCTGGGCTGGATCGGTTGGACCGCAGGCGGCGGCTTCCTGCAGGTCCTGCTCGACCTGGTCGCCTTCTACGACGTGCACATCCTCGATGGCATCCAACGGCACGTCGTCCCCCACCGCGAGCCGCTGCTATCCGGTCTGGCGGCCCTGGCCGAACTCGAAGCCCTGCTCAGCCTCGGTTGTTTCGCCGCCGAACAGCCGCACACCTGCTGGCCCGAGCCCCTCGCAGGCCGCCTTCACCTTTCGATCCGTCGCGGCCTGCACCCGCTGATCGACCCCGCCGCCGACGTGCCCAATGATCTGACGCTCTCCGCCCAGCCGAACCTCTACATCATCACCGGCTCGAACATGTCCGGCAAAAGCACGTACCTCCGCATGATCGGCGTGAACGTGCTGCTCGCGCAGATCGGCACCGCGGCCTGCGCCGAATCGCTCACCTTCTCCCCCCTGCGCCTGATCAGCGACCTGCGGATCCGCGACAACCTCGGCAAGGGCGAGAGCTACTTCCTCGCCGAGGTCCGCCACCTCCGCCGCATGATCGTCCCCCCGCCAGGCGATGTCCCCGTGCTAGGCCTGGTCGACGAGCCCTTCCGCGGCACCAACCACCGCGAGCAGCGCGCCGCCACCCTGGCGATCATCGAACACCTCCTGACCTCCCCCGGCCTCTTCCTGATCGCCACGCACGACAGCACCGTCACGCGCTTAGCCGACGGCACCCATGCCCAGAACCATCACTTCCAGGAACAGCTCGGCCCGCGGGAACTCGTCTTCGATTACCAGCTGCGCCCCGGCCCCGCCCGCACCCGCAACGCCCTCCGCGTCCTCGAGCGAGAGCACTACCCCGCCGACCTCGTCCGCCGCGCCCTCGCCCACGCCGACACCTACCACCCCGACGACGAGACAGAACAGGACACAGAGCCAAAAACGCTGCCATGCTGACAGGGTAGTGTTCGTAGTCGTCTTCTTCGTTCGGAGTCCGGACTTCAGCCCGCGCCGTGTCTTTTCTTTTTTGTTGGCGCCATGTCTTTGTTTGAAGAAAGGCTGTTCGAGTTCCCGCTTCAGCGGGGCCGTGGCTGTCGTTGCCGTTGTTGGTGTGGGTGTGGTTATTCGGTTGCGGCAGAGCCCCGCGCCATGCCTTCGCAGCATGCGCGCTACCGACGCCTGGAACACCTACGGCGTGTTCTGATACGCCAACACCCCCAAAGGCTTTGGTTTTGTGAAGATCCCCCGCCTATACTCGTGTGTCTCTTTCGCCAGCCGTCGTCAGGCTGTCCAACGGGAGCCGCATTCGAGGGATAGACGGATG
>JANYLN010000254.1 GCA_025357795.1 Planctomycetota bacterium
CCCAGGGACTCATAGGCCGGCGGAGGTCAACAGCCAGTCCGCCGCCACCTCAAACAGGATATGGTGCATCTTGAGGAGCTGCTCGTAGAGGAACAGGACGGTCTTGTCCTTCAGCCCGTGTGGCGCCTCGAACGTCATCGGTAGCGCGGCCCCCGTATGAAACAGCATGCCGGTAAGGTTCAGCGCCGACGGCACCTCCCCCTCCGGCTCCTCGATCCGCGCCGTACGCCCCGGCCAGAATCATCAGCACGGGCCGCTGGCGCTCTCCCCGGCGATAGATCTGCGGCTCGCGCGAGGTCCACCACGCCGGCACCGGCACATCGCTCTGCAATACGTTGTCGAACCGACCTGCATCGTCAGGCGACATCCGTCAACACTCCGCTTCTCCGCGACGTCAGAACTCCACCAGCGCGGCATACGCTGAAAACCCCGCGCCAAAGCTCAGCAGCACGCCCTTCTGGCCCGGCCTGGGCTTGGCATCCCGCAGCAGCCGCTTCAGTACGAACAGCACCGACGGCGACGACATGTTGCCGAACTCGTGGAACACCTCGTAACTGAACCGCAAGGCCTCATCGGTCAGCCCCATCTTCTCGCCGATCTGCTCCAGCACCAGCGTTCCGCCCGGATGCACTGCCCAGAAGTCAATCTGCTCAGCCGACAGCCCGTGCCGCTCCAGCAATCGGCAGGCGGTCTCCTTCGCCACCTTCGCGCCGATCAGCGGCACCCGCTTGCTCAGCACGTTGCGCAGCCGGCCGTTCTCCGTCCGGTACCGAAGGTCCTCGCGGTGCCGCGGGTACAGGCCCGTCTCAAAATCGACAATCTTCGCCTGCACCGGCCCCGACCGCTCCGGCACGTCCAGGATCACCGCCGCCGCACCATCCCCGAAGATGCTATTGCTGATCACCAGGTCCGGATTGGCCCCCATGTACATCGTCGCCGAGCAGATCTCCACGGCGATGCTCATGACAGGCTTGCCCAAATTGCGCGCCAGCAGCCCGGCGGCACACTCCATGTTGGGGATTGCCCCGCCGCAGCCCATGCCCATCAGGTCCATGATCTTGGTCGATGGCTCCAGCCCCAGCCCTTCGGACACGTACGACGTCAGCCCCGGACAGAGATATCCCGTGCAGGTGTTGACGACCAGCCCGCCGATGTCCCTCGGTTCCAGCCCGACCGCGTGCATCGCATCGCGCGCCGCCTCCACCGCCGTACTCGTGCCGTATTTGCTGAATCGCTCGATGAGAGCATCCGGGGACAGGTCCGCCCCCTGCTCATCATTGTCAATGCCGAAATACCGCCCCTGAATCGGCCCGTCCACCAGCACGCGTTTGTACAGGTCGTACTCCTCCGGCGTCAGTTGGAAATGCGTGACCAGCCAGTCGTAGAACTCCTGCTGTGTGGCGTACCTTCGGGGGTTGGCGGTTCCGATCGCCCGCATGACGACGCTGTTCAAGAGGTCTCTCCCTCTGCAAAACGCACGATAGCCTTGATTCGAAGCAGCCAGGCGTTGCTCGCCTCGACCGTCACGTTCGGCAGACGGCCAAGCAACTCCTCCAGTTCAGCCGGTTTGAAACTCCGCTCGATCGACAGCAGCGCATCATGCCGCAAGCCCTTCGACAGAGGCAAGGTCAAAAGCCACCCGCCAATGTAGTCAGGCCAGTTGCGGCCCAGGTCGCTTACCAGCACGCTCCACCTCACGAACGATCGCACGTGGCCAACCAGCGCCAGGATCTGCTCTTCCGTCAGGTGGTGAAAGAACATCGACCCAATGGCACAATGATAAGGCCGCTCGGGCCGATGGGCAAAGACGTCCTCCTGCACCACCCGGATCCGATCCGCCAGCCCCGCCCTCTCGATCCTCGCCCGAGCGATCGCCGGGGCATACGGGCTGATCTCCAGGCACGTGAACCGCACGTCGATCCCCCGTCGCCCCGCCCAGCGCGTCACCGCGATCGGGATGTCGCAGACCCCCGCGCCGATGTCCAGCACCCGCAGAGGCTCCCCCCTGGGCACCCGCCGGGCCTCGTCCGCCACGAACCGCCGCACCGTCCGCACCCCGCCAAACAGCCGGTTGACGAAGGCCATGAACGCGTAGCCTTCCCTCGCCAGATTCTCTGGGAAATCCGGCCGGTCAAGCAACTCCTGTTTGTAGCTGCGATGTTTGAGCATGCGAAGAGTCCTACCCCGCCCAGTCAGGGCTCATGCAGATACGCACTGCCCATCCACGCTGTTGTCGTTGCCCAATGCCTGTACCCGGTACCCGGAACCCAGCCCTTACGGCCTCCATCCTACCACTGTTTCGTCTCCCTTTCGATACCAGCGACAGACATTGACACTAAACCCCCCATAACGATCCGCCCGCCATCGCCTTCTCCACCTCCCGGTACTTCGTCAGTGATCGCTCGCGAAACTCCGGCTCAATGCGGACCGCCCCTTCAGCGATCCGCTCGCAATAGCCGCACGCCCCGCAATCCGCCTCCGCACAATCCCGCTGCCGGAACCCCTCGAGAAAGCCCGCCGGAATCGCCTCCGAGTCGATGTGAATCGGGTTGCCCCGGGCCGCATACAGCATGCCCTGGCTCTTAAGCAGGTCCAGGATCTTCCTCCCACGCCACATACTGACCTGCCACGGCTTGATGAAATGCCGCAGCATCCAGAATCGCTGCTTCTTGACTGACGTTTTGAACCCGTAAGGCAGCAGGATCTCCGCGAGATTGCCCTCGAACCTCCGTTCACTATACGCCTTCACCCGCTTGAGCAGCTCCTCCGACGGCATCCCCCGCTCGAGCAGCTTGAACGTCTCATAACCCATCGCCTCATAGACAGGCAGATCCTCAGGCCGGATCCAGCCCGACTTGATGAACAGGCTCGGATCCTCCAGCCGCATCCGCGAGCACCGCAGGAAACAATAGTCTATGAATATGTTCTTCGATCCGTCCGACCCGTGCGCGATGCCGTTTTGATGGTAAGGCTGCATCGGGCAGTTCGGCAAGCACGGGTGGTTGGCAATCAGTTGCAGGTCGCACCGCACCGCCCGCCGGATCGCCGCCAGGCGGCCGAAGTCCCTGTTGATCGAGAAACTCTCCAGGTTGATCGCGTCCGCCCCCATGTCCTCCCAGAACTTCGCCCGCCGCGCCGTATCGACCTGCGCATAAATGCCCACCTTCACATGGAACCGCGGAAACCTCGCCTTGATCAATTCCAGCAGAAACGGCGTCGATACCGTCAACCGCCCGACGCCCCACTCCTCCAGGTTGCCCAGCAGCGACATGATCTTCTTCTGGAATCGGCGGGTCCACTCCCGGTTGCCCATGCACGAGCTGTTCAGCAAGTAGTTGAACGCGATGCCGTGCTTGCCCAGCAGCGCCACGTACTGCCGCAGGTCTGCCTTGCTCAGCGGCGTGCCCATGTAGCTGGGCCGGCCGCCCCCGACGAAATCGACCGGGAACTTGCCGTAGACCTCCGCCACCGGGTACTGCTGCAACTGCGCCACGACCTGCGGATCATAATTGGCTGCGACCGTTAGTTTCATGCGTTGACTCCCTCCGCCTACCGCAATAATAGGCATCGAGCCCGAACAAAACCGGCCCTGCCAATACTGCCACGCCGCTCCCGCGCAAAACTTGCGCATACTTGCGGCAATCCCCGGTTTGCCTTGAGAATTCTGCCCTTGTATTTGCCGCCCGGATCGGGTATTTCAGATTCGCATCTCCGGCATGGATGCCGACTCGGATTCAAGGAGTGGATCGATGACTCTTCGCTCGCGTTTTGGCCTGCTGGCTGTCACTTTCATTGCGCTCAACGTCGCCGGACTGTTTTGGATCCGTCACGAACTGCTGGGCCGAGGTCGGCCCGTCATGCGTATCCTCTCCGTCCTGCCCGAAAGCGACGTCGACCACACCGACCGCTTCAGCCTGCTGTTCGACGAACCGCTCTCAGGCGGTGCCAAGCCCGGAACCCCCGCGGAGGTCTGTCCCTTCCTGATCCAGCCCCAGCCCAAGGGCCACTGGACCTGGTCGCAGCCCGACCGCCTCGACTTCGTCCTCGATGAGCCCCTCCCCCCGGGACGGGTCTTCACGATCAAGCCCGCAGCCAACCTGGAGACCCTTACGGGCCGTGTCCTCCTAGGCCAGAAGGAGTACCGCTTTACCACCCGCCCGCTCCGCCTGGACTCCTGCCGGGTCGACTCCGCCGATCGCGAGCAGATCACCATCGAACTGCTCTTCAACCAGCCGGTTACCCCCGCCGACCTGCTCCGCTGCCTCAGCATCGTCGACCTGGAGAACTCCCACTCCCTGCCAGCGGCCTGCCTGACCACCAAACCCGACCCCAAGCTCATCATCCGCTGCGACCGTCCCGCCAAGGACAAGGTCCTGCTCCGCCTCCAGCCGCAGCTCACCGGCACCGCAGGCGAACTGCCCCTGGAGGAAGCCGCCGCGCTGGAACTCAGCCTACCGCAGACCTTCTCGCTGCTGCGGGCGGATGTCTCGGAGACCTATCTCTCCCCCAATAGCGTCGTCAGCCTGGCGTTCTCGGAAGACCTCGACTCCAAGCAGCCCGTCCCCGCCGTCGAACTTGACCCAGCCGTCAAAGGCATCCAAGCCAGGCTCTCCGGCGACAGCGTGATCCTGGAAGGCCCCTTTACCGCCGGCCGCAAGTACACCGTCGTGCTCGGCCCCAGCATCAAGTCCGCCAAGGGGGAGACCCTCGAGGCCAGGCAGACCATCACCTTCGAGGTCCCCGACCGCGAGCCCGCCCTGAGCTTCCCCCTCAGCCGCGGTACGCTCATGCCCAATGGCCAGATGCAGGTGGACCTCAAGGCCGTCAATATCTCCGGTCTCAAACTCACCGCCTATCGCGTCTACGCCAACAACCTCGTCGCCCACGCCCGAGGCGAGTACACTCGCGAAATCAGCCGCGAACTGCTGGAAAAGACCCTCCCCCTGAACCTCGCTCGCAATACCATTGAGACCCTCGCCCTCGACCTTCGCCAACTGCTCGGCGATGCCGGCACCGGAGTCTACATCGTCAAGGCCCGGGCGACCGACCGCTACTGGACCGACGACACCGCCATCGTCACCGTCAGCGACCTGGCGATCACCGCCAAACAGGAACGTGCGGGCTGCCTGGTCTGGGTCACCAGCCTCCGTTCCGCCAAACCGCTCGCCGACGTAAAGGTCACCGCCCTGACCCGTACCAATCAGGTCCTCACCGCCGGCACCACCGACGCCGACGGCCTGGTCCACCTGGCGATCCCTGCCGAACACCCGGACGGCCCGCTCTGGCTCCTGACCGCCCGGGTCGGCGACGACCTCAACTACCTCCTGCCTGAGGAGCACGCTGCCGTCATCGACGAAGTCAACCAGTCCGGCAAGCCCTACCCGCACACCTACGACGTCATGCTCTACACCGAGCGCGGCATCTACCGCCCGGGCGACGCCATTCACCTGACCGGCCTCATCCGCGACGCCGCGGGCCAGATCCCCGCCGCCTTCCCGCTGGAGATCACCCTCAAGCGTCCCGACGGTAAAAAGGTCGAGCAACGCATCGTCACCCCCAAGCCCGACGAACAGGGCTTCTTTCACGCCGATTTCGCCACCGCCGGCGATGGCCAGCTCGGTCGCTACGAGTTCTCCATTGCGCTGCCCGGCGCCAAAGAGCCCCTGGGTGAGACGACCGCCCTGCTCGAGGAATACGTCCCCGTCCGCCTGGACGTTCAGGCCCAGCCGACCCAGCCCCGCTTCTACCGCTGCGCACCTGCCACGGCGCCTGCGTCCCAGCCGTTGCCGTCCCTCGGCAGTCCGGACATAGGGATCACTCCGGCCGTCACTGTCAGCGCCCGCTACCTCTTCGGCCAGCCCGCCTCGCAGTTGCCCCTGAAGGTCACCGCCACGTACAAGCGGACCTGCTTCCAGTCCGCGAAATTCCCCCGCTACACCTTCGCCGACCCCGACGCGAACAAGGAGATCGAGGTCCCCGACATCGAGCAGACGCTCGACGACACAGGCCACGCCACCGTCGAAGTCCCCCCAGGTGCGGGCGCCGCCCCGGGTTGCTGGCACGCCAAAGCAAGCGCCACCGTCAGTGAACCCGGAGGCCGCAGCGTCTCCGCCCGCACCTACATCGAACTCGACACCGCCGACCTGCACATCGGTCTGCAGGCCCCCCAGAGCCGCCTGCTCCCCACCGACCAGCCCATCCGCATCGAGTGGATCCAGCTGACCCCCGCCGACGAACTTGCCCAGCCCTGCGCCCTGGCCTGGACGCTCAACCGCGTGGACTACGACACCACCCTCGAGCGGAATGGCAGCCGCCTGGTCTGGAAGTCCGAGGAACGTCTTACCCCCGTCAGCAAGGGCGAGATCGTCGCTCCCGCTGAGGCCAGCGCCCAAGGCGCCTTCGAAGTCTCCTGCGGGGCCGCCGGGTTCTACCGCCTGGTCGTCAGCACCAGCGATTCCCTCGCCAGAACCCAACTCGAATTCAACATCTCCAGCGGCCCCGACGCCGACCAGTCCATCGCCATCGACAAGCCCGAGCGTCTGGACATCGTGCTCGACCAGGACAAGTATCTGCCAGGTTCGAAGGCCAAGGTCCTCATAAAGAGCCCCTTCGCCGGCACGCTCCTGCTGACCCTCGAGACCGACCGCGTCGTCTCCCGCCGCGTCATCGAGATGCAGGCCAACACAACACAGCTCGACCTGCCCATCCCCGACGACCTCCGGGGCGGCGCCTTCCTGGCCGCCAGTGTCGTCCGCGCTGTCGATGCCTCCAAGGACAAGTGGTTCCCGCACCGCGCCGCCGGCCTCGCCCGCGTCCTCGTCGATCACCAGGCCAAGGTCCTGCCCGTTTCGGTCAACGCCCCCGCCAAGGCTCGCCCGGGCGACACAATCACCGTGACCGTCAAGACCACCGCCCCTCTCGACGCCTCCCATCCGACCTGCGTGCACCTCTGGGCGGTTGACGAGGGCATCCTCAAGACGATCGCCTTCAAGACGCCCGACCCGATGCGGCACTTCCTTGCCCCGCATGAGGCCGCCGTCGCCTCCGCGGATGGCTACGCCTGCCTGCTGCCCGACTACAAGCGTCCCGCGAGCATCGCCCGCATCGGAGGCGACGGCGACGCCGAACGCACGCGCCACAGCCTCGTTCCGCCGCGCCGTCGCCAGGCCGCCGTCCTCTGGCGTACCGTCGTCCCGCTGGCTAACGACGGCACCGCCACCGCCGAACTCACCCTGCCCGACCTGACGGGCGAAATCCGCTTCATGGCCGTCCTCGCCGACCAGGACCGTTACGGCTCGGGCCAGCAGTCCACCACGGTAACCGCCCCCCTGCTGGTCGAGACGAGTTGGCCCCGCTTCGCCGCCCCGGGCGACCGCTTCGATGTCCCCGTCAAGGTATTCAACACGACCGAGCAGCCCCTCGACGTCACCCTCACCGCCCCCCGTGTCGAAGGCCCGATCGAGGTAAAGCTGCCCGCCGATGCGATCACCGTCCAGCCAGGCCAGCCCCTGACCGTTTGGCTCTCTGCTGCCACCACCGGCATGGGTCAGGCGACTATCCACGTCCAGGCAACCGCCACCGCGCAAGGCGATCCTCTAACCGCCCTCAGCAAGGCCGACCTGCCCATCCGCCCCGCGACCGCCCTGCACCGCGAAGTGCGCCTGCTCCGCACCCCCGCCAGCCAGCCGTTGAAGATCACCCCGCCCGAGGTCTTCCTGCCCGGCACGCTCCGCGCGACCGTCAGCGTCGCGGCCCGGCCCCTCGTGCAGATGCAGCCCGCCCTCGAACAACTCATCGAGTACCCCTACGGCTGCGTCGAGCAGACTACCAGCCGCCTGTTCGCCCTGCTCTACGCCCCTGACCTGCTGGCGACCGGTCCGCAGGACAAACGCACCGAGCAGATAGGCCACATGATCGACGCCGGCATCGCGCGACTGTGGTCGATGCAGACCCTCTCGGGCGGCCTGGGCTACTGGCCGGGCGACCGCCACCCCAACCTCTGGGGCACCTGCTACGCCGCCAGCTTCCTCCTCCGCGCCCGCGAGGCGGGTTATCGCGTGGACAAGCAGCTCACCGACCCACTCGTGGACTACCTCTCTGCCGAGGCTCGCAAGATCGACGAGAAGGTCGACCCCAACGTCCGCGCCCTGCTCTGCCGCGTGTTGGCCGGCTTCGGCAAACCCGCCACAGGCTGGATGGACCGCCTCGCCGAGCGCACCGACCAGCTCGACATCGCAGGCCGCGCCGACCTCGCCGGAGCATTTCTCGTAACAGGTCGTAAAGACCGCGCCGGGGCCATCCTGCAGGGTGATATCCTCGAACACGCCATCGCCACCACAACCAGCGATCGCCTGACTTCCCAGGTCCACCAGGACGCCCAGTTGCTGCAGGTCCTGCTCGATCTGGACCCCAACCACCCCTGGATCGCCCCGCTCGCCCAGAAGCTGCAGAAGGCCCGCATCCAGGGCCGCTGGGGCAGCACGCTCGAAAACGCCACCGCCCTCTGTGCCCTGTCGCGCTACCAGTTGCAGAACAAGGCCGACGCCAACTTCACCGGCTCCGTTCGTTGCGGCGAAAAAGAGCCGCTCACCTTCGACAGCACCACCCCAACCACCGCCAAACTCAAGCAGGTTGACGGCCCGATCGAAATCACCTCGACCGGCTCGGGCGACCTCTACGTATCCGTCCTCTTCGAAGGCCTCGCCAAACAGGGTGAAGCAAAGGACTCCGACCACCAGCTCACTGTCCGCCGGCGCTGGCTGGACCGCGCAGGCAAGCCCATCGATCCCGCGTCTCTCAAGATAGGCGACCTCATCCGCGTTGAGGTCGAATTGGCCGCCCCCAGCCTGGCGGACAGCGAAACGGTCGACAACCTCGCCGTCGTCGACGCCCTGCCCGCCGGCCTGGAGATCGAGAACCCGCGCCTGGTCTCCAGCGTCGAGGCCACCAGCCCGGCAAACGCCGTCGAACCCGACCGCACCGAGTTCCGCGATGACCGCGTGCTACTCTTCACCTCCGCCGGTCGCGAACCCAGGCTCTTCCGCTACAGCCTGCGCGTGATTACCGCCGGCTCCTTCACCATCCCGCCGATCGAGGCCTCCTGCATGTACAACAGCCGGTTCGCCTCGCTAAGCGGCGCGGGTCACGCGGAGGTCCGCAAGTGACCGACCTCACACTCCAGAACACCCCCGACGGCGAGCTGGCCACGCGCCGGTCCCGCCGGCGACTCCTTGTCCGCCTGGCAATCGCAGCCATAACCCTGCCCTTGCTCGGCATCCTCGCCTTCCTCATCCTATCAGTCCTGCTGCCGTTCCCCCTCGACCGCCTGCAGCGCTGGCCCGCCAGCCCCCGCGTCACCGACCGCACGGGCAACGAAATCCTCGCCGTCACAGGCCGCGACCAGCAGTGGCGCTTCCCCGTACCGCTGGAACAAATCTCCCCCTGGCTCATCCAGGCGACCATCGCCGTCGAGGACGAACGCTTCTACTCCCACCCCGGCATTGACCCCTTCGCCCTCGCCCGCGCGGCCTGGCAAGACCTCTCTGCAGGCCGCGTCGTCTCAGGCGGCAGCACCCTCACCATGCAGCTCTGCCGCATGATGGACAACCGCCCCCGTACCTGGCACGTCAAACTCGCCGAGATGTTCCGCTCCCTCCAGCTCGAACGCCTCCGCGACAAGCGATGGATCCTCGAGACCTATCTCAACACCGCCCCCTTCGGCCGCAACCTTCGCGGCGCCCAGGCAGCCTCCTGGACCTGGCTGGGCAAGCCCGCCGACGAACTCTCCCTCGCCGAGGCCGCCCTGCTCGCCGGCCTGCCGCAGTCCCCCTCCCGCTACCGTCCCGACCGCTTCCCCGACCGTGCCAAGGCCCGCCGCGACACCGTGCTTCGCCGCATGCTCGAACTCGGCATGATCGACGAACAGCAGCGCCAGCTCGCCGCCAGCCAGCCCGTCGAAATCCCGTACCGCCGCAAACCCGTCGAAGCCTCCCACGCAGGCTGGCTCGCCCTCCGTCGCTGCCCCGCGGGAGGCCGCACGACCATCGACCCCCGCCTCCAAGCCGAGGTCCAGCGCCTCCTCCGCGAGCACGTCCGCGCCCTGCCTGCCCACACCGACGTCGCCGCCGTCGCCATCGACATCGCCACAGGCGAGATCCTCGCCCTGGTCGGCTCCGCCGATCCAACCGACCCCGCCTCGGGCCAGGTCAATGGCGTCACCGCCCGCCGCAGCCCCGGCTCCGCCCTCAAGCCGTTCATCTACGCCGCCGCCTTTGAGGCCCGCCGTCTCGCTCCCGATTCGATCGTCTACGACATCCCGATCCAGCGAGCAGGCTGGTCCCCCGCCAATTTCGACCGCACCTTCCACAACGAGCTGACCGCCGCCAGCGCCCTGCGCCGCTCGCTCAACATCCCCGCCATCCTCATCGCCGAGGCCACCGGCCTGCCGCGCTGTATCGGACTGCTCCAGGCCGTCGGCCTCGACCTGCCGCCCGCAACCCTCCTGCACAGCGGGCTCTCGATCGTCGTAGGCGGTGCCGAGGTCCGCCTGCTCGACCTCACGAATGCCTACGCCACCCTCGGCCGCGCTGGCGTTTGGCAGCAGCCGCGCCTCCTGCTCACCGACCCCGTGCGGACCCGCCCCGCCCTCAGTGCCAACGTCTGCGCCGCCCTGGACGAAGTACTCTCCTCCAGGCAGCGCCGCCCCGCCGGCATGGAACAACTCGCCCCGCACGATGTGCCCTGGTTCATGTGGAAGACCGGCACCAGCTCAGGCCGCCGCGACGCCTGGGCGCTGGGCCACAATCGAAAGGTCGCCATCGGAGTCTGGGTGGGCCGCTTCTCCGGCCTTGGCGACGCCGACCTGACCGGCGCCAAGTCCGCCGAGCCGCTGCTGGCCAGACTCTTCGACCTGCCCACCCTGCGCCGTTCGGAGGATCCGCCACCCCCGGCCCGCTGGACCGTGGATCAACCCCTGCCCCCGCCGCCAGAACGCGCCGATGCCCTCTGCATCGCCTCACCCCGCACCGGCAGCACCTTCATCGCCCTCTCCGGCCAAGCCATCGTCCGGCCCCGCCTCAGCCACAATGCCGATGTCACCTGGTTCCTCAACGGCCGCCGTCTCGACCCCGACCCCGCCCCCCGTCTCGCCCTCACCCCAGGCCGCTACGAACTCCGCTGCGTCGACCCCGCCGGCACTGCCTCCGCCGTCGCCTTCCAGGTCCGCTGACTCCCGCTCCCGCCACAGGACATCGCCTGCGAATAGGACAATAAAGCCCACACCGTGTCTATCCGTGTGCATCCGCGGCTGTCGTTGTAGTTGCCGTGGTGGTGGTGTGTGGAACAGCCGCCCTCGACTGTGCTGTGGTTGCCGTAGTTGTTGTTGTGGCCGTTGTTGGTCCTCAGTCCTCAGCACCCGGTCTTGTCGTTGTTGCCATCGAACCGGCCTCCCCAGGCTGCGTAGCCGGCACCCGCTGCGCCCGCTCCAGAACCAGCGGCCCGCCCATCGACCGCTCCAATTCATCCGCCGCGATCAGCCGCCCCAGTTGCACCTTGTTCACGTCGCTCTTGGACGCCAACAGTGCCCGCTGCGCCTCGATCACAAGCAGGATCGTCCCCTCGCCCGCCCGGTACGATGCCGTCGCCGTGTCCAGGCTGCTCTGTAGCTGCGGCAGCAGCTGCTGCTCGTAGAACTGCACCGTGTCCACTGCCGCCTGGTAGTTGCTCGCCGCGACCCGCACATCCTTCTCGATCCGCTGCCTCAAACCCTCCAGCCGGACCATCTCCTGCTGGTACCGGATCACCGCCTTGGCGATCTGGGCCCGGTTCTGATCGAAGATTGGCAGCGGTACGGTTAGTGCCGGCCCCATCGTCACATCGATCTGCTGCCGCTTATCCCGCTGCCGATCGCTGCGACGCTGAATGTCCGGCAGGGTCGGCTTCCCATTCTTCACCGATGCCAGCAGCGTATCGTACGCCACCTTCCGCCCCGGCATCGCCCTGGCTTCAGGCCGCTCCAGTTGAAAGCCCAGTTCCACCGACGGGAACACCTTCCGCCACTCCTGGCGAACCTGGTTCCGTGCCGCCCGCACCATCCGCTGCTGCGCCTCCAGGTCCGTCCGCTCCGTCAGCGCCGCCGACACCGCCGCCTCCATCGCCACCACAGGCGGCATCCCGCCAGGCAGCGGTTCCAGCGCCACCTCCGCCCCCGGCCAGTGACTCAGTCCCATCGCCACCGCCAGGTCCGCCTGGGCAACCCGCACCACGCGCTCGATGTCAATGGTCGCCAGCCGAGCCTGCAGGGCCAGCGCCCTCGCCAGGTCGACGTCGATCTTGCCCACCTCGCGGGATTGTAGGAGGAGACTAGACCTTCCGGCCGTTGACGAATACGACCGGTCAGTACGATGGTCGCGCCTGGCGGGGGGCGGCGGCCACTCAACGACCCGTCGCTCCGCCTCGGTCGGCCCGCGACCAGCCCTA
>JANYLN010000093.1 GCA_025357795.1 Planctomycetota bacterium
TCCGCGAGGCGATCAGGCAGGTCTCGAGCCTGCGTGGCCGGCTCGGTTCGTTCCAGAAGGAAACGATCCAGAGCACGATCAACTCGCTGAAGGTCGCCTATGAGAACACCGCGGCCGCCGAGAGTGCGATCCGCGATGCCGATTTCGCGACCGAGACCAGCAGCATGACCCGTGCACAGATTCTGATTCAGAGTTCGACGAGCGTTCTGCAGATGGCCAACCAGGCCCCGCAGAACGTGTTGAGCCTGCTGCGATGATTTCCTAACTACCCGTGGGACGGGGCGGGCTGGGGTCCGCTGGGCGGAGTTCCGGCCCGTCCCACCCTCACGGTGTTGACGCCTGAGAGACATGGCCACGGTTCCCTCAGGTGAAAGTATTAAAGTAATATCCCGGCTCTAGCCGAAACTGTACGAAGGCGTTGCCGAGGATTGTTGGATGTAGACCATGGCCATGGCGGGAAGGACCTTAGGGCCCAGACCTGCCCCGGGAGTCAAGAACGGAGTTCCTGGCTCAAGCCACCGATTGTAGGCTGGAGGCGGCCGCTGCAAAGGATTGCAGACAGGCCAAGTCCGGCAGCCGGCGTGAGCCTTGCCTGGACGTTGGAGCGGTCCAAGCAAGCGGACGCACGCCGACGAGGGTCAGGCCATAGTCCTGAGCCCACTGGTTCGCAAGGCTGCGAACCGGCTCGTCCGACAGGGCGGTCGGACGCGATGTCACGGAGGATGTCATGAGTCGCATTAACACCAACATCAGCTCCATTCAAGCGAGGGCCCGGCTGGCCACGAACCAGGCCGACCTGTCCATACGGCTGGAACGCCTCAGCAGTGGTCTGCGGATCAACCGTGGCCGCGACGATCCAGCCGGGCTGATTGCCTCGGAATCCCTTCGCAGTGAAATCACCGGTCTGAACCAGTCCATTGAGAACTCCTCTCGCGCAACCAATGTCATCGCCACCGCCGAAGGCTCGCTCAACGAAGTCAGCTCGCTGCTGCTGGAGATGCGCGGGCTGGTCAACAAGAGCGCCAACGAAGGGGCCCTCTCGCCGCTGGAGATCGCTGCCAACCAGCTGCAGATCGATTCGATCCTGTCCAGCATCGACCGCATCGCCAACACCACGCAGTTCAACGGCGTGAAGCTGCTCAACGGCAGCCTCGATTACACCCTCAGCAGTGTCGGCGCCGCCGCGCTGTCCAGCATCCGGGTGTTCAGCGCGAACGTGCCCGAGGGCAGCACGCAGCAGGTGCTGGTCGAACTGATCGGCTCGGCCAAGGTGGCCTCGTACACCTGGTCGCATGCGGTGTTGTCCGGCGGCAACGCGACCATCCAGGTCGCCGGCAACAAGGGCAGCCGGATCTTCAACTTCGTCAGCGGCTGGACTGCCACCATGATGATGAACACCGTCAACAACTCCAAGGATCTGACCGGCGTATCGGCCAGCGTTGACGCCAACAGCCAGCTGGTCCTGAGCAGCCTGGGTTTTGGCGGCAAACAGTATGTGTCCATCACCGAAATTAGCGATAATGCAGGCAAGTTCAACGATGTCAAGAAAGACGGCACCGACGCCGACATCCGCGTCAACGGCATCAAGGCTACGGCCGACGGACTGAACGCCACCGTGCGGGTTGGCGGCCTGGACATGGAGCTGTCGCTCGGCAAGGGATTCGGCACCACGGCTGGCAGCTCCACCACCTTCTACATCAATGGCGGCGGAGCGTTGTTCCAGCTCGGGCCGGATGTTACCTCGACCGCCCAGTACCGCATGGGCATCCAATCCATTGCGACGGGGACCCTGGGCAGCAGCCAGGTTGGTCGACTCTCGGAAATCAGCGGCACGGGCAGTGCCTCGATCGTGGGTGGCAACTGCCAGCAGGCCCAGAAGATCGTGGATGTGGCCATCCAGCAGGTCTCGATGCTTCGCGGCCGGCTCGGCGGCTTCCAGAAGAACCAGTTGGAAACCAACATCAACAGCCAGCGGGTCGCCCTGGAGAACGCCAAGGCCAGCGAATCGGCCATCCGCGATGCTGACTATGCGAGTGAGACCGCGGCGATGACCCGCGCCCAGATCCTGGTGCAGAGCACGACCCAGATCCTGGTGATGGCCAACCAGCAGCCGCAGCAGGTCCTGAGGCTGCTAGGCCAGTAGTAGCCGCGGCGGACCCGACCGCCTGAGATACCCTGATTATCTGAAACAGCCCGATCCGCGCGACCCACGCGGGTCGGGTTGTTTTTTGTTCCCTTTCCTGTGATCAAGCCGGCAGGCGCTCGTGCCGATAATTAACATGGCGGGATCGTTGCGCGCGGCGCGGGTTTCGCCCTTGCGCCTTGTGCGCTGCCTTAGGAGCGGCCATGGGTACCATTACTTCCGGCGTCGGATTGATGTCCGGCCTGAACATCGACGACATCGTCTCCAAGCTCATGTCCATCGAGCGCCAGCCGCTCGTGCAGTTGCAGGCCCGCGTCAAGACCGTCGAGACCGAACGCGTCGCTATCAGCGATCTGTCGGCCCGTATTCTGGCCCTTAAGGCCGCCTTCGCCCCGCTCAAGGGCGACCTGCTCTTCCGGAGCAACAAGGCCGTCAGCAGTAATCAGGACCTCATCCAGGCGATGGCCAGCAGCACGGCCGTCGCCGGCTCACAGCGCGTCCGCGTGGAACAGCTGGCCGCGACCCAGCAGCTCGTCAGCCGGGGCGTGGCCGACGCCGACCGCACCCCGTTGGGTTCCGGCACGGTCGTGTTTGCCTCGGCCCTGTCGCGATTGAGCCAGCAGACCTCGCTGTCGCAACTCAACGGCCAGACGGGCGTAACCCGGGGCATCATCCGCGTCAGCGACGGCTCGGGCTCCAGCGCCCAGGTTGACCTGGGCACGGCCAAGACCGTCCAGGATGTCGTCAGCGCGATCAATACCGCCAGCGGCGTTCAGGTGCGGGCCGAGATCCGCGGCGATCGCCTGGCGATCGTCGATCTCTCAGGGCAGACGACCGGCCCCTTGACCATCGCCGACGTTAACGGCGGTCGGGCGGCTCGCGACCTGGGTATCGCTGGGACGGGTACGGCCGGCGAGATCCTCGGCGGCGACGTCAACACGATCACCGAAGGGACGTCGCTGTCGCTGCTGAACGACGGCAACGGCATCGCCATCGACGGTCTGCTGGACGACATGAAAATCACGGCCGCGGACGGGACGGGCTTCAACGTCAACCTGTCGGGCACACTGATGGCGACGACCCGCCTGGATGCGCTGAACAGCGGGCAGGGCGTGCGGCTGGGCCTGATCAAGATCACCCACTCCGACAAGACCAGCGTCGAGATCGATCTCACGGGCGCCCAGACGGTCGGTGACGTGCTGAGTCGCCTCTCCACGGGCGGCAATGTCAGTGCGACGGCCACCAGCAGGGGCATCGTCATCTCCGATACGATCAAGGGCAAGGAAAAGCTGATCATCGAGGACGTCACCGGCGGTCATGCCGCGACGGACCTCGGCATCGCCGGCTCGGCGGCCGGTTCGGACACTGTCGCCGCGTCGCTCATCGGCACGTCGGTCTACCAGATCCGTACGCTGGGTGACGTCCTGCGAGCGATCAACTTCGCGACCGGGAATACCGGCAAGGTCACCGCCTCGCTCGATGCGGCCGGCAAGGGCCTGGTCCTGACCGACCAGACCAGCGGCGTTGCCTCGCTGGCCGTTGAGGCCCTCGGCACGTCGGGCGCGGCAAAGAGCCTGGGCCTGGACGGGGTGCCCATCGGCGGGGTGCTCGAGGGGCGGCGTCTGGTTGCCACGATGAACAGCACGCTGCTGCGCTCGCTCAACGGCGGGCAGGGCATCACCCAGCTAGGCCAGGTCAAGATCATCGACCGCGCGGGCGCTGCATCGACCTTCGACCTGTCGGGCGCGCAGAGCATCGATGATGTGCTGTCGATGCTGCAGGCCCAGGCGGGCGGCGTGCAGATCAAGGCGGAACTGGCGGATTCCGGGCTGGGCATTGTCATCCGCGACCTCAGCGGCGGGACGGGTTCGCTCAGCGTCTCCGACGAGATCGGCACGGCGGCGGTGGATCTGAAGATCGCCGGGTCCGTCGCCGGGGAGACGCTTCGCGGCGGCACGCTCTATCGCCAGTTCGTCAGCGGCAACACGCTGTTGAGCGAGATGAACTACGGCAAGGGCATCGCGGTCGGCAAGATCAACATCACCGATAGCGCCGGCAACATGGCCACCTTCGACGTCACCA
Organism: Planctomycetota bacterium; assembly: GCA_025357795.1. GTDB lineage: Bacteria > Planctomycetota > Phycisphaerae > UBA1845 > JANYLN01 > JANYLN01. Next base: position 4,226 of record JANYLN010000093.1, read on the forward strand.
AGACGGCAACGACGACGCTGCGGGACCTGCTCCGGCAGTTCAACAACACCAACGACAAGGTCAACGTCGAGGCCCGCATCAACGACAGCGGCGACGGGATCGTCATCATCGATAAGGCGGGCGGCGGCGGCCATCTCAAGATCGAGGACGGCGGTTCGTCCAGCGCCTCCGATCTGCACATCGCCGGCACCACCGCCACCGGCGAAGACCAGATCGACGGGCGACTCAGCCAGCAGATCTTGCTCGGTGCCGGCGACAGCCTCAACGACTTGGTCGAGCAGCTCGGCAAGACGAGCGGTCTGCTGTCGGTCGGCGTGATCAACGACGGTTCGAGCATCACGCCGTACCGGCTGATGATCACGGCCGCCAACAGCGGCATGCGCGGCGCCCTGGCGATCGACACGGGCACACTGTCGCTGGGCCTCGAGACGCTCGTGCAGGCGCAGGACGCGGTTGCCTACATCGGCGGCGACGGCAAGACCGGCGGCATCCGCGTGGTCTCCTCGGACAACCAGATCCGCAACGCCATCCCCGGCGTGACGCTCACGCTGACGGGCAAGGTCGGGGACTACTCCGATGTGACGATCAGCCGCAACACCGAAGGGTTGACCAAGCAGCTCAGCCAGATTGCCGACAAGATCACCGACGTGCTCGGCCGGCTCGATACCCTGACCAACTATGACCAGGAGTCCAACACGCGCGGCATCCTGCTGGGCGATTCGGCGGCCTGGCAGGTGCGCCAGGACCTCTACAGCCTGCTGGAAGACCGCGTCAGCGTCGGCGGCCAGAGCCTCAACCTGGGCGACCTGGGGCTGAGCATCAGCAGTAGCGCCGCGAAGTTCGACGAGGACAAGTTCCACAAAAAGTACGACAGCAACCCCGAGGGCATCCGCAAGGTCTTCACCGACGCCAAGGATGGCCTGTGGGTCAAACTGGACAAGATCTTCGCCGGCTTGACCGATCGCGGCAGTGGCCTGCTGCCTTCGCGAAGTGATTCCCTCCAGAGCAAGCAGGACCTGTTCAGCAAGCGGGCCGACGAGTTGACTGTATTGTTGGGCAGCAAGCAGAAGCAACTTTATGCACAGTACCGGGCCATGGAGTCGGCCTTAGCGCAGCTGCAGACTCAGCAGGCGTCCCTGGCGAGCATTGCCTCGCTGGCGGCGTCCATGAAGTCCGGCGGCTAGTAGCACAACCAGGTCTGCGGCTGGCGCAAGGATGTGCCGATCGCGGGCGGGTACGGCGGAGGCTTTCGCGGTGAAATGCCCGGGACCTTCCGGCCGGATTCGAGGCTTCATGGTGAAGGTATGAACGAAAAAGCCGGTGACCAATATTTGCGCAGCGCGGTGCTGACGGCCACCCCGGAGCAGTTGCAGATGATGCTCTACGACGGGGCCATCCGTTTTGCCACGCAGGCCCGCGAGGCCTTGCAGGCCAAGGATATTGAGAATACCCACAACCTGCTGACCCGCGCCCAGCGGATCCTCGCGGAATTGCAGAGTGGCCTGCGCCCCGAGATCGCCCCGGACATCTGCGGTCAGATGGCCGGGCTCTATAGCTTCGTCTACCGCAGGCTCATTGACGCTAACATCAACAAGGACCTGCAGGCCCTCGACGAGGCGCTGCAGATCCTCGGCCACATGCGCCAAACCTGGATCATGCTCATCGAAAGGCTCCGGCAGGAACGGGCCGGGGTCGTCCCGGTCTCCGGCGGGGGTGCACGGCCTCGCGCCGCCATGCCGCCGCCCGAACCCGTCGCCGCCGGCGGCTTTAGCGTCGAAGGCTGATCCCGGCAAACACCCGTGGCGCCAAGGCCGCCGGGCCGCGATCGTTCCGTCGCGGTATCCGTTGTTGTCGCCGCCCCGCCCTCACAGCCCCCGAATCCGCGGCGCCAGCTCGTGAGTTGAGCCGGCCGCGAATATTTCGTATAGTGTGCGGGTGGAATTGTCGCACGGTAGGTATGTCGTCGGGAACCCTCTATGACCTGCACCCGTACAATGCGTCTTTCGGCCCTGTTGGCCTTGGCTGTTCTCCTGCTGCCTGCGATGGTGTTCGCCCAGGCGAGTCGGCCGGCTGCGGCGTCCCAGGCGGTCGTTCTGCCGACTAGCGCCGAGCAGCTGGCCGAGCTGGGCGTCAATTCCCTGGCAGCCGGCGATCCCAACACCGCCATCAAGGCCTTCAGCAAGCTCGTCGAGATCCAGCCCAACAACGTCTTCGCGCTGCTGAGTCTGGCCGACGCGTATTTGCAGGTCAGAAACCCCCTGCTGGCGGTCGAAACGTACAATCGTTGCCAGAAGCTCAGCCCCAATGACTGGCGCGTGGACTACGGCTTGGGCACGATCTACCTGCAGCAGAACTACTTCCGGCTGGCGCGCCCGTTCCTTGAGCGGGCCGTATCGCTCGCCCCGGTGCAGGCCAGCGGCCGAGGCAAGGTCGCCTACAGCTTGGCCCTGTGCTTCCGTGGGCTGCATGACATGCCCACCGCCATCGACTGGGCCCGCAAGACGCTCGCCATGGATCCAACCAATACCGAGGCTCGACGCCTGCTGATCGCGCTGTACGGCGAGGCCGGCCGGGCTGACGATGCCCTCGCGGAGATCCGTGCCGCCCTGGACACCGTCCGCGGCACCCTCGCCAAGACCCCTGACGATCGTGCAGCCATCGAGCAGCTGCTCCAAGTCCTGTCGATGTCGACGGACATGCTGCAGAAGATGACCACGCAGCGGCCGGACGATGTATCCCTGCGGTTGCAGCTGGCGGATGCCATGGAACAGTTGTCGCTCGCCGGCACGCAGATGGCCTGCCACGGCGCCCTCGAGCAGGTCGACGCCGCCCTCAAGAAGGCCCCCAACAACGCCGAGGTGCTTTTTGCCCACGGTCGGCTGCAGTACCTGATCGGTCGGCCCGCCCAGGCCGCCGAGGATCTGCGGGCGGCCCTGAAGATCGCCCCCGGCGACCCGCGGGCCAAGGAACTCCTCCAGAAGATAGACGCCCAGATCGCCAAATCCGTTGACAACTAGTCCGAAATGGCTACTTTATCGGACGCTAACCTGACGTTGCAAAATGGGCCGCATACCGATACGATTTGTTGATTGGAACCGTATCGAGGGGCGGCATGCGCGACCCGCTTGTCAGTGTAATCATTCCGACGCGAAACCGCCGGAGCCTGGTGCTCCGGGCGGTGGATTCCGTGCTGCGCCAGGAGTGCCGCGACCTGCAGATCATCGTCATCGATGACGGTAGCACCGACGGCACCGCCGAGGCCCTCGCCGGCAAGCCCGCCTGCCAGGTGATCCGGGTGGACCATCGGGGCCCCGCCGCCGCCCGCAACGTCGGCATCGCCGCCGCCCGGGGGCAGTACTTGGCGTTCCTGGATAGCGACGACCATTGGCAGGATCATCACCTGACTCGCCTGCTGGCGGCGATGGGGCGCAAGGAAGTCGGCCTGGTCTACAGCTCGACGCACACCGTCACGCTCGAGGGCGAGCCGCTGGGGGGCCGGCGCGATCGACGCAAGTGCTACAGCGGCCAAGTGGTGGAATCGTTATTCCGCCACATCTTCATCCATACCAGCAACGTCTTGTGCCGCACGGATCTGGTCCGCAAGGTCGGCGGCTTCGATGAGTCCCTGCCGGTCTGCGAGGACTATCACCTATGGCTGCGGCTGGCGCTGCGCTGTGAGGTGGCGGTCGTCGAGCAGATCACGGCGATCCGCTGCTGGCACGGGTCAGCCCTGAGCCGGCAGGATCGCATCCGCAACGCCGTCGTCCGCGCCGCCATGCTCGAGCGGTTCTACCTGGCGGAGGGAGGGCAGGGGGCGATCCCGCCGCAAGCCGCCTTCCGCCGGCTCGGCAAGGTCTTCTTCCAAGCCGGCCGGGCGCTGGCGCGGGCCGGGCAGCGGGGCGATGCCCTCAAGTTCTTCAACAAGTCCGTCCGGTATCGGCCGCTGCAGATCCGCGGCTGGACGGGCTATCTGAACTGTTGGCTGCGGCCCGAGCAGACCCGTAGCGAGCCCGATGTCGGCCGCTTGCTCAAGCAGTTGACCTGGATGCTGTAAGACCCGGTCGGTTTCGTTGTCCCCGCCCCTTGGACCCTATACCCCAAACCCCAAGCGGCTGCTACCATAGGCCCCCATGCAGCCATTGGTCACTGTCATCATTCCGACCTACAACCGCGGCGATCTCCTGCGCGCGGCGCTGACCAGCGTCATGGCCCAGACCTTCCGCCAGTTTACCGTGCTGGTCGTCGATGACGGCAGCAGCGAGGACCTCCGGCCGGTCATCGGTTCGTTCGGCCAAGCCGTGCACCACCTGCGCGTCGAGCATGGCGGGGCCGCCCGGGCCCGCAATGCCGGCATCGAGGCGGCGGAAAGCGACCTGGTCGCCTTCCTCGACAGCGACGACCTCTGGCTGCCCGAGCACTTGGCCCGCACCGTGCCGATCCTCCAGCAGCAGCCCCGCGTGGGCCTGGTCTACCACGACATGGTGACCATCGACGAGGTCGGGCGGCCCGTGCCCTCCCGGCGGAGCCGGCCTTGCCCGAGCGGGCGGGTTACAGCCGACCTGTTCGCCTACGATTTCATCCCCACACCGTCGGTTGTCTGCCGTCGGGACCTGTTGCGGCAAGCAGGGTGCTTCGACCCGGTTATGGTGCCCAGCGAGGACTACGACCTCTGGTTGAAGATCTCGCTGCTGTGCCAGTTCGCGGGGCTGCCCGAGCCCCTCATGCAGCGCCGCCAGCACGGCGGTAACATCAGCCGGCAGCACAAGGCCCGCAACGAGGTCGTCCGGGCGATCCTCAAGGAGCGGTTCTGGCGCGACCCGGCCGGGCGGGCTGGCATGGGGAAGGACCTCGCTCGCAACGTGCTGGCCAAGGCGTTCTACCGGGCTGGCCGGCTGCTGCTCAAAGGGGGCTGGCCGGGCTCGGCCAGGCGGTTCCTGCGGCGATCGCGCCAGTATCGGCCGCTCTATGCCCGCGCGCTGTTCTGGCAGACCGTTGCCGCCTGTGCCGGCCGGGCCGAGGCCCCCGGCGACCCGTCCGATGCATTTCTGCGCCTGGCGGACTACCGGCTGGAGTAGGCCCGCCCGGCCTGTATAATCACTTCTTTAGCCGGTCCATAAGGCTTTCCATTGGTGGAGGTGCGGCTCGTGGGCAAGAGCCTGAAGGTTGCGGTCATCGGCGGCGGGATGTTCTTCGAGGATATCATCGGCCAGTCGCTCAAGGACTTCGCCCGTAGCGGCTTTGCCGGGGCGCTGACGAGCATCGCGCAGTCGGCCTGGGCGCCCAAGGTGGCCGACATCGCCGTGCAGACCGTCGCGATCGGCACGCACTCCGCCAAACGCGGCACCGCCGGCAAGCTCGTCGAGTGGTGGAAGACCGACATGCCCGAGGCCACCGCGCCCAAGGCCTGCTACGGCGAGAAGGTCTGGGAACAAATCGTCGGCGAGTACAAGCCGGACATCCTCTTCGTCGCCACGCCGGACCACCTGCACTACGACCCGATCGTCTACGCGCTGCAGCACGGCATCCACGTGATCACCGAAAAGCCGATGTGCCTCAAGACCGCCGAGGCGGACAAGATCATCGCCCTCGCGGCCGCCAAGGGCCTGATCGTCGCGGTGGACATGCACAAGCGGTACGACCCGTTCGTCCGCGAGCTGATGACCAACAGCGTGCCGAAGTACGACACGATCTACCGCGTCCGCGCCGTGCTCGAAGAGCCCCTGGAGGCCTCCAGCGAGATCTTCGCCTGGGCGGAACACTCCAACCCGTTCGCCTACGTCGGCTGTCACTGGCTGGACGTGGTGGGCCACTACCTGAACGTCCTGCCGCAGGCCGTCTACGCCACGGGGGAGAAGAACCTTCTAATAAACTGGGACAAGTACGTCAAGATCATCGCCCAGCGCCAGGGCAAGCCGCTCTCGAAGTTCGCCAGGCACGAGCCCATCAAGACGTGGGACTCGATGAACGTGAACGTGACGTACACCAACGGCATGCGGGGCGATTTCAACAACGCCTGGATCAACCCGTACGAGTTCGAGGGCAACGTCAACCAGGACATCGAGGTGCAGGGCATCCTGGGCCGCGGCTTCGTCGACCAGCAGGAACGCGGCTTCCGCGAGGCGATCTGCGGCGTGGGCTCCAAGACTCGCAACCCAACCTTCGGCGGCCGGATCCGCGGCACCTCCTCGCCGTCCGCCCCGGTGGAAGTCTTCGGCTACGGCAAGGCCTCGATCATTGCCGGGATGCTCGCGATCAGCCGGGCGAAGTTTTTCGGGGAGGACCCCGCCACCTTGGCCGGCTCCTACCCCGAGGCCGCCAGCCAGCGCTCGATCACGATGATCATCGACGCTGCCACGACCGTCGCCGAACGGAACTACACCTACAGCCAGCAGTGCAAGGGCGCCCCGGTGTCGGCCAGGCTGGATGACACCTCGATCACGCTGCTGGACCCGTACAAACCGCAGGCGGAAGAGACGCTGTACAGGCGGGCATGATGGGGCCAGAGGATGGGGATGCCCGGGACTGCGCGAGAATCTGTAACCCATGGAGAGATCGGCGGGCGGTGGTCTGACGCAAGATCCCTGGTCCGAGGCTCTCGCGGTTCTCGCCCGTCTTCGACGGGATCTCCAACGGTACGAACGTGCGGCTGTACATCGAGAAGCAGTAGGCCGCGGCGTCAGATCAACGTCCACGACAGCACCGCCAGCAGGG
>JANYLN010000101.1 GCA_025357795.1 Planctomycetota bacterium
CGCCAGGCGGTCCTCGAAACGATCGAGATGCCGTATACGGGCAAGGTCACCGTGATGAACGCCCTGGAGATGCTGCACAAGGTCTTTAGCGGGGCGGAGCGGACATTCGCCAAGCCGTTTGCCCGGAAGGTTGCCTGCTACTACGGCTGCTATCTGGTGCGGCCGAAGAAGGTGGTGAACTTCGACCGGGTGGAAGACCCGCAGAGCATGGACGAGATCGTCAAGAAGATCGGCGGTACGCCGATCGACTGGCCGCACAAGGTGGAGTGCTGCGGGGCGGGCCTGTCGGTGTCGCGGACGGACCTGGTGGCGAAGCTGTCGGGCCGGATCGTCGAGGCGGCGGTGAAGCGCGGGGCCGAGGCGATCATCACGGTCTGCCCGATGTGTCACACGAATCTGGACATGCGGCGGGACTGGATCGAGCAGTATGCAGGCAAGAAGTTCGGCATTCCGGTGCTGTATCTGACGCAGGCGATCGGACTGGCCCTGGGCCTGGATGAAACGACCCTCGGGCTGCACCGGCATTTCGTGCCGGTGGAGTTTGCACCGGCGTCCGTGGTGCCGGTTACGGCAAGTGCCCCAGCAAAGGCGGCCGCAGGGAATAAGGGGCAATAAGTCATGGCACGGATCGGCGTATTCGTTTGTCACTGTGGCGAGAACATCGCTGGGACGGTCGACTGCCCGAAGGTGGTGGAGTCGATGATGCACATCCCGGGCGTGGTCCACGCGGTGGACTACAAGTACATGTGCTCGGACCCGGGCCAGCGGATGGTCCGCGATGCCATCCGGGAGCACAAGCTCACGGGGGTGGTGGTGGCGGCGTGTTCGCCGCGGATGCACGAGCCGACGTTCCGCCGGGCGTGCGCCGAGGCGGGCCTCAACCCGTTCCTGTGCGAAATCTCGAACATCCGCGAGCATTGCTCGTGGGTGCACGAGAAATCCGAGGCGACGACGCAGAAGGCGATCGACCTGGTCCGCGTGATGGTGGAGAAGGTGAAGCGCAACCGCGAGTTGCAGCCTATCAGCGTGCCGGTGACCAAGACAGCGCTGGTGCTGGGCGGCGGGATCGCGGGGATCCAGGCGGCGCTGGATATCGCCAACTGCGGCCACAAAGTCGTGCTGGTGGAGCGCGAGCCGTCGATCGGCGGGCACATGGCGCAGTTGTCGGAGACGTTCCCGACGCTGGACTGCTCGCAGTGCATCATGACGCCGCGGATGGTGGAGGTCGCGCAGAACGAGAACATCACGCTGTACACGTACAGCGAGCTGGAGAGCCTGGACGGGTTCATCGGGAACTTCAAGGCGAAGATCCGGATGAAGGCCCGGTCGGTGGACATGAACCTGTGCACGGGCTGCGGCTCGTGCTACCAGAAGTGCCCGCAGAAGAAGATTCCGAGCGAGTTCAACACGGGGCTGGGCACGCGGACGGCGATCTACACGCCGTTCCTGCAGGCGGTGCCCAACAAGCCGGTGATCGACCGCGACAACTGCCTGTACTTCAAGAAGGGCGTGTGCAAGCTGTGCGAGAAGGTGTGCCCGACCAAGGCCATCAAGTACGACCAGCAGGACGAGATCGTAGAGGTTGACGTCGGGGCGGTCGTGGTGGCGACGGGGTACAACGTCCTGAATACGGGTTTCTTCCCGGAGTATGGCTACGGCAAGTACAAGGACGTGATTACGGGCCTGCAGTTCGAGCGGCTGGCCTCGGCGTCGGGGCCGACGAGCGGGGAGATCCGCCGGCCCAGCGATGGCAAGGTGCCCGAGACGGTGGTGTTCGTGGCGTGCAGCGGCTCGCGCGACCCGGCCAAGGGGCTGCCGTACTGCTCGAAGGTGTGCTGCATGTACACCGCCAAGCATGCGATGCTGTACAAGCACAAGATGCATGAAGGCAAGGCGTACATTTTCTACATGGACATCCGGGCGGGCGGCAAGATGTACGAGGAGTTCGTCCGGCGGGCGGTCGAAGAGGACGGGGTCAACTACGTCCGCGGGCGGGTCAGCCGGATATACGAAGAGGATGGCCAACTCGTTGTAAAGGGCGCCGACACGTTGCTGGGCGGCATGCCGCTGGAGATCAAGGCGGACCTGGTGGTGCTGGCGACCGCGATGGTTGCCAGCCCCGGGGCGGAGGAGCTCGCCCAGAAGCTGCACGTCAGTTACGACGCGTACAAGTTCATCAGCGAGGCGCATCCGAAGTTGCGGCCCGTGGAGACGAATACGGCGGGGGTGTTCGTGGCGGGCGCGTGCCAGGCACCGAAGGACATCCCGGAGACGGTGGCGCAGGCGAGCGGGGCGGCCAGCAAGGTGTTGCAGCTGTTCAGCAAGCCGGAGCTGATGCGCGAGCCGGTGGTAGCGGTGGTGAACCGGACGGCGCCGCCACTGTTCAGCACGTGTGTGGGCTGCTTCCTGTGTGAGAAGGCGTGCCCGTACCAGGCGATCGGACGGGAAGAGATCAAGGCGCGCGACGGGAAGGTCCTGAAGGTCGTGGCGAAGGTCAATGCGGGCTTGTGTCAGGGCTGCGGGACGTGCGTGGCGCTTTGCCGGAGCAAGTCGATCGACCTGCAAGGGTTCACGAACGAGCAGATATTCGCGGAGATCATGGCGTTGTAGTGGAACGGCCACAACGGCGGATTCCCCGCAGGGACGCAGAGAGACCCGGGGTGGTAACGGCCGGAACTGTGGTGAGATCCATTACAGAAAGTACACGGCGACGGGAACGGGCAGCTGAGGCGAAGTGAAGATGGAAAACGACAACAAAGCGACGGGTGCGTTCGAGCCGAAACTTGTGGCTTTCGTGTGCAACTGGTGCACGTACGTCGGGGCAGACCTGGCTGGCACGAGCCGGCTGAAGTACGCGTCGAACGTGCGAGTGATCCGGCTGCCTTGCACGGGGCGGATCGACTTCATGCTGATCCTGAAGGCGTTTGCCCAGGGGATGGATGGGGTGATCGTCAGCGGCTGCCACCCGGGCGACTGCCACTACACGGTAGGTAACTACCACGCGAGGCGGCGGTGGATCCTGTTCCGCTCGCTGCTGGACTTTGCCGGGATTGACGTGAGGCGGGTGCACTTCGCATGGGTTTCGGCGGCGGAGGGCGCCAAGTGGGCGGACCTGGTCAACAAGGTGTCGGGCGAGGTGCGGGAACTGGGGCCGTACAAGGAATACCAGGGCCTGGCAGGCAAGGGGATTGCATAGGTCATGGAAGAACTGAAAAACAAAGTTCGGGAGCTCCTCAAGGCTGGGACGGTCCAGGCCGTGATCGGCTACCGGGCCGGGTCAGATGAGAAGACGGCGCGGGTGGCGTTCGTTCGCCAGCCGGACGAGGCGGATGGGCTGATCCTCGACCCGCGGTGCACGGACAACCTGGCGGTCTATCTGCTCAAGCCCGAGGTCAAGTTGCTGGGTAAGCTGGCGATCGTGGCCAGGCCGACGACGGCGCGGACGATCCTGCAGCTGGCGAGCGAGAACCAGTTGGCGGATGGACAGGTCATCGTGCTGGGGGTGTCCGCTGACGGCAAGGCCGTTGTCGAGCTGGCGAGCTTCGAGGCGCTTGAGAAATTCGTCGGGCAGGTGCCGGCGGGACTGACGGAAGAAGAGAAGGTGCTGCTGGCGAAGATCGAGGGCATGAGCCGGGAAGAGCGCTGGGCGTTCTGGCAGAGCGAATTTGCCCGGTGCATCAAGTGCTATGCGTGCCGGGCGGCGTGCCCGATGTGCTATTGCAGCCGGTGCATCGTCGAATCCAACCAGCCGCAGTGGATTCCGGTTTCGCCTCACGACGAGGGCAACCTCGAATGGCATCTGGTGCGAGCGATGCACCTGGCGGGACGGTGCCTGAACTGCGGATTCTGCGCGAAGGCGTGTCCGATGGGGATTCCGCTGAACCTGCTGACCCAGAGGTTGGCGGAGGAGGCGAAGGCGGCCTTCGGCGCGGTGGCGGGCGGCAGCGCCACGGGCGAGTATGCCCTGTCGATGTTCAAGGCGGACGACAAGGAAGGGTTCATCAGGTAGAAGTCATGGCTGAAACACGGCTGATTCGCAAAGACGCGCTGACAAAGCTATTCGAGAAGACCCGCCAGAGCGGGCGGCGGATCCTGGCTCCCAAGGCCAAGGGCGAGCAGGCCTTCTTCGAGGAGGTCACGTCCTTCGGCGAGGTGTGCCTGGACCACGTCCAGACGCGCAGCAGCGCGAAGGAAGCGGTCTTCCCTAAGTGCGAGGCGTTGCTGCGGTACAAGTTCGGAGACAAGGGAGCGGTCTCGTACGACGAGAAGCCGTTCGAGCCGCCGGTGACGGTGGTGTTCGGGACGCGGCCCTGCGACGCGCGGAGCCTGGCAGCGCTGAGGGCGGTGTTCAACTGGGACACGCCGGACAAGTTCTACCTGGAGCGCGAGGCGCGTACGACGATCATCAGCGTATCCTGTACGAAGGCGGACAGCGACTGCTTCTGCACGAGTGTGGGCGGCGGGCCTGGCGACACGGCTGGGAGCGACATCCTGCTGACGCCGGTGAGCGACAAGGAGTACCTGGCGGAGATCCTGACGGAAAAGGGGCAGGCGATCGTGGCGCTGGCGCCGGAGCTGTTTGCGACGGCCGGGGGGGCGCAGAAGGAGCCGCACCTGGCGAAGGTGGCGGTGCAGTTCGATGTGAACGAGCTGGCCAAGACGATCCCGGTGACCTTCAACGACGAGAAGGTGTGGCAGGAGCAGAGCCTGGCGTGCCTGGGCTGCGGGACGTGCGCGTACGTCTGCCCGACATGCGCGTGCTTCGACATCCAGGACGAGGCGAACCGGCAAGGCGGCGTGCGGCTGCGGTGCTGGGACTCGTGCGGGTTCTCGCTGTTCACGCTGCACACGAGCGGGCACAATCCGCGGCACGTGCAGAGCCAGCGGTGGCGCCAGCGGGTGATGCACAAGTTCTCATACTACCTGGAGCGGCAGGGGATGCTGGGGTGCGTGGGCTGCGGGCGGTGCTCGCGGGCGTGCCCGGTAGATATGAACCTGGTGGAGCATTTGAAGGAGTTGGCGCTTCACGGGAGGAATGGCTAGAACGACAGGTTCACCGCCGCGACGCGGAGAACGCGGTGAATTCAGGGAAAACAACAACAGCTATGGCAACGACGATCTGACCACGAGGACGCCAAGGAAACAACAAGACTGCGGAAGAGGCACAAAGCGATGGCAGTGGCGACGAGCAATATTCCGAACATCTACAAGCCGTACCTGATGCGGATCGAGAAGGTGACGGTCGAGGCCCCGGGCGTGCGGACGTTCCGGTTGGTATTCACCAACCCGGAGGAGGCCGAGAAGTTCACCTTCCAGGCCGGGCAGTTCGCGGAGTACAGCAGTTTCGGCGACGGCGAGAGCACGTTCTGCATCGCCTCGAGCCCGACGCGGAAGGGGTACGTTGAGTGCACGTTCCGGCAGGCGGGGCGAGTGACCAGCGGGCTGGCCAGCAAGGACGTCGGGGACGTCATCGGCTTTCGCGGGCCGTACGGCAACACGTTCCCGCTGGAGGCGTGGGAAGGCAAGAACATCGTGTTCGTGGCGGGCGGCATCGCGCTGCCGCCCATGCGGTGCGTGATCTGGAACGTGCTGGACCTGCGCGACAAGTATAAGGACGTGACGATCCTATACGGCGCGAGGACGGTGGCGGACCTGGTCTACAAGGACGAGCTGGCGGAGTGGGACGCGCGGCCTGACGTGAGGCTCGTTACGACGGTGGATCCGGGCGGGGAGACGCCGGACTGGAAGGGGCAGATCGGGTTTGTGCCGGCGGTGGTGGAGAAGGCGGCCCCCTCGGCGGAGAACTCGATCGCGGTGGTCTGCGGCCCGCCGATCATGATCAAGTTCACGCTGCCGGTGCTGAGCAAGTTAGGCTTCAAGCCGGAGAACATCTTCACCACGCTGGAGAACCGGATGAAGTGCGGCGTGGGCAAGTGCGGGCGGTGCAACGTGGGCAAGACGTACGTTTGCAAGGACGGCCCGGTGTTCACGTTCGCGCAGGTGAAGGAATTGCCGCCGGAGTATTAGAGAGAATCAGGGGTGCGGCACGGCTCGCATGACGCAGCCTGGCCGTGGCACCCGCAACAACCAATACAACGGCAACGGCCAGAGCAAAGAAAAGGCCCGACCAGGTGTGCTACCTGGCCGGGCCTTCTTGTTTCCGGATGCGCCCGCTCGGGCGGTTACTGGCCCTTGAAGAACGAGAGCGGTTTTTGCAGCTGCTTGACGTAGCCCGGGGCGATCTCGAAGGCGGCGGTGGTGCCGGCGACGGTGGCGATGTACTTGCCAGTGTCGGTCGGTTTGGCGACGACAAGCTTGGCGGCCTTGCCTGAGGCGAGGGTGATCTGGGCTTCGTAGAGCGGCTTGTCGAGGCCGAAGCCGGCTGCCTCGTGCATGTTCAGGGCCACGTAGCGGTCGGCCCGGGTGCTGTGCAGCAGGCCGATCCACTCCTTGAGTTTGGCGGGGTCGATCTGGACGAATGGGTCGGCCAGGTAGGTCCAGGTGTCGCCCTTCTTGACGAACTCGAGGGGCTCGCCCGACTCGGTGGGGACCTTGACCGAGGCGACCTGTTCGAGATCGAACTTCATGACCGCCCGGTCATGCAACTCGGCAGTAAGATGCGTATTGACCACCGGGTCGATCTCGTAGACCCAGGTGCCGTCGGCCAGGCGGGCGTAGGTGCCGCCGGGCTGGCGGCTGACCAGCAGGGTGTAGACCTTCTCAGCGGGTTCCAGGCGGACCGGTTGGGTGGCTGCGGGTTGGGTATCGGAGGGCTGCGTGGCCGCTGGCTGAGTCGCAGGGACGAGGTCCTTGACGTGGACCTTGACGGTGGCGGTCGGTTGGGTGAGGCCGAACTTCTCGTCCTGGGAGATGGCGACGACCTTGCGGGCGCGGAGGCTGGAGAGGTCGGCGAGGATCGCGGTGACGGCGTCGTGGTCGGCGGGGCTTGCCACGGGGGTGGTCATCCGCCAGTCGGGGCCTTGTCTGGCAAGCGTGGTGGTCTGGCCATCGCGGGTGATTTCGATCGTCGCGGCATCGTCGCGCGGGAAGCTGAAGATCGAGCGCTCGAGCAGGGCGGTGGGCTCGACGATGAGGGCCTCGGCGTCGGGCTTTTTCAGAACAGCGATCTCGCCCTGGGAGACGTTCCGGACGAAGACCATCTCGCCCGAGGGTGTGTTGCTGCCCACGAGGATCTCGGCGGGTGCGACCTTGCCCTCGGAGATGACGCGGATGCGGACGCGGGGGCTTTCAAAGCCGTACTGGGTCAGTTCGGGGCGGGGCTGGTCCTCGAAGGCGGTGGCCCGGGCATTGGCGAATGCCTTGACGAGTTCGTCGACGGAGGAGGTCTCGGCGGGGCCGACGATGTCGCCTGCCATCTGCCAGCGGCCGTTCTGTCTGGCGAGCATCACGGACTGGCTGCCTACGGTGATGTCGAGGGCCTTGACCTTGGCGGGGTCGACCCGGGCGATGGCCTTGTCGCGGAGGTCGAGCAGGGGGACATTCAGGCTCTTGAAGACGGTGTCAGAGATCTGGAATATGCTGGGCTCGTCGGCGAGCTTGGCGAAGTACTGGGTGCCCGCCTTGCCGCCTACGAGGATCGTGGTGGTCCTGGTCTGGACGGGCTGGGTGGCTGCGGGCTGCGAGGTGGACGGCTGGGTGCTCACGGGCTTCTTTTCCGTTACGACGGTGAGGGTGAGCTGCGGGTCGGCCAGGCCGTAGATGCGGAGGTTCTTGTCGTCATCGGCGACAAAATTCTCGGTGGTGAGGTTGGCGGCGGCCTGGAGCAGGCTATCGACCTTGGATCTGTCGGGCAGGCTCCGGACGGGCTGCTCGAGGAGCCAATCCTCGCCTGCCTTTACGAGTTCGTAGTTCTGGGCGCCGGCGAGTCTGACGCGAGTGATGTCCGGCAAGGGCAGTGCGACGACGCGGCGCTCGCGGTAGTCATTGAGCGGGCGGGCGAATTTGGCCAGGAGGTTCTGCTTAACGACGTAGACGGCGGTGTCGTTGTCCCTGGCGACATAGGTCTCGTCCTCGGTCATGGGGCGGACGTTGCCTGCCTTGAGGGTGTGGGTGGCGCCGGCCTGGTCCTTGATGGTCAGGACGAGGTTGGGCTGGGCCAGGCCGGTGAGGGCCTCGCTGGGCCGGTCGGCGGCGCCAGCCTCGTATTTCTGGACGTACAGGAGTTCGCCAAGGGCGCGGGCGTCCTCCTGGAGGGTTGTCTTCTGGACGCGGGCCTTGAGCGGTTCGGTGAGGACCCAGTCGTCGCCCTGTTGCTGGAAGAGGCGGGCGGGGCGGTCGGGTTGCTCGACGCGGATCTGGACGATCGCAGCGGGCTTGGGCTCGAACAGGTCCTTGGCCTTGGGTTCGGCCGCGACGGAGTTCTGAGCGGCCTTTTGCTCCTGGTTAAACAGGAAGAGCATGCTGGCGCCGAGGGCGATGGCCAGGACGAGCAGGATGATCGTTGTGCGAGTGTTCATGCGGTTGAGGACCTCCACTTATTATTGGCGGAACGGCAGCGGCCAATCGCTATCAGGTATTTGTTATATGTAACAACCACAACGACGGCAACGGCCCCGCGGAAGCGGGAACTTCGAACGGGTTGTTCCCGATGCCGGCTGGGGTAGCCCCCGGCCTCTTCCCGCTACTAGCGGCGGCGGACGGCGAAGACGGCGGCGCCGGCGGCCAGGACCAGGGCCGGCATCAGGATCCAGACCAGGCCGCGGATGAAGGCCAACTGGGCGTCGGGGATCCGGCCCACCGGGGGCAGGATCACGGGGCCGGCGCCGATCAGGTCGGCGCGGCCTGACAGCCAGAGCACCGAGTTGACGACCAGGTCGGCGTTGGCGGTCGGGGGCGGATCGAAGCTGAGGCGGTCGTTCTTGCCGCCTATCCGCGGGACTCGCTCGCCGAGGTAGCCATCGAGCACGGAGCCGCCGGTGCCGAGCACGACGGCGATGGGTTCGTTCTTGTCGCTGGTGACGGCCAGGGCGACGGGGAACGGCGAGGGCTTGTCGCCCGGCTGCTTGGAGACCAGGCCGCCCTTCTCGCGGTCGCTGACGACCTGCTGGACGAGCTTCATGACGTCGCCGGCGGCCCAGTATTCATCGCGGTTGGGGGTGGTCAGGATCGTGTCGATCTTGACGCCGTCAGGGGTCTGGGCGGTTCTGGTAACCGGGCAGACGTCGAGCATGAGCACGCGGCGGCCCTGGAGCGACTTGCCGATGGGCATGTCGGAGAAGTCATTGAGCGGCATGTAGCCCCAGCGCTGGACATTGACGCCGTAATAGCCCGGAGTGCGCTGCTCGGGGATGCCGAAGACGGTGCGGAACTTGTAGCTGACCTCGATGCCGTACTTGCTCTTGAGCAGGTCCTCGTAGGCGTACTTCGGCTCGGTCGGCTGCATGAAGAAGGCGGTGCGGGCCGGGGGCTCCCAGCGGCACAGGAAGATGGCGGGGGCACCCTTGTCGAGGACTTCCTTGACCTTTGCCTGCTGCGCATCGCCGAACTTGGGCTGGTTCTGCGGGCCGGGCATGGGCATGTCCTGCGGCGGGGGCAGGAAGACGTAGATCGCCTTGGTGTCCTTGTCGGCGGCGGGCGAGGTCAGTTCCTTGGCGAGGTTCCATTCCTTGACGATGAAGTTGGCCTTGGTGAGCTGCTGGCGGAGGGTGTTGAGCTGCTCGTAGGGGATCGAGCCGGTCTGGGGTGGCATGAACTGCCGCATCTGCTGGGGCACCTCGCCCATGTAGTGGGTGAAGATGACGGTGGCGACGGGCGGCTGGCTGAGCGAGAGGATCGCGCCGGTGATGGCGGTGTCGCCGTTGAAGACGCGGCGAGGGGCCTGGCCGGGGGTCATGTTGCGCATCGGCTCGCTCTGGGGCCAGACGTCGTCGAAGCTGAGGACTTCGACCTTCTCGGCGGTTTCGGCGATGACGGCGTTGGGGGTTTCGAGTTTGTCGGAGACCTCGCTCAGCTTGATCTCTGGCAGTTTGGTGATGCGGGCCTTCATGTCGTCGATCCGGGTGACGAGGCCGGCCTGCCAGGCGCCGGCCTTGGCCTGTTCGAGGACCGCCTGGCTGGCGGAGTCGACCTTGGTGAGCTTCGCGCTGATGTTGTTGATCTGGGTCGAGACGGCCTTGGCGATCTCGATCTGCTGGGCGGAGATGTTGCGCAGTTCGCGGATGACGGCGGCGATGCGGTCGGCCGGGACGTCGCTCATCTGGAGGATCTGGCGGACCTGCTGGCGGAGGTTGGTCTGCTCGTCCGCGATCTGGGAGCGGACGAGGACGGGCAGGGGTACGACCTGCTCGACGATGCCGGAGCGGACCTTGGCGAGCCAGTTGGGCATCTCGCCTACAGCGGGGTATTTCTTGGCGAGGTCCTCCTGGCGGGTGGCCTCCTCGTGGAGCCAGGTGGAGGCCTTCTGGGCCTGCTGGGCGTAGGCTTGCATGGCGGCGTGGGGGTCGGTGGGCAGGTTGGTGTCCTGGGGGTCGCCCACGGTCGCCTGGACAGCCTTGACCAGGTCCATCATCTGCTGCATGCGGGCGGGGGCGGTCTTGAAGAACTCGTCGCTGCCTGCGCGGGAGAGGTCGGCGATCGACTGGAGGTCCTTCTGGCCCGTTGTTACCGTTTCCTTGAGCTGATCGAGCAGCTGGGTGATCTTGTCCTTGGCCTCGCTGTAGCGGGGCATGCCGCTGGCCTTGGTGAGGCGCTTGATCTCGTCCTGGCCGTCGGCGATCGTCTGGAGGTTCCTGGTGAGTTTGGCCTGGAGGTCGGCGACCTGGGGGAAGCCGGCGAGGTAGGCGTTCTCGGCATTGAGGGCGGCGGAGATCTCCAGCAGGCTCTGCTTGAGGGCGGGCTGGGTGGCCGGGGCGTTCTGGACGGCGCTGATGTCGGTGCTGAACGTGCCGAAGTCATCGATCAGCGACTTGTATTCCTTCGCCTGGCCGGAGTACTTGCCCTGGATGCGGGCGAGCAGTTCGGCCTTGGCGGCGTCGGTGCTGACGTGCTCGACCTTGACCTTGGCGGGGGCGTACAGGGAGAGTTCCTGGAGGAAGTCCTGTACGGCGGGGAAGTACTTGTCGCGGCTGTTCTCCTCGTCGCGGCCCGTGTAGACGCTGGTCAGGGTGACGGGGCCCTTGGCGGCCTGGACGATGCGTTTGGTGCGATCGCTGGGCTGGTAGACGCCAGCGACGGCGAGGTCCTTGCGATAGTGCTTCTTGAATGAGATGACGTTCAGGAAGATCACGACGACCAGGGCCGCGAGGCACATGATCAGGACGTTGGTGCCGTACTTCAGCCTGCGCTGGCTGGCCGTAGTGAAGCCGTTCTTCTGCTGGTTCATATCCGCTTTCTTGCTTGGGGTCTGGGTTGTGATGCTCATCGCCACCGCCTCGACTCAAGAGCCTTGACTGCCAGGAACAGGAAAAACACAGACGTCGAAATCAGGATGATCACCGCGCGGGTATCGAGGATGCCCTTGCTGAAGTCATCGAAGTGGCCCAGCAAGTTCATGCCGGCCGTGATGACGCGCCAGGCGTCGCCGCGGAGTTCGGCGAGATAATCCATCATGAAGGTCAGGGCGGAAAGGATCCCCGCGCCCAGCAGGGCCGCGAGGATCTGGTACCGGGTCAGGGTGCTGGCGAAGAGGCCGACGGCGGTGAAGGCGGCGCCCAGCAGCAGCAGGCCGATGTAGCCCATCGCGACGGCCTGCCAGGGCATTTCCGCGTAGTGCAGCAGCAGGGCGGCCTGGACGAGGGTGGTCGCCAGCAGGGTGAGGTAGAAGAGCATGATGCCGGCGAACTTGCCGAGGATGACCTGGGTGTCGGTCACGGGGGCGGTCATCAGGGTTTCCAGCGTGCCGGTGCTGAGTTCCTCGGAAAGGCTCCGCATCGTCAGCAGGGGGATGGCGAAGACGAGGAGTTTGGCCATGCTGTCAAAGAGCGGCCGCATGCTGGCCTCGTTGCCGGGGACGAGCACGTCGTGCAAAAAGAAGTATCCCGAGAGTAACAGGAACCCCGCGCCGACCACGTACGCGATCGGCGAGAAGAAGGTTGCCTGCAACTCGCGTCGCGTCAGCGTAACCACGTTGCCCACTACGAATTCCTCCAGTCAAACAATTCCGAGTCCTGAGTTCCGAGAGTTTCGAGTTCAGGCCGCGGAGGCGGCTTTCTTTTGCTGCATGTGCTGTTGGGCGACGACCTGGACGAAGTATTCCTCGAGGCTGCCGACTTCCAGGCGGATCTCGCGGAGATTCCAGCCCTTCTTGGCTGCCATCTGGGCGATCTCCTCGCGGACGTCCTTGCCGGAGGTCTCGACGAAGAGGCGGTTCCAGCCGTCGAGTTCCTCGAGATCGACGCTCTTTACGCCGCCCAGGCCCGCGAGGTCCTTGCAGATCTGGGGGCCGGGGCCGCGGAGTTCGACGATCACGCGGGAGCCGCCGAGGATCTTGTGGCGGAGTTCCTCGACGGTGCCGGCGGCGACGATGCGGCCGGCGGCGATGATGATCGTGCGGTCGCAGGTGGCCTCGACCTCGGGCAGGATGTGCGAGCTGAGCATGATGGTGTGCTTGCCGGCCAGGGAGCGGATGAGGTTGCGCATCTCGCGGATCTGGGAGGGGTCGAGGCCGACGGTCGGTTCATCGAGGATCAGGACCTTGGGGTCGTGGATGAGGGCGTCGGCCAGGCCGACGCGCTGGCGGAAGCCCTTGGAGAGCTGGCCTATGGGGCGGTCGAAGACATCGCCGAGCCAGCACATGTCGGTCACCTTCTTGAGACGCTTGTCGCGGTCGGCGCGGGGCATGCCGCGGAGTTTGGCGCGGAAGGTGAGGTATTCGCGGACGCGCATGTCGGTGTAAAGGGGGACGTTTTCGGGCAGGTAGCCGATCTGCCGGCGGGCCTGCAGGGACTCGGTAAAGACATCGAAGCCGGCAACCTTGGCGGCCCCGCTGGTGGCCGGCATGTAGCCGGTCAGGATGCGGATGGTCGTAGTCTTGCCGGCGCCGTTGGGGCCGAGGAAGCCGACGATCTGGCCGGGCTCCACCTGGAAGGAGATGTGGTCAACGGCCGGTCGCTGCCCGT
>JANYLN010000189.1 GCA_025357795.1 Planctomycetota bacterium
AGACGTGAAGATCGCCAGCATCGGGCCGGTGACCAGCGAGGCGCTGCGCAATGCCGGGCTGGAGCCGACAGTCGAGGCCAAGCCATACACGGTTGAGGCGCTGGTCGAGGCGATCGTCGCAGAGGAACGGCAACGGACGGCGAACGGATAGCCAGGAACAGTGTGGTTGCAGTGCGCACTCTGCCAATGCGCTTCGCAAGACGGTCACTCTCCTGCTTCATTCCAACTGAGTGTCACCGGTCGCCCGCTAGATCGGATTCTGTTTATGTGTGGCATCAGGCATGAGCGCTGGGTGCCATGGTCCTGCGCTGTTGCAGGACCCTGCTCTCGCTCCCGCTAGAGATAATCAGAAAACGCTCTAGGCCGCCCCAGTGGGCAAAGCGGATAGTGCGGCTGTCGGACCGCTCGGGGCGGTGATAGCGAACGCTCTCAGCGAACAGCCAGTAGCCGGCTGCCGCGAAGGCGACGATCCAGGCTGTGCGGACGAGCAGCCGCCTCTTCGGGGGTCCCTTCCTGACTATGGAGGCCCAAGGGACCGCCCCAGGCAAGGCGGGACACAACCAACCATGCCACTTACGCGTACTGATGAATGAGTGCGGCCAAGTCCGGCTTCATGCGAGCCACCGCCTCATCACGACGCGCCTGGACGGCGTCCTGGAGCGTCGCGCGGATCGTCCGATAGAACACGCCGGTGTACAGGTTCTCCTCGTCCGCCGCCAGGGCCATCAGGGCCGGGTTGAGTGGCTGCTCGGCCAGGCCTGGCCCTTGTCCAGCCAAAAGCGCAGGACGTCGAACATCCCCTTGCGGACCGCGGGGTTACGCCAGTTGAGGGCGGGCGGCGGCGGCAGGAAGGCGTGCATGTAGTACTGGCCGGTCGTCTCGTCCAGTGTCCAGCCCGGACCGCCGAAGCATGCCAGCCAGTTGCTGGACGGGCCGCCGTAGGCCTTGCCGTCCCGCCAGACGTACCAGTCGCGCTTGGGATTGTCTCGGCTGGAGCGACTCTCGAAGAACCAGGGGTGCTGGTCGGAGATGTGTTTGTGCACGAAGTCGAGGATGACCTTCAGGCCCCGCTCATGGGCGGCTGGTAGCAGGCGGTTGAAGTCCTTCATCGCACCGAAGATCGGGTGGATGGCGGTGTGGTCGGCGACGTCGTAGCCGATGTGCCATGTGAAGTGCTCCCCAAAAACTGGACCAGTGGTTAAGGTAGAATGGTCCGGGGTGTAAAGCAGGGAGCGGCGATGAAAAGGACGATTCGTAAGCGGCATAGCGCCGAGGTCAAGGCACAGGTGGCGCTGGCAGCAATCAGGGAGCAGGAGACGACGGTCCAGATCGCGGTGCGGTATGGGGTTCATCCGACGCAAGTGAGTGCCTGGAAGAAGCAGGCCAAGGAGTCGCTGGCGGAGGTGTTCTCGTCGGATCGGCAACAGCACCAGCAGGATCAGCGAGGGTTGGTGGATGAACTGTACAAGCAGATCGGGCAACTGACGATGCAGTTGGACTGGCTAAAAAAAAAGTCTGACTAGGCCGTTGGCCCGGTTGCGTCAGTTGGTGGAGCCTGGGCACGCCCAGTTGTCGCTGCGTCAGCAATGTCAGTTGCTGGGCCTGCCCCGCAGCAGTCTGTACTACTCGGCCCAGCCGGTGGATGAGGAAGACTTGGCCCTGATGCGGCTGCTGGATGAGCAGTATCTGCGGACGCCGTTTTACGGTGTGCGGCGGATGACACAATGGTTGCGGGAGCAGGAGTGGACGGTCAACCAGAAGCGGGTTCGTCGGCTGTTGCGGCTGATGGGTCTGGAAGCGATCTACCCGCGGCCGCGACTGAGCGAGGCGTCAGCGGAACATCGCAAATACCCGTATTTGCTGAAGGATGTGACGATTGATCGGCCGGGCCAGGTGTGGAGCACGGACATCACCTTCATCCCGATGAACCAGGGATGGCTGTCCCTGACGGCGGTGTTGGACTGGTTCAGTCGGTACGTGCTGTCCTGGCGTTTGAGCAACACGCTGGACAGCCTGTTTTGCCTGGAGGCGTTGGAGGAAGCGCTGACCGGCCATGACCGGCCGGAGATCTTCAACAGCGACCAGGGCGTACAGTTCACGTGCACAGCGTTCACGGGGAGACTGGAACGGGAAGGGATCGCCATCAGCATGGATGGCCGGGGCCGAGCCTTGGACAACGTGTTCGTGGAGCGGCTGTGGCGGACGGTGAAGTATGAGGAGGTGTATCTGAAGGGGTACCGCGATGGCCAGGAGGCCCAGCAGGGATTGAGCCGGTACTTCCCCTTCTACAACCAGCAGCGTAGCCATCAGTCGCTGGACTATCTGACGCCGGCGGCGGTGTATTTCGGCCTGAAGGAATATGACCGGGAAGAACTGGCCTTGCGGAGGTAATGAGCCTCTGGCAGAATACAAGAACCCCAAAGAGAGGCAAGGCAGAGCCGCTCGTCCTGACGGGTGGTTCTCCTTGTCTCAAATGACTGGGATTGGCGGGCAAGACACTATCTTAACTTCGCCCCGAATTGGTCCAGCGCATGGGGAGCACCTCACAGTTCACTTTCGTTGCGGCGGAGTTCCTGGCTGTTTCCCAAGCCTTCGCTTCCCGCCGCAGCGAAAGTGAACTGGCAGTTCACAACAGTAGACGCACGGATAAAGCTGCGGAGGCTCTATCCATCGATTGAGTAGCGATGGAGCACTAGTGAAGAAGAGTGCTCAGTCCCCAGACGACATCACCCAGCTGCGTGATCTGCTGGACAGCCTCAACTCCATAAAGGAGACGAAAGATGATCAGCCTTGAGATGCTCAACGCGGTGGCTGCCCGCTGGGCCGGGCGCATGGCGGCGGCTCTGCTGGTGGCGCTGGCTGTACTGATGATCCCGACGGTTCATGCGTCCGAATCCGGCGAGAACGCCGATGCGTCCGCAGCGGTTGAGGCAGCCTCGCAAGTCTCCGCCAATCCGGCCCCTGCGCTAGACCTGGCCACCCCGCAGGAGAGAACCAACATGCCGAACCTGACCTGGCAGAAGTTCCCTGCGGAGTTCGCGGATTATTACACCACCCAGCGGCTCACGGGCAGTCCCACCGAGCCGCGGTCATTCTGCAGGTCGAGCAAGCCGCTCCTGGTCGATGGGAGCAACAGTTCGCTTGGCGTGCGGGCCATCCTGGACGAGTCAGGCGGAACAGGAACGGGCTACGATACGCTTTATGTCGACACCAACGGCGATGGCGATTTCGCCAGCCCGGCTGCTTACAAGGTTTCTCCCGCCGAGCGGAAGACGGGCCTCGAGGGGCGGCCGCTGGTGGGGTATTTCGACAGCGTCGGCATCCCTCGCAAAGAAGCACAAGGGGCAACGCCACAGGTGCAGGTCTTCGTGGAGCGCGACCCTGCGGCAGGGGAAGGTTCACAGGTCGTGCTGAACCTGATCCCGGCCCAGTGGGCGGTCGGGGCAATCGAGGTGAACGGCCAGCGCATGCCAGCGGCAATGGTCGACGGCACGTGGAACGACAACGTCGACAGCCGGCGGGGGCTAGAGCTTTACGAGGTCAACCAGATGGCCCCCGGCGATGACGCAGCAGCCCTGCGGGGCAGCTACCTCATCGTCGGCAAACTGGGCCAGGAGACTCTTGAGCCGGGCGATCCGAACGGCTGGCTCGGGCAAAGTGGCTCGGCCCGGGCGCTCAATACGCAGTACCTGGTGCTCGACTTGGGCGTCTACGAGATCCAGGGCGAGAAGGCCGAGGGCGGCCTGAATCTGCAACTCGCGCCAGCGAGTGTACCGACCTCCACCATCGACCTCAGCCAAGTCCCGCATGCGGGGCGGTTCGCTATGTTCGGCACCAATGCCTGCGTCGTAGTGGACAACCCAGGTTCGCAGATCCAGGTGCCCGGCGATACGTACTACATCCCGGCCTTCGGGGCATACACGGTCGATGTGCCGGCCGGGGGCGCGAACGTCACCCTGACGCCGCCCAGCGACGTCGAGGCCGCCAGCCCTCAGGGTTACAACCCGCAGGCCGACCGCGAGCAGAAGCTCTTCACCGCCGACCCGCCAGTCGGCGTGCAGTGGGCGCAGCCGCAGACCGACCCGTTCGCCTTTGCCAGCCGCCAGGGATGGCGGACGATCCAACTGCAGGTTGTCGCATCCGACACGAAGCAGCCGATCCGGGGTGCCAAGGTCATAGTCTACGCCTCCTATACGGGCAACTGGATGCAGAGCAAGCAGGGCGAGCGCACGCTCACGACCGATGCGAGCGGCCGGTGCGCGATCCAGGTTCCCGGCAAGGACCTGAATTGCGTGGCGATGCACGTCCAGGCAGCTGGGTTTGTCCCGTCCTACAAGCAGTGGGGCATTTATGCGGGCAATACCATACCCGAGCAGTACACCTGGCCCGCCGAACCCGGTACGACCGTCGGGGGAATGGTCCGCGACGAGCAAGACCGACCCATCCGCAACGTGCGTGTGTACGTGGTAGCCGAGTCCCAGTCTGTTGGCCCGGATGCCCCGGAGGCGGCGCCCTACCGCAACGACATCCGCACGGACAGGCGAGGCAAGTGGAAGTGCGATGCCGTGCCGGCCAAGCCGGGCCCGGTGCGGATCCAGTTGCACCATCCGGACTACATCAGCGATGCCCAGCCCGTCCGCACGGTGCCGATCGAGAAACTGCGGAACATGACCGCCGTGCTGGTCATGAAGCAGGGCATCACCGTCAACGGGAAGGTTCTTGGCCCCAAGGGCACGCCCATAGCGGGCGCGACGGTCTGCTGGGGCGAGTACTGGGACGGCGATGGCCTTCCCAAGACCGATCGCCAGGGGCGGTTCCGGATTCCGAACCTGCCGGCTGGCGAACTGGGCATCACCGTCTGTGCGCCCGGCTGCGCCCCCGACCGCAAGAAGATCACCGTCGGCCCGGACACCCGCACGGTCGAGTTCAGGCTGCAGGCAGCCAAGCCCCTCACCGGACGCGTGGTTGACGAGGCAGGCTTGCCGATCTCCCTGGCGCAGGTCTCCGTGCAGAACTGGCAAGGCGGTTACAGCCTGCAGTGGCAGACCAAGACCGACGCCCAGGGCCGCTTCTCGTGGGCGGAACCCCCGGCTGACGAAGTCACCCTCGATATCGCCGCCGAAGGCTACATGGGTGATGACCGCGCCCTGGTCGCCGGGGCGGACGAACAAGTCATCGTTCTCAAGAAGAACATGACGATCAAGGGTCGGGTGGTCGATGCCGCCACGGGTCAGCCGATCCGGGCCTTCCAGGCGATCCTGGGCTACGTCGGCGGCGATGGCACCGCGCGCTGGCTCCGATTCAACACGGCCAAGGGAACCGACGGGGCCTACAGCCTCACTCCGCAGATATCGCTAAACCAGTACAATGTCCGGATCGAGGCGGAGGGCTATTTGCCGGCAGTCTCGGAGGCATTCAGCCGCATCGACCCGTCGCAGAGTCTCGACTTTGCATTGACTCCGGGCCAGGACGTGGCCGGGGTCGTATTGGGCCCCAACGGCCAGCCCTTGCCCGAGGCCGAGGTAGCCTTGGCGTCGGTCTCGCAGCGATTGTATCTGGCTGATGGCCGCCTCGAGCGCAGCCGCAACGTGATCTCCGCGGCGAGCGGTCCCGACGGCCGCTTCCGCCTGCCCCCGCAGGTCGACGATTACACGCTCGTGGCTGTGCACGAGCAGGGCTTCGCTTCGGTAACTCGCAAGGAGTTCGAGAAGTCCGGTCGGGTCCGCCTGGACCCCTGGGGGCGGATTGAGGCGATGGCCCGTCGCGGCAGCCAGCCCCTGGGCAGCCAGTCGTTCTCCATCGGCGGCAGCGGCTTCGATCGATCGCAGGAGTGGCCGGTCGGCTTCAACTACAGTCCAATCACCGACGAGGCCGGGCGGTTCACCATCGACCGCGTAGCCCCTGGGGTCACTTCCATTTCGTGGCAACTGGGGCGAGGCGACCAGCCAGGCGTGAGCTGCCAACAGGGGATCGAAATCAAGGCGGGGCAGACGTGCAGACTGGAACTGGGCGGGACCGGCCGCACCGTCACCGGACGGGTGCAGGTGACCGTGCGCGCAGGCCGCAAGATCCGATGGGAATACAGCTCTTGCAGCCTGCAGCGTCTGCGAACGGGACCGAAGGTGCCGGCCTCCATGCCAGCCGGCTCGCAGGCCCTGGACGCCTGGTACGTTGGCTGGCTCAAGAGCGAGAAGGGCCGTGAATACCGTCTGGCCGAGCGGTCCTATGGCTTGCGACCGCGGGAGGGCGGCTCGTTCGAAGTGCCGGATGTCCCGGCGGGCTGGTACATGTTCAGCGCCGCCGTCTGGGAGCGGAAGGAAGGCCCCCGGGACGACAACGCCCCCACCGGGATAGCCATCCAGGAGTTCGAGGTGCCCGGCACGCCCGACGGCCGCAGCGACACGCCCCTGGACCTCGGCACGATCGTACTGAAGCGTTCGGCGGACATCAAGGCGGGCGATCCCGCGCCGGCTTTCAGCGCCAAAACGCTCGATGGGGCGAGTATCAGCCTCAGCCAGTATCGAGGCAAGTACGTACTGCTGCACTTCTGGGCTAGCTGGGGAGACAACTCGTACCAGCTGGCCGGCCTCAAGAATATCCGCAAGCAGTACGGACAGGACGATCGGCTGGTCATCATCGGCTTGAGCCTGGACAAGCAGGCCGAGGACGCGAAAGATTTTGCTCTACTCAACGAAATGACCTGGGTGCAGGCCCACGTGGGCGAGTGGGCGAAGACCACCGTGCCGGGCGAGTATGGTGTCGCCTTGCTCCCCTGCATGGTGCTGGTCTCCCCAGAGGGCAAGATCGCGGTGGCTGGGGATAGCGGGCGAGAGGTACGCAATGAACTGACCAAGGCCCTGGGCAAGCCGAACGCATCTCAATCGTCAACCACGCAGTCGGCTGGCCGATAGGAAGGGAATACGGCAAGTCAAGGCAATGTGTACAGGGAAAGAGTCGCAACGATGTCCGCCTTCACGGCTTGCCTCGGACTTGTCACGGCGGAGGCTGAAGCCTGGACTCCGAACGAGGGCAAGGGCCATTCGGGTCAGAGCTTGATTAGTGATTAGCAGCCTGACGCGCCACGGAGATTCGCGTCCTCTTACTGATTTGCAAGATTGGCAACATCGTCCACACAATGTCCATGCCGGCCCTCGCCCCACCTGCTGTGGCAGCGTAACAGGGTGGGCATGCCCGTGGCGGGCAGTGAACATAAGTCCTCGGTTTCGAAGAACGACGGAGTTTTCGGGAGCGACAGGCGGTACCTTGCCCGCCAGCCCACCACAGGAAAGCGACACCCGTCATGAGCCAAACGCCGTCAACTCCACAGGACCATGCCCAAAGCATCCTGGACCAGTTCACCAGGCAGGCGGCGCCGTTTGCCCGCAAGGAGGCTATGTCCAAGGAGCAGACGTTGCAGTTGCTCGTTTCTGCCAGCGGCGTCGGGCCCGACGATGTGGTGCTCGACGTGGCGTGCGGCCCCGGCCTGACGGGTTGTGCCCTCGCGGCCGCCTCCCGGCACGTGACTGGCATTGACATCGTGCCGGCCATGCTCGAA
>JANYLN010000190.1 GCA_025357795.1 Planctomycetota bacterium
AAATCGGGGCAACAACGAGAGACGGGCGCGCAGCTACGACATCCGCCTGCTGGCCCTGGCGGAGAACTGGGGGCGTGTAGCTTCGGGTCGGGGTAGTGGACCTGGTAGAGGTCGATACGCAGGAAGGCGGCAGACCGACAGATGGTTCCGCGCGATATCCATAGATGGGCTTGCGACAAAACTCGGTACCCAAATCCTGCGGCATCGCCTACAATATTGTCACGGCTGGCAACGGTCGGGTAGGAGAAAGAATGCTGATCCTTGACGAACTGGACGCGCAAGACCTGCTGCGCCAGCAGGAAGACGGGCTGTTGGCGCGGGACCGGCGGGAGGCGGCCGAGGCGGATGATCTCGAGACGGCCATCCTCTTCGGGGCCGCGGAACGGGCCCTGCCCCTGTTGCGCGACAAGCGGATCAGCATCCCGGAACTCAACGTGTACGTGCTGGCGGCCCTGTGGGCGGCATTCGAGGAACGGGAAGAGACCTTCGCCGAGCAGTTCCTCTCGGAATTCGTGACCTGCACCGACGAGCGGGTGCAGGCGTCCTGGCCGGAACTGGCGATCTGCCTGCAGCAGCCGCCGCGGGGCGTCCCGACCCCGCTGATCGACGCCATCGGCCACCTCAAGCATCTCGACCTGTGGCCCTGGTAGGCCACGCAGCGAGGATCCGCCACCTCGCCGATTTCCGCAAGTCTCTCTCCGATATTAGAACCACATCATCCGACGGCTGACGAGCCGCCGCAGGAGATCCGGGCGCATGCAGCGGCTACGGCCGGGTGCCTGCCGCGACAGAAGCCAGCGGCTTACTGGAAACCTGTGGGGGACTCTGATACATTAACCGCCGGCAAGGGGATGTACGTCTTGAACGCGGCGAAAGGGAAGCATTTCATCCGCGTTTTCGTTTACACATGATGCACAAAGTGGGTGTACAGGTTGAGCCTGACTGGGAGATCGTCAATGTTCCGCACAGTTGATTGTACCAGCCGGACGGGGTCGAGGACTACTTTGGAACGTACAGCGAACCTGCCGCACGGCAGCCATGGTTGGGCGAAGCGGATCCGCACCGTTGCGCTGGCCGTGACGATCGCCTGGGGCGCGGGTCTGTTGGCCGGGCCCGACGCGCTGGCGGTACCCGCCTCGCCGAGACCGGTCGAACTCAAGCAGCCCGATGGCACGGTGATAACCGCCCGGTTTGGTGGCGACGAACGTTTCGGCTGGATATCGGTGGACGGGCAGCTGGTGGAAAAGGGCCCCGATGGCTTCTGGCGGTACATGCGTCGCGACAACGGCTGCGCGACGCGCAGTGACGCGCGCGTCGGGTTGGACGCCGCCCCGGCGGAGGCCGCCACGACGGCAGATATTCCCGCGATGGCGAAGGCAGCCTTGGCGGCGGCCCCGGCGCCTTCACGGGCTCCCGTGAAGGGCCCGGCGGCAGCACCGGTGACGCTGCAGCCGACGGAACCGCTGCTGGTGATTCTGGTGGAATTCAGCGACATATCGATGAGGTACACGGAGACCCAATGGGCCAATGCCTTCTTCAGCACGACGGGCAAGACGGTCAGGACATACTACGATGAAGCGTCGCGGGGCTCATTTTATTTCACCCCGGCCCCCGAAACCGGCGGCATAGCCAACAACGGCGTGGTGAAGGTGACACTGCCCTATGTGCACCCCAACACCGGCAGAGGTTCGTCTGAGCAGGTCGTCAAGGATGCGCTGATTGCCGCCGACGCGTACGTGAACTTCGCCTCGTTCAAGACGGACGCCGACAGCGGGTTGAGCACGCACGAGCTGCACATCGTCACGGTCTGGGCCGGGTATGAGATGGCGGCGGATCCGACCCTGATCCCGCATGTCTGGGCTCATCGCGGCATGTTGGGTTTCGCGGTCACCGCCCCGGTTCTCGACGGAATGACGGTGGGTGACTGGGCCTTCGAGGGCGGCTACGTCGCCGAGGGCGAGATCGATGTGAATCAGATGGCGACCATCGGCGCGCCTTGCCATGAACTGGGGCACGACATCGGCCTGCCGGACCTGTACGACTACACCGGCATGTCCGGGGGCGTCGGCGTACACTGCCTGATGGCCGGCGGCAGTTGGGGCGCAGCCGCCGGTGAGGCCGGCGGCACGACCCCGGTGCTGATGTCCGCCTGGTGTCGGCTCCAGATGGGCTTTATGACACCGACGGTCCTGTCCGCAGGCGGCACCTACACGCTGGTACAGGCCTCGAACCCGGTCAACAGCAACGTCCTGAAGATCCCGACGAGCAACCCGAACGAGTACTTCCTGCTGGAGAACCGGCAGTTGACCGGCTTTGACATGGGAATGTACGAGACGTTCAGCCGGGCATCCGGCGGGGTGGCCGGCGGCGGCGTCGCCATTTGGCATGTGGACGAATCCCAGGCGAGCTCGGGGAACAACGACTACACCCATAAGCATGTCGACCTGGAGGAGGCGAACGAAGGCCTGCTGGGTTATTCGGAACTGGATACCGGCGTGACCGGCGGCAACCGGCAGGAATACTACTATGCCGGCAACGTCACCGCCTTCGATGAGACCACCACGCCCAACAGCAACCTGTACAACGGAACCCAGAGCAACGTCGCGATCGCGGGCGTATCAGCCAGCGGCGCGAGCATGACGCTGTGGTTCGGACACGTGGCGATCAGCGGCTACGTCAAAACCCCGGACGGGATAGGCCTGTCCGGCGTGACGATGACAGGAGTGCCCAGCAGCGCGATCACTAACGGTCAGGGCTACTACACGACCAACGTGCCGCCGCAGTGGTCGGGGACCATCACTCCCAGCAAGGCCGGCTACACCTTCATCCCAACCAGCCGGGCGTACAGCCAGATGGTCACGGACCAGAGCAGCCAGGACTACTCGGCCGTCCGGCTGACCTACAAGATCGGTGGAACGATTACGACGGCGGACGGCGACCCCGTGGCCGGGGTAGTGCTCAAGGGCCTGCCCGGCAGCCCCAGCACCGATGCGGACGGCAAGTACGGCGTGACGGTGGATTACGGCTGGTCCGGCCTGATCACCCCCACCCACGCCGCGTACACCTTCACCCCACAGGCGCGCAGCTACAACAACGTATTCGCCGCACAGCCCAACGATAACTACACGAGCACCCCGCAGACCTACCGGATCTCGGGACGGGTCATCCTGCAGGGGCAAGGGATCGCGGGCGTGGTCGTGAACGGGCTGCCCGGCACGCCCACCACGGACAGCAACGGCTACTACCAGGCAACGGTCAACTACGGCTGGGCGGGCACAGCGGCACCGACCAAGACGGGGCTGGTCTTCTCGCCGACAACGCGCAACTACGGCGGCGTAACAAGCCCGCTGACCAGCGAGAACTACGACAGTAGCGTGCAGACCGTGACGATCTCGGGACGGGTCACCTTGGACGGAGTCGGGCTGGCCGGAGCGGCGATGAAGGGGCTGCCCGGCACACCCAGCACGGACAGCAACGGCTACTACCAGGCGACGGTCAACTACGGCTGGTCCGGCACGGGGAGCGTCAGCAAGGACTGGTGCACGTTCACGCCCGGCACGCAGAGCCACAACAGCGTGACAGCGCCCCTGACGGGCCAGGACTACCAGGCGGTCATGCCAACGTTCACGATCTCCGGACGGGTGACCTCGGGCGGCGCCGGGGTGGCTGGCGTGGTCCTGAAAGGACTGCCTGTAGCCGTGGCGACCGACAGCACCGGGGCGTACGTCGCCACGGTCCGCGGCGGCTGGTCCGGCACGGTCACGCCCGGCAAGTCCGGTCTGAACTTCGCCCCCAACAGCCGCAACTACGGCAGCGCCAGCGGCAATCTGAACGATGAGAACTACAAAGAGGTACTCCTGACCAACGCGGCGGCCACATCCCCACAGACCGGCTCGAACGGCACGGGCGGGCTGACCTGCCCGGCAGCGGGCTTTATCCCGCTGGGGCTGAGCCTGAGCGTGCTGCCGTGGCTGCTTCGCCCGCGGACCCGCCGGGAGTAAGCCTCCGGGCGAGCGGCGCCAGGCCGTAGCGGGGTTGGTGCCCAGCGGCCGCGGACAGATCCACATTTTTGATTATGACCAAAGGGGCGAGCGCCGACGGCGTGCTCGCCCCTGGATCGTTTTCTGGAACCAGCCGTGCCACTGGGCGCCCCCCCTGCCCCGTCCCGGGCGGCTGATGGCGACGCAGGCATGGCGAATCGGTCAAGCGTCCCCGAGGTCCAGATGCACGCCGCGACGGGCGAGCAGGGCCAGCGCGTTGCCGGCGAAGAGGCGGGCCTTGGCGTCGTCCTCGATCTCGGCGCAGGCGACGCGGGCGATCACGGTGGCGGGATCGCAGATCGTCAGGTCGGAACCGAACAGGACGCGGTCCGGGCCTGCGGCACGGACGGCCCACTCCAGCACACCCATGCGGACATACTGATTGCCGCAGATGTCCATGTACACGTTCGGCCTGCGCTGGAGCATGTCCATCAGCGGCTGCAGTTCGTTGCGGTTGGGGAAGTGCGGGTAGACAAAGGTCGCCTGCGGGTAGCGCTCGGCGAAGCGGTCC
Organism: Planctomycetota bacterium; assembly: GCA_025357795.1. Taxonomy (GTDB): domain Bacteria; phylum Planctomycetota; class Phycisphaerae; order UBA1845; family JANYLN01; genus JANYLN01. The sequence goes on from JANYLN010000190.1 coordinate 4,552, forward strand.
ATCTCGGCCGGGGTGCAGTGGATGTGGATGATCATGTCGAGTCTGGCGGCCTCGTCGAGGATCTGCCACCAGCCCGGGGTGTCGTAGGAGTACTTGCCGATGTAGCCCACGCACTCGCCGAGCCAGGCGAAGCCGTGCTCGCGGCGGAAATGGCGCATCCCCGCGATCGTGCGGTCGGGCCAATTGGCGTTCACACTGATGCCGGCAGTGAAGCGGCCGGGGTAGCGGCGGAGAAGTTCGACCAGTTCATTGTTGCCGGCGAACTCCTGGTCGGGGTCCGCGGCGAGCGTGGCGCGGGAAGACATCAAGACGGCGCCGCGGATGCTCAGACGATCGAGGTGGCGGATCGTCCCCTCGCAGGTAGGGCTTGGCGGGGCCCAGCAGAAGGCGATCGAATCGTCGAGGCTGGGGATGTGAACGTGGCAATCGAACATCGGCGGCAGATGCGAGAAGTTCAGCATGTATAGGCTCCGAGTGTGGCGGTCAGTAATCAGGCGTCAATCGTCAACCATCGGTCGTCCATAAAGTATGGACTGCGAATAAGGCCCCCGCTGAAGCCGGGACGCCAAACGAGGACACAAGGTCCGGCGGGAACCGGGGCTAGGGACGCGTCTTGCCGGGTGCGGCGAGGGCCTGGAGCACGGCTAGGCGCATGCGGTTCCAATCCTCCGGGTTGTGGGACCAATCACCCGGGGCGCCGTACTCGCGATGGGGCTCGTAGAGGCAGTGGCCCATAGCGGTACTGAGCATCTTGAGAGAGGCTTCGCGGCCGGCAACGGTTTCCAGCAGGCGGAGATATTCGAAGTCCTGGGCACCGCGGCGGAAGGACTTCAGGCGGATCGAGGCGATCGGCTCGGTGATGCTCTCCTTGCCGGGGAAGGCGGGGTAGATCAGGAACCCGGCGAGGTTATGGACGATGCCCTTGGCGGCGGAGACGCTGTTGTTGGGGTCGACCCAGACGTTCTTCGACGAGCCTGCAAAGCCCAGTTCCCAGAGGATGCAGCCATCGAGGCCGTACTTCCAGGCGATGACCGGCCAGGTCGCCAGGCCAATGGTCTCGTCGTCGAGGGTGTAGCCGCCGACCGACGGCTCGCGGTTCTGGTAGAACCAGATCACTTGGCGGGGGTCCTGCTTACGGCGGGCCAGCAGGACGGAGAAGTCGGTCCGCTTGAAGTCCGCCACGCAGCACCACAGATCGATCGCGGGGGCGAGTTTGTCGAGCATCTGCTGCTCGCTGCAGCCGGGGATGATTCTGGAAATGTCGTGCAGGTGATTGATGTCCCCGCGGTACCAGACGGAGGGGACGGCGGCCTGCTTGACCAGATCGCCGAAGTAGCGGATGCCGTCGATGGCCTCGGGTTTGGTCGGCTCATCCAGGCCGTTGATGAAGAACATCATCTTCGTGCGGGTCCAGCCGTTCTTCTGGAAATGCTCGCCGAAGGCGTGAAGCATCTTGCCGACAGACCGGTCGTATTCAGGGGTGTGGACCTCCTCCGACGGCAGCGGCCAGGCGTGGCCCTTGAGGATCTCGAACGGCAGGTAGACCCAGGTGAGCGGCCTGCCCTCGCCGGGGCCACGGTAGCCGTGCTTGCTGGTGAAGGCGTCGCCGGTGAAGTACTTGGCCATCTCGGTGTCGTAGGCGCCCCAATCAGCCTGGATACCGTCCCCCTGCCCCTCCACCTTGGGAGCGATGTAGTGTTCGTGGACGGTCATGCGGTGGCGGTGGGCCATCTGGTAGTAGCGGAGGCGGACGTCGGAACCCTTGCGGCCCAGGCTGCCGTAGTTGTTCAGGCCGACCTCGCAGGCAAAATCGTCGGAGAGGGTGACGTCGTGGACTTTGAGGGTGACGGGGATCTTGTGCGGTTCGGCCCCCTCGCTGACTACCGTCGCCGTACCGGTATAGTCGCCGGGCGGAACGTCGCGGGGCACGTAGATGTCGATCCAGATCCCCTGCCACTGCTGGTTGGGGATGTTGTTGACCTTGTCGGGGATATCGAACGGCTGGCTGAAGCCGTCGCCGGCGGACACGGGAATCAGGGCGTCGGGGTACCAGCCCTTGCCGAGGTTGTAGCCGGCGGTGGTGGAGTCCTGACTGGACGAGTTCTCCTGGACGTTTGAGTACCACTGGCGGAGAACCTCGATGTCGCGGGCGGCCTGGATCGTGGCAGGTCCTTTCAGATCGCTGCAGGTGACCTGGAGCCCCTTGAGCGGGCCGCGAATCTGCAGCTGGTACGCGACGATTTCGTTGCCGGCGGCATGGAGGGTAACGCGGCCGGCCCTGGCATCCCAGGCGAGGTTCTTGTGCGTGTAGTCAAAGTTGGCGGGGATCGGGTTGCCATCGATCCGCCACTCCTCGCGGACGCGGCCCGAAAGCGGATCGACGCGGAAGCCCTCTCCAATCGCCCAGATGGCGGGGGGGGCTGGCCGATCCGGCAGGACGACAGGGCGAGTCGTGGGCTGGGTCTGCACGGCCGGTTGGCTCTGCGAGGCGGCGGGCATTGTCTGGGCGAGTACGGCGGACAGACACAGCGACAGGATAGTTGCGAACATGTCAGCGGATCCTTTCCAGACGGCCACGATGACAGGAGTTCGAGAACCAGGGTACAAGGCGGCGGCAACGGCTGCAACAGGAACAAGCGGCAGCGACAACGGCGATGGCGGCTGACGCCCCTTCGAAGACCCCGTCTTTCACAAAGGGGTCTGCCCCCGAACCTCGGTCGGATCCCGCCTTTCCTGGGCATGGCGTTCGGGCCGATACGGCTCGATGTGGACCAGGATGCTGTGGATGTGTGGCAAGGCGTGCTGGATGGCGGCTTGCACGTCGTGGGCCAGGTCGTGGGCCTGCTTGACGTTCAGGTTGGGATCGACCTCCACATGTACATCAACCAGGTACTCCAGGCCGGCCTTGCGCACGAACAGTTTATCGATCGCGGCGACGCCGGGCACCAGGCACGCGGCATCGCGGACCTCTTCGAGGAAGGGGACGTCGGCCTGACGGTCGAGCAGTTCGGAGACGTTGCCGCGCATCAGGCTCAGGCCCGCCCAGAGGATCGTGCCGGCGACCACCAGCGTGGCGGCCCCGTCGCCCCAGGGCAGACCCGCCCAGCGCTGCAGCGACAGGCCCAGAAGGATGGCCATACCGGCGATGGCGTCGGAGCGGTGGTCCCAGGCGGCGGCCATGAGCGAGCGGCTCCGCAGCCGGCGGGCGATGCGAATCTTGTACTGGTAGAGGGATTCCTTGATGACGACCACGGCGGCGGCCACCAGCAGGGTGTACCACGCGGCTGGCTCGTGGGGGGTTCGCAGGGCCTTGAGCCCTTCCAGACCGACCCAGACGCCGGCGCCCGCCAGGGCCATCGCCAGGTAGAGCCCGATAATAGACTCCGCCCGGCTGTAGCCGTAGGGGTGCTTCTCGGTGGCGGGCCAAGCGGAGATCCGCATGCCGATGAGCACGCCGCTGGTGGTGATCATATCGCCAAGGCTGTTGATCGCGTCCGAGACCAGGGCCAGGCTTTGCCCCAGCACGCCGGCGACGAGCTTGCCCAGGGTCAGCACGGCGTTGATCCACAAGGCCAGCCAGGAGGCCCAGCGGGCCTGCTTGTAGGCCTTGCCCATCACCTCGAGATGTACCTTGTACGAAGGGACTCGCTCGGTGGCGGCCCCGACCGGTTTATCCATCCCGCACCCTTCACTCACACTAGCCCAGCCGGTCCGCCATCGCGGAGATCCGGCAGAAGTCATCCTTCAAAGAGCGATACAGCTCCCGGTACTGCGGGTACAAGAGATCGTAGACCGCTGCGGCGGATTTTCCCGGCTTGGCGGTGGTCTGTATGCCAATGGCCTTGCTGCAGGCCTGCTCGACGGAGGGGAATGCCCCGGCCGCGGTTGCGGCCAGCAGGGCGACACCGTAGGCAGCCCCCTCCTGGGTGTTGATGGTGACGACGGGGGCCTTGAACATGTCGGCCTGCATCTGTCGCCAGAAGGCGGAGCGGGCGCCGCCCCCCCCCGCGCGAATCTGGCTGATCTTCGTGCCGAGATGGCGGAAGAGTTCGACCTGGTCGCGCATGCCAAAGGTAATGCCTTCGACAACGGCGCGGAGCAGGTGCTCGCGGCTGTGGCGGACCGTCAGACCGATCCAGCCGCCGCGGGCGGTCGGGTCCGCATGGGGGCAGCGCTCCCCCGTCAGGTACGGCAGGAAGAAAAGGCCTTCGCAGCCTGGGGCGGCCCGGGCGGCCTCGTCCAGGATCTGGGGGTAGAGCTGACCCGGGTCCTTTTTCGCCTTGTAGAGGGCGGCGACCCGGTCGGCAAAAAGCATGTTGCGGACGTGCTGGAGGCTGCCGCCGGCCGAGAGCATGCAGCCAAAGACGCACCACTTGCCGGGCACGGCGTGGCAGAAGGACTGCAGCACGCCTTCGGGGTTAGGGACGGGCTGGTCGCTGTGGGCGAAGACCACGCCGCTGGTGCCGAAGGTGGCGCTGACGATGCCGGATTTGACGATGCCGTTGCCGACCGCGCCGGCGGGCTGGTCCCCTGCCCCGCCTACGACCGGCACGCCCTCGCGCAGGCCGGTCTCCTTCGCGGCGGCCTTGGAGACAGTGCCGGTGATCTCGACGGATTCGTAGAGGCGCGGCATGAGGTCGGCGTCGATCTGCAGGCGGCCGAGCAGGTCCCTCGACCAGGTGCGCTTCTTGACGTCCAGCAGCAGCGTACCGGAGGCATCGGAGACCTCGCTGGCGAACTCGCCCGTGAGGCGCAGGCGGATGTAGTCCTTCGGCAGGAGGATCTTGTGGGTCTTCTCATAGGTCTTGGGGTCATGCTCGCGGACCCAGAGGATCTTGGGGGCGGTAAAGCCGGTCAGGGCGACGTTGTTGACCAGGCCGATGAGGCCCTTCCGCCCCCCTGCCCTGTCCTCGATCTCCTGGCACTGTTTGGCGGTCCGCTGGTCGTTCCAGAGCAGCGCCCGACGGAGCGATTTGCCAGCCCGATCGACGAAGACCGACCCGTGCATCTGGCCCGACAGGCCGATGGCATCGATCCGGGTGGGCTTAACCTTGGCCTTCTTGCAGACAGCCTTGAGGGCCGCGAGCGACGAGGTCCACCAGTCGCGCGGGTCCTGCTCGGACCAGCCGGGCTTGGGGGTATGGATGGGGTGTTCGGCGCTGGCGGTCGCCAGGACGGCCCCCGTGTGGTCGCAGAGCAGGGCCTTGGTAGCAGAAGTACCGATGTCGATGCCCAGGAAAAGTGGCATGGTGCTCCTCTCGTGATCGCAGGATTCGCACGTCATCCGAAAGTATGATCCGCAGTATAGCCGCAGACCGCGGACACTTCACATACGATGCGGCCATACGAGACGAAAGGGCTTTACATTCCGCTCCGGCGGGGTCAAACTGGAGGCTTGGCATGGGTTCGTGCCGTCACGTTCGGCTGATGGGTCCTTCTATACCCGGCGAGAAACGAGTATGCCCCAACGCACCAGTACCACCGGAAGCGAGTTGTTCATCGTCGACAACAGCGATGCAGACTGGAAGCTGGTCCGTTATCTGCACGATTGGTGTCAGATTTCCAGGGCCATCGACATTGCCAGCGGCTACATGGAAATCGGCGCACTGCTCGCCATGAAAGATGAGTGGCAGAAGGTCGACCAGATCCGCATCCTCATGGGCGATGAGGTCTCCCTGCGGACCAAGGACGCCTTCGCCAAGGCCCTCACGGCCATCACCACCAGGCTCGATGGCAGCGTTGAGTCCGAGAAGACACAGAACGACTTTCTGCAAGGTGTCCAGGCCATCGTGGAGGGCATCCGCTCCGGCAAAATCAAGTGCCGCGTCTACCGGAAGGACAAGTTCCACGCCAAGGCCTACATCACGCACGCACGCCTGGAGGTCGTCGGCTCAGCGGCCCTGGTCGGCTCCTCCAACTTCACATACCCCGGCATCACCGAGAACATCGAGCTCAACGTCCAGATCACCGGCCGCCCGGTCGCCGTCCTCCAGGAATGGTTCGAGGAACACTGGAACGCTGCCGACGATGTTACTCCGCAGATCCTTGCCACGATCGACCGCCACGTCCGCGAGTACTCGCCCTTCGAGGTCTACGCCAAGGCCCTCCAGGAGTTCTTCCGCGGCCATGAGCAGACGGCCGGCGAGTGGGAACTGGGCGGCGGCCCGCGAACCTCTCGAATGTACCGGGTCCTCGACCAGTATCAGCGCGACGGCTATCACGCCCTCCTGAAGATCGCAGAGGCCTACCAGGGAGCGTTGCTCTGCGACGGCGTCGGGCTAGGCAAGACTTTCATCGGCCTGATGCTTATCGAGAGGCTGGTGGAGTACGACCGCAAGCGCGTCGCCTTGATCGTGCCCAAAGCCGCCCGCAAGCCGGTTTGGGAAGCGGCGCTGAACAAGTACCTGCGCCACATCTCCGGGATTTTCAGCAACCTGGTCATCATCAACCACACCGACCTTCAGCGCAGCGGCGAGTATCCAGAGAAGATGGAGCGCATCAAGGAAATGGCCGACGCCATCGTCATCGACGAGGCGCACCACTTCCGCAATCCCGGCATCCTCGGCACTGGCGAGCACCTCCCGTCGCGATACCGGAGGCTCTTCGACATCTGCGAGGGCAAGCAGATGTTTCTCTTGACCGCCACCCCCGTGAATAACCGCCTGATCGACTTGCAGCACATGATGGAGCTGTTCACGCGCAAGCAGGCGGATTACTTCAAGGAACCCCGCTGGGCATCCACTCGCTGCCCGGCCACTTCCGCACGATGGAGAAGGGGCTGGAGAGCCTCGTGATGCCGCAGGCGGATGGCAACGGCGAGGACATCCAGACCAACCAGGCTGAGGCCAG
>JANYLN010000325.1 GCA_025357795.1 Planctomycetota bacterium
CGCGGCTGGCGGGGGCGAGCGCGATCGAGCCGCGGCACCTGCCGATTTTGCAGGCGGTGCATCGGGCGCCGGTGCCGGTGGGTTGGGTAGCGGCGACGCCGGTGAATCTGCAGGAGATTGTGGACAACATCGAGCGGGAGCTGATCGAGTCGGCCCTGTGCCGCACGCAGCAGAACCAGGCGAAGGCGGCGGAGCTGCTAGGGATTCCGCGGACGACGCTGCGGGACAAGTTGGAAAAGTACGGTTTTACACCGAAGGCACGGGCTGAGGGCGTAAAGTGACGGGAACCCGGCCGTCTTGCGTGGCGGCGGCTGGGAGGAGGGCAGGCTGCTGGTGAGGATCCCTTTGCTGGCCAAGGGCTTACTGATAGGGGTGCGGGTAGGAGGTGGCCGCCCGGGACAGGGTGGGAGTTCGGTCAAATCATTTCAGACGTTGCGCCGATAAAGTACGACGAGTCGTTTGAGCGGGCCGTGTGGTGAAAGGTCCGTTAAATACGAAAGAAGATGCCCGCAATAGGCTTGACGTCGGTATTCCTATAGATATATTTGGACGACATGGCGCGGTACATATCGACGTGAGTTGTCCCTAATTGCTGTTTGTGGTTGTGAATTGGGGCTGAGGTAGATTGTCTCAGCCAATGCAGTATCAGTATCGGTTGCAGGGATGTTGCATCCAAGGCAAAGGGTGCCCCCCGGCGCGCGTGGCTGTAGTGCAGGGATGCTGGCCTGCACGTGGCTGTGATGGATCATGCTTGCGCGCGGCTGTTGGGCAGACGAAACGCAGGTGCTGGCCTTATCGCACGTGGCGGGCCGGCAGAACCAGGAAAGGAGACCCGTGGTGAACAGACGAGGCTATGTCCTTGCAGTGCTGGCTGCGATGATGCTCGTAGCTGGGACGTCGGTGGCGTTCGGCCAGGACAACGTGGCGGATCGCATGAATCAGATGGAGTCGATGGTCAAGGCCCAGCAGGAGCAGATCGGGTCGTTGCAGCAGCAGCTGGCCACGCAGCAGGCCGGCGGCGTTGAGCAGATGCGGGTGGAAGAGATCCGGCGGGTGGTGCAGGAGCTGTTCCGCGATCCGGCGTTCCGTGACCAGTTGCCGATGAATGCCGGCTACGACGGCGGCTTCTACATCCGTAGCGGCCAGGACTTCATGCTCAAGATCAACGGCATGATGCAGGCCCGGTACGTCGGCTACTGCGCCAGCAACGACGTGAACCACGACACGGGCAGCGGTCTGTTCGGCAAGCACGTGAGCAACGATCGCAGCGGGATGGAGTTCAGCCGGCTGCGGTTGGCGTTCAGCGGCTATGCGTATGACCCGAACTTCACGTATCGCTTCGAGCTGAAGGCCGATGACACCGATAACGTCAGCATTTACTACGCGTGGATGAATTACAAGTTCCTGGATGCCGCGCAGATGCGGATCGGTCTGTACAAGCTGCCGTTCGGCCGGCAGGAGACCACGAGCGATCAGAAGCAGATGATGGTGGACCGCTCGATGGCGAATGAGGTGTTCAACCTGGGCCGTTCGATGGGCGTGATGCTGCACGGGAACCTGTTCGACAAGCGGGTAGACTACGGCGCGTCGGTGACCAACGGCTTCAAGAACAACCTGGACCCGGTGGGCAACCCGGATGACACGAACGCCTTGGATACCAACCCCGGGCTGAGCGCGCGGACGGTGTGGCACGCGATGTATGACAACCTGGGCAAGGACTTCGAGGGCGAGAGCGACCTGGAATATCACAAGAAGCCGGCGTTGGACTTCGGCACGTCGTTTGCGTGGGGCGCGGATCGCGGGGACCGTAACAACGTGAGCCTGCCGTACCAGATTCCGGACCGTGCGCGGGTTGGCCCGGGCGGGTACGGGATGGTGGGCGCCCAGGACACGAACATCACACAGTTCGGCCTGGATGCGGCGTTCAAGTACCTGGGCTTTGCCACGCAGGCGGAATACTTCCTGCGGATGATTGAGAACAAGAATTTCGCGTCGCCGTGGGTCCTAGCCACGGGCGACAACGGCAGCAGCCATCAGCAAGGCGGCTACTGGCAGGCGGGTTACTTCGTCGTGCCGCAGAAGGTTGAACTGGTTGCCCGCGTGGGCGGGATCTGGGACTACGGCAACGACAACATGTGGGAATACGCGGGTGGCGTGAACTACTACATCCGCGGGCACAACCTGAAGCTGCAGGCAGACGTGACCCGCATCAACGAGCTGCCGGTGCGGTCGAGTCGCCTGGACTTCATGAACCAGAACGACGATGTGACGCTGTTCCGCGTGCAGCTGCAGGCCTCGTTCTAGAGCAGTCAGCAAGTTAGTAAGTAACAAGGCCCGCGACCGAATCCGGTCGCGGGCCTTTCTTTTTGGGACAATCGGCAATGGTTCAGGGCTGCTGGTCGTCTTCGGTGAGCAGTGCCCGGGCCTCGTAGCCCTTGGCGCGCAGGGCGCGGGCGAAGGGCCAGGCCTGGCCGTGGATCACGTACGTCTCGCGCGGTTTGGCCTGCTCGACGTATTGCCACAGGCCGGGCCAGTCGGCGTGGTCTGAGAGCGGGATCATGGCGTCGTACTGGAGCGAGTCGAAGGTGGGCTGATCGGTGGCCCAACCTGTGGCGAGGGCGACGCGCCATTCCTCGCGGTTGCGGATCGTGCGGGCCCAGGCGTGCGGCGTGGTGACGAGGGCGGCGTGAGGCCGGCGACCCCACCAGGTGTCGACGGAGTCGAAGGGCACGCCGAAGCGGCTATAGACGTGCACCGCGCGCATCACCTCGCTGCCGGCGACGACGGGCACGCCGCCGAGCTGGAGGATGCGGACGAGTTCGGGGCCCTTGCCGATCGCGTAGCCCAGCAGCACGGGGGTCTTGCTTTGGGCGAGGGTCTGGGCAGCAAAATCAACGATGCGCTGGCGCAGGTCCGTTACGGGCGGGAAGGAGTAGCGGGCGTGCGCGAAGGTTGATTCCATCAGGAGGCAGTCGGCGGGCACGACCTCGGCCGGCTCGCACGTGAGCGACTCGGTCATCTTGAAGTCGCCGGTGTAGACGAAGCGCCAATGCGGCGACTCGACGACGAGCTGGGCCGAGCCGAAGATGTGGCCGGCCGAGATCAGGCGGATCGTGTAGCCCTTACGCTGGACGGGCTGGTGGAATGCCAGGGTGGTGGCGCGGAACTTGCGTATGCGGAGGCGAACGAGGGCGGCGGTCTGCGGCGTGCAGAGCACGGAGCCGTGGCGGCTGCGGATGTGGTCAGCGTGGGCGTGGCTGACGAAGGCGGTGGGCCGGCTGTTGGCCGGGTCGAGCCAAAGATCGACGCCGGGCAGGTACAGGTCGCCATCACGGATCACGGGGCGAATCGGCTGCAGCATAATCAGTACACCTATCTGCTGGGGGTCCACATTCGGTCAGGCGGAAGATATACTATTGTGACTATGAGCGACAAAGGCAACTCCACGGGCAGTGGAAGCGGCGGAATCGGCGTGGGCGCGGCGGCGGGCAAGGCGGCCAGGCCGCTGAAGGTGGTGCTACTGTTCGTGCTGGCGGTGGGCGTGCTGTACTACATCGTAGGCAATGTGCCGCACGAACATGTGGCGACGGCGGTAACGTTCCGCACGGGTCTTGCGCAGGCGGCGCAACAGGCGAGGGAAGCGAACAAGGTGGTCTTCGCGGACTTCTACGCCGGTTGGTGCGGGCCGTGCCGGGCGATGGACAAGGAGGTCTTCAGCCGGCGTGAGTTCGCGGCGTCGCTGGAGGAGATGGCTGTGCCGCTGCGGGTGGATCTGGAGACGCCGGAGGGGGCGGCGCTGGCGGGGCGGTACCGCGTGGAGTTCATTCCGACGTACATCGTGATGCGAGCTGATGGGAGTGTGCTGGGCCGGGGGGAAAGCGAGCTGAGCGCGGAGAAGCTGCTGGACCTGGTGCGGCGCAGTGTAGAGCGGGCGAAGGGGCCGTAGGGACGCGGCTAGAGCGTTTTCGTATCATCTCTAGCGGGAGCATGGTCCTGCAACAGTGCAGGACCATGGCACCCAAAACAAGATGCCGGACGCTACACATCAACAGAATTCGATCTAGCAAGCGAGCCGGCTAAATGGGGGAGGCGGACCAGTGCGATAGCGTGTACGGCACTGTGGCAGCGGCGCGGGGCTAGCCGGTCGCGGTGACGTGGAGCTTGGGCCGCAGGAACGCGCCGGTGTAGCTGTTGGGATGTTCGGCGATCTGCTCGGGGGTGCCTTCGGCGACGATGCGGCCGCCGTTCTCGCCGCCCTCGGGGCCGAGGTCCAAGATCCAATCGACCGTTTTGATCACGTCGAGGTTGTGCTCGATCACGATGACGGTGTTGCCCATGTCGGCCAGGCGGTTGAGGACCGAGAGCAGGTTCTGGATGTCGGCGAAGTGCAGGCCGGTGGTCGGCTCGTCGAGGATGTAGATGGTGTGGCCGGTGGCGGTCTTGCCGAGTTCGGCGGCGAGTTTAACGCGCTGGGCCTCGCCGCCGGAGAGGGTGGTTGAGGGCTGACCCAGCTGCATGTAGCCGAGGCCGACGTCCATCAGCGCGCGGAGGAGCTGCTTGATCTTGGCGAAGCTGCCGAAGAACTGGCAGGCTTCCTCGATTCGCATGTCGAGCACGTCGGCGATGTTCTTGCCCTTGTAGCGGACCTCGAGGGTTTCGCGGTTGTAGCGAGTGCCATGGCACTGCTCGCAGGCGACGAAGACGTCGGGCAGGAAGTGCATTTCAATCCGTTTGACCCCCTGCCCCTGGCAGGCCTCGCAGCGGCCGCCCTTGACGTTGAAGGAGAAGCGGCCAATGGAGTAGCCACGGATCTTGGCCTCGCGGGTGCGGGCGTAGAGCTGGCGGATCAGATCGAAGACGCCGGTGTAGGTGGCGGGGTTGCTGCGCGGGGTTCGGCCGATGGGGGACTGGTCGATCTCGATGACCTTGTCGAGCTGCTCGGTGCCGCGGAGTTCGTCGTGGAGGCCGGGCTTGTCCTTGCTGTTGTAGAGGCGGCGCTTCAGGGCGTTGAGCAGGGTCTGGCTGACGAGGGTACTCTTGCCGCTGCCGGAGACGCCGGTGACGCAGATGAACGCACCGAGGGGGAACTTGGCGCTGATGTTTTTGAGGTTGTGCTCGCGGCAGCCGGTCAGCTCGATGCAGCGTGTGAGTTCGACGCTACGGCGGCGGGTGGGCACGGGGATCGCGCAGGTGCCGTTGAGGTACTTGGCGGTAATGCTTTTGGGATTGCGAAGCAGCTGCTCGAGCGTACCGTGGGCGATGATCTCGCCGCCGTGGGCGCCGGGGCCGGGGCCGACATCGATGATGTAGTCGGCGGCGCGGATGGCGTCCTCGTCATGCTCGACGACGATGACGCTATTGCCGATGTCGGCGAGGTGTCGCAGGGTGCGGATGAGTTTCTCGTTGTCGCGGCTGTGCAGGCCGATGGTCGGTTCATCGAGGACGTAGCAGACGCCGACCAGACCGCTGCCCACCTGGGTCGCCAGGCGGATGCGCTGGGCCTCGCCGCCGGAGAGCGTCGCACTGGGCCGATCGAGCGTGAGGTAGCCGAGGCCGACGTCAACGAGGAAACGGAGGCGCTGCTTGATTTCTTTGAGGATCTGTTCGGCGATGTGGGCGGCCTCGCCGGCGAAGGCCAGGTCCTCGAAGAATCGCTGCGACTCATCGATGGTCATCTGGACGACTTCATAAATGTTCTTGTAGGCGATGCGGACGGAGAGGGCCTCGGGCAGGAGGCGCGAGCCCTTGCACTTGCGGCAGCGCTGCTCGGAGAGGTAGGCGTGCAGGCGGGCCTTGACGTACTCGCTGTCGGTCTTTTCCCAGCGGCGTTGCAGGTTGGGGATGATGCCCTCGAACTCGGCGTTGTACTTTGCGGTATCGTCGGTGGTCGTGCCGTACATGAGGAGGCGCTGGATGTCGGCGGGCAGGTCCTTGAAGGGCGTGTCGGCCGAGACGGCGAAGCGGTTGCAGAACTCCTTGAGCAGCTTGTTATAGAAAATGTTCATCCGCTTGCCGCCGCGGCGCCAGGCGTCGATTGCGCCGGCGGCCAGCGAGAGGGGCGGGTCGGGCACGAGCAGTTCGGGATCGAACTCGAGGATGATGCCAAGGCCGCCGCAGGTCGGGCAGGCGCCGTAGGGGCTGTTGAAGCTGAAGATGCGGGGCTCGAGTTCCGCGAGGCTGACGCCGCAGTCGGGGCAGGCGTACTTTTCCGAGAAGACGTCGTCGCTCCAGGCGGTCTCGCCGGGAAATTCGTGCGTGACGTAGAGGAGGCCGTCGCTGAGGCGCAGGGCGGTCTCGATGCTGTCGGCGAGGCGCGGGCGGATGGCGGGCTTGACGATCAGGCGGTCGACGACGGCCTCGATGGTGTGCCTGGCCTTCTTGTCGAGTTCGGGGAGGTTGTTGATGTCGTAGATCTCGCCGTTGATGCGGACGCGGACGAAGCCCTCTCGTTTGATGCGCTGGAAGATGTCCTTGTG
>JANYLN010000333.1 GCA_025357795.1 Planctomycetota bacterium
TCCGGCGTGGATGTGCTTGTGGATCCGGGCACTTATGATTACTTCGCCTACCCAGCCTGGCGAACCTACTTCCGCAGTACCCGTGCCCACAACACCGTCCTGTCGATGGCCAGGACCAGTCGCTGATGCAGGGAGGCTTCCTCTGGGGCCGGCGGGCGAATGCCCGCTGCCTGGCCTGGGAACCACAAGCGGACGGCGCCTCCGTTACCGGCGAGCACGACGGCTACACTCGCCTGGCGGACCCGGTCATCCACCGCCGGACCGTGAATCTCGACGCAGCCCTGCGGCAGGTGAGCATCCGCGACGAGATCCTCGCTGCCGCATCGCACAACATCGAGGTCCATTTCCATCTGGCCGAAACGTGCAGCATCAAACAATTGGGACCCAACTACTTCGAACTCGACGCCGGGCCCGGCACCGTCACCCTGGAGATCGACTCCCGCCTGTGCGTGCGGATCGATCGCGGCCGGACCGAGCCGATCGCCGGCTGGGTCAGCCGCGGCTACCATCGCAAGAGCCCCGCCGTCAGCCTGACAGGGCTCTGCACCTGCGAGGGAAACATCACGCTGGACTGTCGGCTGCGTATCGGTCAGCCGACCGCATCGCCACCTACCGGCGCAGCAAGCGACTCGCCGGCTCGCCGTGCCGATACCGCACCCGGCCCAACCGAATCGTTACGAGTCAAAACCCATGTCATAATGGATTCCACTACTTAGCGGGCCTGACATCCCCGGCAAAACACTTTCAGGGTCTGCTTCGCACTACACAACGCGGCACGCGCATACAATAGAACGAGGCACACTTCGCAGTCAGGTGTTCATAACGCAAGCCGTAAAGAGTTTGTACTGCTCGGCAAAACCGGGCTGCTTCGTGCAACGCGTGCGGCCCGCACAGGAGGACACATGGCAGTGCAGTCAACGGGACAGATTCGAGCAATCGTACTGGCGGGAGTGCATCTCTGGGAAGAGTCCGCTTTTGATAACGCGACGCCGCGCCCGCTGCTGCCCGTCGGGCCGCTGCCGCTGATCTGCCATGTGCTCCGCTGGCTGGAGCGCAGCGGCATCCGCCAGGCGACCATCTGCGCCAACAGCACCTCACGCTTCATCCGCAAGTGCCTCGGCACCGGCGCAGCCATGCGGATGGACCTGGACTACTACGAGGATTGGACGCCGCGCGGACCCGCCGGCTGCGCCCGCGACGCCGCCCAAGGTGCCGGCGCCGACCGCTACGTCGTCGTCGACGGCACGATCCTCCCGCAGGCGGACCTGGCCGACCTTTTCGCCCGCCACGCCCAGAGCGGCGCAGCCGTCACCATCGCCGTCTGCGCCGAACCCGGACCATTGCGTGGCCCCTCGCAGCGACTGGTCCCGGTCGGCATCTACCTCTTTGAGCCCGAGGCCCTTGCGTCTGCCGGTCCCATCGGCTACCAGGACATCAAGGAGGTCCTGATCCCGCGTCTGCATGCCGCCGGCCGGCGGATCGTCACCCACCTGGTACAAGCCCCCTGCCCGCGGGTCAGCGGCCTGGGCAGCTACCTGGCGATCAACGAGTGGCTCCTCGAGCACCTCGGCGAACACAGCGACGCCTTGACGGACTACCGCATCGTCGGTCAGGCCCGCGTCCATCACACCGCCAGCCTCGACCCCGGCGCCCGCCTCATCGGGCCGATGCTCATCGGGCCTGGCTCCCGCGTCGGCAAGGGCGCGACCCTCGTCGGCCCCTGCATGATCGGCAGCGAGTGCCTGATCGAGCGCGGCGCGATCGTCTGCCGTTCGGTGGCCTGGGACTTCTGCCGCGTCGGTCGCTACGCCGTCGTCGATCACTGCGTGCTGACCCACCAGGCGAGCGTGCCGCAGGGGGCTCGCCTCTACGAAAAGGTCCACCTGCCCGCGCCGCACTCCAGCCATCTGCTGGAGCGTCTGCGGCCCTGGTGGGACAAGTCGGCCACGCCGCGAGCCTTGCAGGCCGCGTCGGTCTCCCTGCCGCCGACCGCCGACCGGCGCCCTGGCAAGCCTGCCCGGACTACTCGAAAAGAATCCGTCCGCGTACCTGTCTGATGGGGGTTAGAATATGGTGCAGTCATCCGATCCAGGGCGGCCCGCCCATCGCGAGCCGTCCGATCTTGTTGCCTCGAACGGCCACGGCCAGCTTGGCAATCCGGCCCTGCCGGCCGACCCGCTGGGCCTTTATGCCCTGCCCTCGCCCGGCCCCACCGGCAAGCCGTTCCCGATCTCTGCCGTCTTGCGCTACAAGGGCACGCTCCTGGCGGGCCTGCTGATCGTCGCCATCCCGACCATCATCTCGATCTGGCTGCTGACCGTGCCCCAATACCGCGCCACCGCCCAGGTGCATGTCCGGCCGATCATCCCGCGACTGGTCTTCGATCGCGAAGGCGGGCCCATCCCGCTCTACCAGTCCTACTTCAACACCCAGGTGACCATCATCCGCAGCCCCACGGTCCTGCAGCGCGCCCTCGACCAGAAGGACGTCCAGGAAACCCGCTGGTACAAGCAGCCCGCCAAGCCCCTGATCGGCTCGCCGCTCTCCCCCATGGAACGGCTCAGCAAGGACATCTCCGTCGATCCCCGCGGCCTGACCGAAGTCATCGACATCAGCATGAATGCCCCCGTCGCCCAGGACGCCGCCATCATCGTCAACGCCGTCCTCGACCAGTACATCCGCACCGTCCGCGAAAGTTCCAGCCGCATGGAGGACACCCTCTACAACGAACTACTCGATCGCTATAACTCCTACCGCGCCGACATCGACGGCCGCCAGGCCACCGTCGACCGCCTCCATAAGGACCTCGGTACCGCCAACTCCGATGAACTCGTCGGCCAGCAGCGCGTACACCTGGACACTCTGCTCGCCGGCTTGACCGACCTCGACCGCGACATCGCCGTCGCCGAACGCCAGTACCAGGACCTCCAGCCGCTCGCGGAAAACGGATCGGCCTGGGCCCCGGCCAGCCTGCCCGCCGAAGCCGTCGAACGCTACGACAACGATCTCGAGTGGCTCCGCCTCTATATCGAAACCCGCAAGACGCAGCTCGAACTCGAGGTCCACCAGGGCCAACTCGGCAACGCCCACCCGACCATGGACCGCCTGCACAAACAGGCCGAACTCGCCGAGACCCTCCTACGCGAACGCGAACTGCAGATCGACCAGCAGCGGCTGCTTATGCCGGGCCTGCCCCTGCTGGGCACACCGGCCGAGTCCGCCTCGCACCCCAGCCCCCGCCGGATCCTCGAGAACCTCGGCAACCAGATCCGCCTGATGAAGTACAAGCGCGAACTGCTCGCCAACCAGCTCACCGACGAGCAGAAACGCTTCAACGATATCTTCGACAGCGCCCGCACCCTCGCCAGGGAAAACGAGCAGATCCAGTTCCAGCGGCAGATCTTCGAGGCCGTCCGCACCCGCCTGACCGAAAGGGAAATGGAACGCAACGTCCCCGGCTCGATCGAACCGCTGGCGCGGGCATACGCCTCCAGCGAGCCCTACCACGATCGCCGCGCGATCTACTCCCTCATGTCGATCCTGACGGGCCTGGCGGTCGGCTTCGGCCTGGGCCTGCTGCGGGCCAGCACCACCGAATCCATCCACGAGGCCAACGACCTGCCCGCCATCAGCCGCACGCCCTTCCTGGGCCACCTCCCGCTGATCCGCGACCGGCCGGATGCCGGCCCCGTCGAGGACTACCCCCTGCTGGCCGAGTGCGTACGCATGATCCGCACCGCCCTGCTGCAGCGGCTCGCCGGCCGCCGGGGCTGCCCGATCCTGATTACCAGCGCCGTCCCCGGCGAGGGCAAGACCACCGTCGCCTGGACCCTCGCCCGCAGCCTCGCCCAATGCGGCCAGAATGTCCTGCTCGTTGACGCCGACCTGCGCAAGGCCGGCCTGGCCAGCCACGCCGTCGATCCGTCGCGGCCCGGCCTGGTGGCGGCGCTGCTGGGCGAGATCCCCGACACCGACGCGGTCCACCCGACCGATACGCCCCGGCTCAGCCTCGTCCCGGCCGGCGATGTCAGCAAGGCCGAACTGGAAACACTCGCCGACGGCCGCTTCGCCGCACTCCTGGAAACCTGGTCCAAACGCTTCGACGTGGTGCTGCTGGACAGCCCGCCCGTCCTGCCCGTCGCCGACGCCCGGATCCTGGCCCGCCAGGCCGATGGCACGATCCTGATCGTTCGCGAGGGCACCAGCCGGCGCAGCGATGTCATGGAGGCCCTGGCCTGCCTGCGCACCGCCGGGGCGCAGGTGATGGGCACGATATTCATCGGCTCGACGGGCCGCAGCTCGTACGAGTCAAATTACTACAGCCACGATGGCGCCCGCGGGCCAGGCTACGCCCCGGCCAAGGTCTGAACCACCGATCGCCGGGCCTCTTTGTCGTTGAGGCGAGCAGAACCATGACAATCTTCCCTTTCATTTTCGATTCGCACTGCCCTTGGCAGACCGCCGAAGGCAGCCTGCTGCTCGTGCCCCACGGCATACACACCTTGCTGGAGGAGATCTGCGACCACCTCGCTGGACGGATCCAGGAATCCACCACCATCCTGACGGCCTTCGCCCCCGATGATGTCTACCACGACGCCGTCCGCCGCACCGGCGCGAACGCCGAAACTGTCGCCCCTGCCGAGAACTTCGCCACACTGCTCAGTTCCTACGAGCCTTCCGACTGGATCCTCTTCATCGACCCCCGGCACTACCCCGTCGACGGGCTCGACCTGCACCGGTTCCTCTCCGGCAAGCGGGACACCCGTTCCGCCCGGCATCTCGTAGCCCTGGACCTCTCCGAGCAAGGGACCAAGGAATATGTCCAGTTCGACGCCGCCGGCCAGGTCCGCCGCATCCAGCGCTACTACGAAGGAGTGACCTGGCTGCACGCCTCGTCCGTCTTCTGCTCGATGGTCTCGGTGGCCTGCCTGCGTCTGCTCGAGCAACCCGCCCTCGGCTCGCTCCTGGAGGTCCGCGGCTCGGTCGCCGCCTGCGGCGTGCCCAGCCGCGATGTCCTGCTCGCCGGCGGCACGATGGACCTGCACGACCCGCGCAACCTGCTGAAACTCACCGAGCAAACCATCGTGCGGCTCCAGCGGGGCGCAGCCCCGGCCACATACCAGGCCCTCGGCAAGAATATCTGGATCGCTCGAACCAGCCGCGTCGATCCCGCCGCCTGCATCCACGGCCCCGTCATCCTGCAGGACGACGTGACCGTCCAGGCCGGCGCCGTGATCATCGGCCCGACCCTGCTTGGGGCCGGCAGCACCGTCTGCCAGGGCGCCACCGTCGCCCAGTGCCTGCTGGTCCAGCACTCCGAGGTCCCCGCCGATGGCACGGTCTGCCACAAGGTGCTCGCGCCCCCGCCGCCCGGCGAAACCATCTACAGCCAGACACCTGCGCTCGCCGAGACAATCCCGACATCCCAGCCCGGTCCGATCTCGCCGATCGGCCGGCTGCAGTATGAGCATCCCCGCCACGGCTACCCGACCATCAAACAGGTCATCGACCAGGTCTTCGCCACGCTCGGGCTGATCCTGCTGTCCCCGCTGCTGCTGCTGACGACCGTGCTGGTCAAACTCGGTTCGCGCGGGCCGGTCCTCTTCGGCCACGAACGCGAGGGCAAGGACGGCCGGCTCTTCCGCTGCTGGAAGTTCCGCACGATGGTCCAGGGTGCCCACGCCAAACAGCGCGCCCTCTACACCAGGAGCGGCGTCGATGGCCCCCAGTTCAAAATCGACAATGACCCTCGCATCACCCGGATCGGCAGCATCCTCCGCAAGACCAACATCGACGAGCTGCCGCAACTGGTCAACGTCTGGCTGGGCCAGATGAGCCTCATCGGCCCACGACCCAGCCCCTTCCGCGAGAACCAGATCTGCATCCCCTGGCGCCAGGCCCGTCTCTCCGTCCGGCCCGGCATCACCGGCCTCTGGCAGATCTGCCGATCCAACCGCTCCAGCGGCGACTTCCACCAGTGGATCTACTACGACATGCTCTACGTACGCCACATGTCCCTCTGGCTGGATCTCAAGATCCTGCTGGGCACCCTGATCACCTTCGGTGGACACTGGGGCTTGCCCGTGACCTGGATGATCCCGCCGAAAAGACTCTACAACGAGACGCGCCCCTGGATCATCCCGATGCTCGACCCGATCGCAGGCGACGACGACGCCCTGACCGCCGGCGCCGTCGAGGCCAGACACCCGGATCGCGAGCCACTGACAGCAGCTAGAGGGGGCCGCCTGCCCGCCTCAGCGGGGGCCGAAGAATCCCCCTGAGGATGCGGCCAGAAGAAGGGCTGTCCCCATTGGTGTCAGCCCACGAATAACAAATACCTTGTCCTGTGGTTCCAGGAGGAAGTAAAGGCGTATGTCGCTACGAGTCGTCCTTCTGTCGATGTTCATTTCGGGCCTGGTCATCTACGCATGGCGCGACTGGTTCTACGCGCTCTGCGGGGCGATCCTGCTGATGGCCTTCGTCGAACACCCCGATATGCCCAAGAACATCCTGGGCATCCAGGGCCTCAACCCCTGGAACATCGTGATGCTCAGCGTGATCGCCGCCTGGCTGGTCAGTCGCCGACCGCAGGGCCTGCTCTGGGACATGCCCCGGTACATCTCGCTGATGCTCCTCTTGTACCTGGTGGTCATCCTGGTCGGCTGGGTCCGCATGATGCTCGACCGCTCTTACCTTCACTACGACACCGGCATGCTCATTAGCGAACACCTGGTCAACACGATCAAGTGGATCATCCCAAGCCTGCTGCTCTTCGACGGCGCTCGTGACCGCAAGCGCATCATCGTCGCCAGCGTCGCCATCATCGGTGTCTACCTCCTCCTGGCCGTGCAGGTCATCCGCTGGATGCCTCCCGAGTCCGCCCTCACCGGCAATACCCTGACCGCCCGCAGTCACAAGGTCATCCTCAACGAGATAGGCTACCACGCCGTCAACATGTCCATGATGCTCTCGGGCGCATCCTGGGCGGCCCTGGCGATGCTCCCGCTCGCCCAGTCGCGCCGCCGCAAACTCCTGGTCGTGCTCGCCTTCTTCACGATCGCCTACGGCCAGGCCCTCACCGGCGGTCGCATGGGATACATCACCTGGGGCGTCGTGGGCCTGGTGCTCAGCCTGATCCGCTGGCGACGCTACCTCCTGCTCGTGCCCGTCGTGCCGATCGTCCTCACCCTGGCCGTGCCCGGCGCAGTGGACCGCATGCTCCAGGGCTTCGGCGAGGAAAACGCCGCCGGCGATGCCTACGTCAACCAGTACGAAGTGACCAGCGGCCGCAACCTGATCTGGCCCCATGTCATCGAAAAGATCCAGGAAAAGCCCACCTGGGGCTTCGGCCGCGAGGCCATGGCCCGCGTCGGCCTGGTCGACTACCTCTGGAACCACTACCGCGAGAGCTTCCCTCACCCGCACAACGCCTACCTCGAAATGCTCCTGGACAACGGCCTGGTCGGCTTCCTGCTGGTGATCCCATTCTATCTCGTGGTCCTGTTCCATGCGGTCCGATTGTTCCGCGATCGCACCAGCCCGCTGGCCTCGGCCATCGGCGGCATGGCCGCCGCCCTGGTGCTCGCCCTGATGATCGCGGCCCTGGGCAGCCAGACCTTCTACCCCCGCGAAGGCGCCGTCGGCATGTGGGCCGCCATCGGGCTGATGCTCCGTGTCACCGTCGAACGCTCGCGCCTCCTGGCCGCCGCACCGAACTGGCCCTGGATCCGCCAGTACGTGCCGATCGACCAGTTGGTGCACGGGACTGGATGAGTCGTGGGCCGGAGGCTACGTCTGCGGCCATGCAAGGCAGTGCAGTGGCATAGATATCGACCAACTGTTAACCGTTGACGAATGACTCTTATGGTCCGTCTGGTCTACATCCTGGCCCCCAGCCACTCCGGCAGCACGCTGCTGTGCATGCTGCTGTCCGGCCACCCCGACGTCTGCACCATCGGCGAACTCAAGATCAACTCCCTCGGCGACCCCGATCGCTACCTCTGCTCCTGCGGCCAGCCCATCCGCCAGTGCGACTTCTGGCGACGTGTCACCAGGACCATGCAGCAGCGCGGCATCGCCTTCGACATCGCCCGGGCCGGCACGGACTTCCACGCCAGCCCCAGCCGTTACGTCCAGCGACTGCTCCGCCCGCTGCATCGCGGCCCGCTGCTGGAAACCCTGCGCGACGCCGCCCTGTCGCTCTCGTCCGCCTGGCGAACCAATTTGCCCTGCATCCAGGCCTCCAACGTCGCCCTCATGCGGACGATCTGCGACACGTACACCGCCAAGGTCATCGTCGATTCATCCAAGATCGCCCTGCGATTGAAGTACCTGTTGCGAAACCCCCGACTCGACGTGAAGGTCATCCGCCTGATCCGCGACGGCCGGGCGGTGGCAACCACCCACCTCGACCCCGCCCGCTTCGCCGATGCCAGCGATCCCAGCCTCCGTGGCGGGGGCTACGGCGCCAGTCGCCAGCCCGAACAAAAGCCCATCCACGAAGCCGCCATGGAATGGCGCCGCAGCAACGAAGAGGCCGACCACCTCCTCGCCCGGCTCGACCCGAGCCGCTGGACGCAGGTCCGCTACGAGGACCTCTGCTGCGACACCGACCGCGTGCGCGAGCACCTGTACCGCTTCATCGGAGTTGACCCAGCCGCCGCCGCCCCGGACTTCCGCGCGATCCCGCGCCACGTCATCGGCAACGGCATGCGCCTCGACCGCACGAGTGAGGTCCGCCTCGATGAACGTTGGCGGACCCTATTGCGCCAGCAGGACCTGGCGATCTTCGACTCCATTACCGGCGTCCTGAACCGGCGGTTCGGCTACGCCTAGAACAAGGACGACACGACACGTATGGACACGCAAGAACCGATTGATACAACCCTGACCCCGCCACCCTCGCCAGCACGCGACTTCAGCGGCCGGGATCGCATGGCCTTCAACGTCCTGGCCAGTTGGGCGGCCCATTTCGTCTTCGTCATCGCCGGCTTCATCATGCCGCGCTTGATCGACCACCACTTGGGCGAAGCGGCCTTGGGCGTCTGGGACTTCGGCTGGTCCATGATCGCCTACATGGGCATGGCCCAGCTCGGCATCGGCGCGTCCGTCAACCCCTACGTCGCCCGCTACCGCGCCAGCGGCCAGATCGACAAGGCGAACCAAGCCGTCTCGTCCGTCTTCTGCGTGCTCCTGATCGCCGCCCTGATTGTCCTGCTCCTGACCGCTGTAATAGGCCACTACGTGCCCACCCTCCTGAACGCCAGGCTCGGCGCCTACGTCCACCAGGCCCGCTGGATCATCTACCTGTTGGGCGCCTCGCTCGCCCTGCAAATCGCCCTGACGACCTTCGACGGCGTGATCACGGGATGCCACCGCTGGGACATCCACAACGGCGTCCAGGCGGGCTTCTACGCCCTTAGCGTCGCCGGCATGATCGTCGTGCTCCGCCTCGGCGGCGACCTGGTCACCCTCGCGGCCGTGATGCTCGCCGGCAACGCCCTCGGCATGCTCGTGCGAGTGGTCCTGGCCTACCGGGTCCTGCCGGGCCTGCGCGTCAGGCCGACCTGCGCCCGCTGGGCCACGGCCCGCACGATGATCGGCTTTGGCGGCAAGACCTTCCTCGATACCGTCAGCCGCCTGCTGCTCTACCAGACCAACAGCATCATCATCGTCACGTACATGGGCCCCGCCGCCCTGGCGTTCTACTCCCGCCCCGCCGCCCTCGTCAGCCACGCCCAGGCCTTCGTCAGCAAGTTCGCCTTCGTGCTCACCCCCACCGCCAGCTCCTTGCACGCGGTGGGCCGCCAGGACGAACTCCGCCGCTTCCTCGTCCAGACGACCCGCATCGGCGCCTACCTCTCGCTGCCGATGGTCCTGCTCCTGGCGATCCTCGGCGATCCGATCCTGCGCCTCTGGATGGGCCCCCAGTACGCCTACGGCCTGGTTCTGGCAATCATGGCGATAGGCCACCTCGTGCCCATGGCCCAGCAGCCTCTCTGGAACATCCTGGCCGGGCTCAACTGGCATGGCCGCGCCGCCCTGGCAAATCTCCTGGCCGCCGCCGTCGCCGCCGCCGCCGCCATCCTCGTCGTCGGATGGCTCCATGGGGGACTCCCTGCCGCCGCCCTGGCCGTCGTCCTGCCCCTGACAGTCGTCAATGGCCTGTACATGCCCTGGTACGCATGCCACTCCCTGGGCATCTCGACAAGGGAGTACCTGCTCCGGTCGTGGCGGGGCCCCCTCCTGGCGGGCATCCCCTACAGCCTCTGCCTGTTCGTCTCCCGCGAACTCTTCCTCCACAGGCCCGGCCTGGCCCTGCTGACCGCCCTGCTCTCCGGCGGCACGGTCATGGCGATCATCTACTGGTTCGTCGTCATCCCGCGGGGCCTGCGGGCGAGGATCCTCCGCCGGTTCCGCTTCTTGGCGCAGCCTCTTCGCCCCGCCGTCACCCCATCTGCCCACACACGGGACGGTGTCCAGCCATGAACCACGCCGAATCCATCGGAATCGTCCAATACTGGGGAGGCTGCCCGCGGACGCCCAACTCCAAGTGGCAGCGCTTCCTTCAGGTTATCCGCGCCTGCAGCGACCAAGGCTGGCGAACGTACATCGTCTGGACCCGCCTGCCCGAGGACCCCGCCCTCTCCAAGCCCTTCGAGCAGGCCGGCTGCCGCATCGTGCTGCAGCCCCGCCCGACCCGCAACCTCGATCTGGCCTGCATCACCCGCACCGCCACGCTACTACGCAATCTCCGCTGCCAGGTCTTCCACTGTCACAACGTCCACACCAGCCCCCTCATCGGGGCGGCCCTGGCCGGCGTCCCCGTGCGGATCTGGTCCGACCTGGCGATGTCCAGCTGGTACGAGCAGGGCCTCAAGCCCTCCGGCCTGCACCGCCTGTCTCCCAGCGTCAGGCTGTCCTGTCTCCTGGCAACACGCGTCTGGGCGATCTCCCGCCCCGTCCGCGAGGAACTGCTCGCCCTCGGCGTACCCGCCAGCAAGGTCGAAGTCTGCCCCGTCCCCGTCGACGTGCAGCGTTACGCCCAGGCCCAGCCCAGCCCGATCCGCGCCGAACGGGGGCTCGATGCCTCCGACCTGCTCGTAACATCCGTAGGCCACGCCGTCCCCCTCAAAGGATGGGACATCCTGCTCGAAGCCTTCGCCCGCGCCTGCCGCTGGATGCCACACGTACACCTGCTGCTCGTCGGCAGCATCTGCGACCCTCAGGAGTCCGCCTTCGCATCTTCGCTCCGCGACCGGGCAGCTCGACACGGCATCGAACACCGCCTGCACCTGCTCGGCCAGCGACGCGACATCCCCGGCCTGCTCAAGGCCAGCGACGTCTTCGCCTTTCCGTCCCGCTCTGACGGCCAGGGCCTCGCCCTGACCGAGGCCCTCGCGGCCGGCCTGCCCTGCGTCGCCGCCAGGGTGGGCGGTATCCCTGACCTCGTTACACACGGCCTCAACGGCCTTCTCTTCGAACGCGAAGACGTGGACACCCTCGCCCGCCACCTGGCGAACCTGCTGGAAAACGCACCCCTGCGTAACCGCCTCGCCGTCGCCGCCCAGATCCAGGCCGCCCGCTTCACCATGCCTGCCTATGTGCAACGATCGTTACAGGAGTACACAGCCCTGCTCCAGCGCCGCGGGGCTCTTCCGTACGAGCTCCAGCACGCGACGGAGGAATCATAAGTCCATGCGAGAAGCCTCACCCATGAACGACGGTTCGCCAGGCAGCCCCAAGCCCAGCATCTGCATCGTCTCGCACGATGCCTACGGGGCTCTCACCGGCGGGCAGACCGGTCGCCCGGGCGGCGTCGAATGGCAGACCAGCCTGACCGCTCGCTGGCTCGCCTCCCAGGGTTGCCCCGTCAGCCTGCTGACCTGGGACTCCGGCCAGGGCCCGCACGTCGTCGATGGCGTCCGCGTGATCCCGATCTGCCCCGAGCCAGCGGGACTGCCCGGTCTGCGGTTCTTCCACCCGCGCTGGACAGGCCTCAACCGGGCCCTCGCCCGCGCCGCCGCCGATGTCTACTACCACAACTGCGGCGAGGACGTCACAGGACAGGTCGCCCTCTGGTGCCGCCTGCACCGTCGGCCCTTCGTCTACTCCGTCGCCAGCGACCCCGACTGCGACCTGCGACTCCCGCACGTGGACTCGCTTCGCGAGCGGATCCTCTACCGCTACGGCCTCCGCCACGCCGACCGGATCCTCGTCCAGACCCGTAAGCAGCAGGAAATGCTGTGGACAGGCTTCGGCCTGCGATCCGCCGTGATCCCCATGCCCTGCCTCGGCCCGACCGACAGCCAGTACGTCGAGCCCGTACCACCGCCGCCCAGTGCCGGCCGAGTCGCCTGGGTAGGCCGCATCACCGAGGTCAAGCGCCTCGACGTCCTGCTGGAAATCGCCCGCGTGCTGCCCGGCGTGACCTTCGATGTCGCGGGCGGCTTCGAGGAACAGCGTCCCTACGTGCAGGACCTCCACCAGCGGGCCCGCCCGCTGCCCAACGTCATCCTCCACGGCCGCATCGCCCGCGACCAGATGCCGGCCTTCTACCAGCGGACCTCCTGCCTGCTCTGCACGTCCGATTACGAAGGCTTCCCCAACACCTTCCTCGAGGCCTGGAGCTATGGCCTGCCCGTCGTCTCCACCGTCGACCCCGACGGCCTCATCGCCCGCGGCGGCTTGGGCGCCGTCGCGATGACCCCCGATGGCCTGGTCGCACGACTGCGCCGCCTGCTGACCTGGCCCGAACTCTGGCGCTGCTGCTCCCACAATGCCCGCGAATACTACCTGGAGAACCACACCCTCGATGTAACCATGCCGCGATTCGAACAGGTCTTTGCCCAGGCCGCCCGCGGCCGCCACCACGCCGTCCTCTTCGAGGGAACTCGCCATGCCTGACAATCGACCGGGCAGCCCTCTGCGACTGGCAATCGTGACCAGCTTCCCCGCCGACCCAACCCACCCGCGAGGCGGTGTCGAAGCCGTCAGTGTCAACCTCGTGTCGGCCCTGGCGAAACTGCCCGATCTCGACGTCCACGTCGTAACCACCGACCGCGCCTGCCCAGCCCCCCAGGTGACCTCCTGGCGCGGCGCAACGCTTCACCGCCTGCCCTGGCGCGACCGCCGCGTCCTCACACACGCGACCCGCTCGGGTCGTAGGGACGTGCAGGCCTGCCTCGGTCGACTGCAGCCCGACGTGATCCACGCCCACGACTTCTACGGCATCATGACCCGACACCTGCCGATCCCCCGCGTCTTCACGATCCACGGCTTCATCCACGCCGACACCCTCTACGCAGCCGAACGCTTCTGGCGACTCCGTGCCCGCCTCTGGAAACGGGCGGAAACGGCCTGCTGGGCGGACCAGCCCCACATCATCTCGATCAGTCCCTACGTCCGCGAGTACCTCCGCGGCATCGCCACCGGCGTCATCCACGACATCGACAACCCGATCGACGAAAACTGCTTCCACCTGCCCCGCCGCGAGCAGCCCGGCACGATCTTCAGTGCCGCCCTCGTCTGTCCCCGCAAGAACACCCTCGGCCTGCTGCAGGCCTTCTCTCGCCTGCTGGCCCGCGGCGCCGACGCCCGCCTCCGCCTCGCCGGCCCCTTTATCGACCCCGCCTACGAAACCCGCGTCCGCCGCTTCGTCGCGCAGAACAGGCTCGCCGACCGCGTCGATCTGCTGGGCTCGATCAGCAGGGACCACATCCGCGACGAACTGAGCCGCGCGAGCCTCTTCGCCCTGGTCTCCCTCGAGGAAGGCGCCCCCATGGGCGTCGCCGAGGCGATGGCCGCCGGCCTGCCCGTCGTCACCAGCAATCGCTGCGGCATGCCCTACATGGTCCGCCAGGGCGAGTCGGGCTTCCTGGTCGATCCCAACGACCCCGACGACGTCGCCGACCGTATGGGCCAGATCCTCCAGGACGGCGCCCTCCGCGAGCGGATGGGCTGCCGGGCCAGGCTCATCGCCAAGGACCGTTTCCATCCCGACCGCGTCGCCGAGCGAACCCGCGAGGTCTACTACCGCGCCCTCCGCCGGAAAGGACAGGTGCCCAGCCGTGTCTGAGTCCACCGTCCAGCTCCGCCTGATCCCCTACCCGTACCGCGCGATGCTCGCCATCTGCAGCGACCTCGACGAGACGCCGGACCGCCACGTCTATCGCCAGATCATGCGGTTCCTCAACACGGCCCAAACCACTCCCATGGGCGAAGGCCTCGACCTCGAAGTAGGCAACACCATCTACTTCGACATGTCCCCCGACCAGTTCGCCTACTGGAACACCGACGACGCAGGCCGCGCCATGCTCCGCACGCTCATCCGCTCGGGCCACATCGACTGCCTGCACTCCTTCGGCGACCTCGCAACCACCCGGGCCCATGCCGCCCGCGCCCTGGACGAACTCTGCCGCCACGACTGCCGCCTGCAGGTCTGGATCGATCACGCCACCGCCCCGACCAACTTCGGCGCCGACATCATGCAAGGCCACGGCGACGAACCAGGACACCCCGCCTGCCACGCCGACCTCACGATCGACTACGGCATCCGCTACGTCTGGCGGGGCCGCATCACCAGCGTGACAGGCCAGAACGTCCCCCCCCGCTGGGGCGGCCTGCTCACCCCTGCCCATCCCCTCGCCTCCGCCCGCACCCTCGCCAAGGAGACCGCCAAGCACCTGCTCGCCCGACTGGGCAATATTCGCTACGCCATGCACGGCCCCAACCGCCTCCTTAGACCCACGACACTGCGGACCGGCGCCCCGGTTTGCGAGTTCCTCCGCTGCAACCCCCACTGGGGCGGCGTCAGTTCCTGCGACACGGGCCGCCAGATAGGCTCCGTCCTCACCCAGCCCGTGCTCGACCAACTCCAGCGCCGTAGCGGCGTCTGCGTGCTCTACACCCACCTCGGCAAGATCCACCGCTACGACACGCCCTTCGACCCATCCGCCGTCGCAGGCCTTCGCCGCCTGGCGCACGCGCACCATGCGGGCCGAATCCTCGTAACCACCACCCGACGCCTGCTCAACTACTGCAGCTTGATTGACCATCTCCGTTTCCGCGCCTCACACCAGCGCACACACATCACGATCGATCTGGCCCTGCCGCCGTCCGCCTCCCTGTCGCAAGGCCTGACCTTCTGCCTACCCGACTCCCGTCCCGCGACCATCACAGTAAATGGCACGCCCCTGCCCGACGTGCGGACCAACCCGCCCGACCACCTCGGCCAGCGGACCATCTCCTTGCCCTGGCCCCGACTGGAGTTCCCAGACCTATGAACCCCTCGCCGACCACCAGCACAACGCCCGAACCGCAGGCACCACCCAGCGACGTCCGCATAGGCCGCTTCGCCCCGCCCCCCGCCGGCCCCCTCCGCCGCGCCAAACGCTGGCTCGCCCACCGCATGCTGCGTACCGCGATGCGATTGTTCAACGGCCTCGTTCCACTCGCCTGTTCCAGCAACCGTGCAAATCGCCCCGCCGGCCCCGACGGCCTCGACATCCTGCTGACCGGCACCTTCCACGCCACGGGCTGGGTCAACGCCCACCTGCGCCCCCTGGCGGCCTCGTCCTGCTGCGCGACCCTCCACGTCGTCTCAACCTACCCAATCCCCCCGATCCCCAAGGTCGTGGCGATCTATCCGCCCCCCTGGCTCCGCCGCCTCCTGGGCGATGTCCCCGCCAGGCTCCTCACCTTCGCCGCCATCGCCCTGCGTCGCAGGCCCCACGTCATCGGCGGCTTTCACCTGCTGGTCAACGCCTTGCTCGCATCGGTACTTTCCCGGGTCGTGCGAGCCAGATCTCTCTATTTTTGTGTAGGGGGTCCCCTGGAACTGCTCGATGGCGGTGTCTGGGCAGAAAACCGCCTCTTTGGCGTAATGGAGACACCCGATCCATTTGTGGAGCGCCAGCTCATCCGCGCCGTCGGCACCTTCGACGCCGTAATCACCATGGGCCACAGTGCTGTACGTTTCTTCGAGTCGCACCACCTCCGCGCATCCTTCCACGTCGTGCCGGGCGGCATCGATTCCGAAACGTTTCATCCCGCCGATGCCCCGCCTGTCACGGACCTGGTACTCGTTGGCCGCCTCGCGGAGATCAAACGCATCGACGTATTCCTCCAAGCCGTTGCCCTCGCCTCCCGGCAACTCCCCCGCCTGACCGCCACGATCGTAGGCGACGGCGAACTCCGCGAGTCCCTCCACCAAATGGCCAGCGAACTGGGTCTTGAGGATCGCGTCTGTTTCGTCGGCCAGCAATCCAACGTAAGCGATTGGCTGCGAAAGGCTCGCGTCTTTGTCCTGACCAGCGACTCCGAGGGCCTCGCCCTCTCGCTCATGGAAGCAATGATGTGCGGCCTGCCTGCGATCGTCTCCAACGTAGGCGACCTGAACGAACTGGTCGATGACGCGGTAAACGGCTACCTCGTCCCGCGCCGCTCTGTTGAGACCTTCGCGCAGCGCATCGTGGCGCTCCTCGGCGAACCCGCCAGGCTCCAGTCCCTCTCCCAAGCCGCCCGGCGCACCGCTCTTCGCTGCGACTTCGCACAAACCACATTGCACTGGAATAAGATTCTAACGGAGAGGCTGGGGCGGTAGCCGTATCCTGGTTCGGGGGTTCGTTCTTCCGGCTTCAATCGTCTATACGCGCTGTCGCACGCATGTACACATATGGAAACGACTGAGTACACATTGCTGGGTCCGCGCGCGTCCCATGTAGCGATCGCCTCCGGCGCCGCCACATACGACGCCCCCGCGCCGTTCAGTCCCGCTCAGCGCTTCCCCGAATATCCCTTCACCGCCCCCGACGCCCTCGCCGAACAAAACGACACCTACCGCACCGTCCGCGACGCCCTTCGCCTGCTGGGACTCGACGCAGGCCGCTTCGGCACCCCCCGCTGGAACCCGCTCGCAGGCTGCGTCCAACCCGGCGACACCGTCGTCATCAAGCCCAATTTCGTCCGCGAGTTCCGCGAGACCCACCCCGGCGACGCCGACTGCATCATCACCCACGGCGCCGTCCTGCGGGCCCTGATCGATTACGCTTACATCGCCCTCGCAGGTCGCGGCCGCCTCATCGTCGCCGACGCCCCCCAGAACGACGCCGACTTCGCCGCCATCCGCCACATCACCGGCCTCGACGAGATCCAGGCCTTCTACCGTCGGCACACCCACTTCCTGCTCGAGGTCTACGACCTGCGGCCCGAGCGCGCCCGCAAACTCGACGGCGTCATCATAGGCCACATCCACCTGCCCGGGGACCCCGCAGGCTACGTCAAGGTCGATCTCGGCTCGTACTCCGCCTTCGCCGAGGTCCAGGACCTCTGCCACCTGCTCTACGGCAGCGAGTACGACATGGGCGAACTCTACCGCCACCACAGCGGCGGCATCCACGAATACCTCCTCTCGCGCACGATCCTGAGCGCCGACTGCGTCATCAGCGCGCCCAAACTCAAGACCCACAAGAAGGTCGCCCTCACCGTCAACCTCAAAAACCTCGTGGGCATCAACGGCAACAAGAACTGGCTGCCCCACCACCGCGAGGGTACCCTCTCCCAGGGCGGCGACCAGTTCGCCGAGGACACCTCCAAGCGCAGGCTCGAACGCCGTCTCGTCCGGCGCTTCAAGCGGGTCTTCCCCTGGCTCGGGCCCCTTCGGCCGCTCCTGGCCAAACCTGCAAAGGCCCTCGGCCGACGCATCTTCGGCGACACCAACCGTGACACCGTCCGCTCGGGCAACTGGTACGGCAACGACACTACCTGGCGCATGGTCCTCGACCTCAATCGCACGCTCCACTATGCCGACGCTACGGGCCGGCTGCACGACCGGCCCGTTCGCCGGTTCTTCAGCCTCGTCGACGGCATCGTCGCCGGCGAGGGCAACGGGCCGCTCGATCCGACCCCCCGCCCCGCCGGCCTCATCCTGGCCGGTACCAATCCCCTGGCGGTGGACCTGGCGTGCGCCCGGCTGATGGGCTTTGACTACCAGCGAATCCCGATGCTTCAGCGAGCCCTCGCCAAGCATCCCCTGCCGCTGGCGAACTTTGGGTATGAAGACGTCACCGCCTTGTCGGACGACCGCCGACTCCAGGGTCGGCTCGCCGATCTGCAAGGTCGACTCTTCGCGCTGCAGCCACACTTCGGCTGGCGAGGATATGTAGAGTTACACGAGTATGAAGCGGGCACTGTCTCGTAAAAACATCTGGGAAACCCTCCCTCGGGCGTTGAAGATCACCGCTGGCCGGGCCGCCAGGCTGATCCCCCTGCCCTACCTGCTGGGCAAGCCCTTCCGCCAAACCCTGCGCTTCGTCCGCGAATCCCAGCACTGGCCCATCGAGTGGATCCGCGAATACCAGGTCCAGCAGCTCCGCCGCATCTGCGCCCTGGCCTACGACAACGCGCCGTTCTACCGCCGCTGGTTCGACGCCGCCGACTTCCACCCCCAGGACCTCCGCCAACCCGAGGACATCCAGGCCCTGCCCCTGATCGACCGCGACACCCTCCTCGAGCACCTCGGCCAGATGCTCACCCGCCCCGCCGATTCGCCCGGCGTCGACTACATCTCCACCGGCGGAACCAGCGGCGTGCCCCTGCAGTTCTACATCGGCTCCAACCGCAGCGCCACCGAATACGCCTACCTGATGGCTAGTTGGCAGCGCGCGGGATACCAGCTCGGGGTGCCCATGGCGATCTTCCGCGGCCGCACCGTCAGGCCCGACCGCACCGGCCTCTATCACGACTACGACCCCATCCTGCACCACCATTACTACAGCAACTTCCATATGACCGACCAGAACATGCAGCGATACCTCGAGCACATCCGCACCATCGGGCCATGCTTCCTGCATGTCTACCCCTCCAGCATCGCCACCCTCGCCCGCTTCCTCCGCCGCGCCGGCGTACAGCCCCCCGACAACATCCGAGGCATCATCGCCGAATCCGAAATCGTCTACCCCGAGCAGCGCAAGATGGTCGAGGAGGTCTTCGGCTGCCGGCTCTTCAGTTGCTACGGCCACACCGAAAAACTCGTCCTCGCCGTCGAGTGCGAACACTCCCGCGACGAGCACGTCTGGCCGACCTACGGCTACTTCGAACTCGTCGACGCCCAGGGCCGCCCCGTCCGCACCCCCGGCGCCCGGGGCGAGATCGTCGGAACCGGCTTTATCAACACCGTCGTACCCTTCATCCGCTACCGCACGGGCGACTACGCCATCTACGTCGCAGGCCGCTGCACCGCCTGCGGCCGCAACCACCCCGTCATCCGCGAGGTGCGAGGCCACCGCATCCAGGAGTTCCTCGTCACCGCAGACGGCACCCGCATCAGTTGGACCACGATGAACATGCACGACGATACCTTCTCCCAGGTCCGCCAGTTCCAGTTCTACCAGGACACCCCGGGCCAGGCCCTCCTGCGGATCGTTCCCGCCAGCGGCTTCGGCGAACAGGACCGCGCGCGGATCCTGCGGAACCTCAACAATAAACTCGACCACGGGCTGCAGGTCTCGATCGACATCACCGATTCGATCCCCCTGACCGCCCGCGGCAAGGGAATCTATGTAGACCAGCGCATCCCCGCGTAGGACATCGGTCGTGGACAGAATAACAGATAACAAATAACGAGTAACAACCGAGGGGCCCCAACCCGTGCAACGCGTGCTCTTCTTCCACCAGGGAAAGTTCTCCCATACAGCCGAATTCACCCTCGCCGGCCTCAAGCATCAGCTGGCCTCCGTCGAGTTCCGCACCGTCGATATCCACCAGCACCTCAGGAGCCGCCGCCGCACCCTGCTGGTCGGCGGCCTGCACGCCCTGCGCACCTACGGCGGCGACCTGCTGCACCGCCGGCGCGATCTGGACGACGCCTTCTTCGGCACCCGCTACATGTTCGACCTCGTCCGCCAGATCGCCCTCGACGCCCACCGCGCCTGGCCCGCCGACGCCTCCTTCCAGACCCAGTCCATGTACGACTGCAGCGCGCCCGGCATCCCCAACGTGATCTACACCGACCACACCTACGAGTCCTGCAAGGAGTACCCCGACTATGCCCGGGCCCTCTGGAACCCGACCCGCCCCGATTGGCTGATCGACCTGGAACGCACGATCTACCGCAACGCCGCCTGCATCCTGACCATGAGCCGCAACGTGACCCGAACCCTGCTGGACCGCTACGACGTGCCCGCCTCGAAGGTCTCCTGCGTGCGGACAGGCTATAACGCCGGGCAGGAAAAACTGCAGCGCATCCCCTGCGATATGCGGCGCTACCAGTCCAGGACCGTCCTCTTCGTCGGCCTCGACTGGCACCGCAAGGGCGGCCCCCAACTCCTCGCCGCCTTCCGCCTGCTCCGCCGCCAGTTGCCTGACGCCCGCCTGGTCATCGTCGGCCCTGCGCTCGACGTCCAGCAGGAGAATGTCGAATTCGTCGGGCCGGTCCCACTCAGCCAATTGCCCCACTACTACACCAACGCCTCCGTTTGTTGCATACCCAGCCGCATGGAACCCATGGGCATCGCCTGGCTCGAAGCCATGGCGGCCGGCCTGCCCGCCGTCGGACTGCGCCTCGGCGCCGCCCTGGACTTCATCCTGCCCGAGCAGACCGGGCTGCTGGTCGAACCCGACGATATCAATGGCCTCACCCGCGCCCTGGCCGATCTGCTGACCAACCCGAAAAAGTGCCGCACACTGGGCGAAGCAGGCCGCCAACTCGTCTGCCGCGACTACACCTGGGACCAGACCTGCCGCCTGATCGCCGACCGCGTCCGCCGCGTCCTCTCGCAGCCCATACCAGCCAGCCGCCTCCAACCTGAATAGTTACCGGGCATCATGTGCAAGCGTGCTGCCGGAAGGAAAAGGACGCCTCGTACCGGTGCCAAGCCCCCTCACATGCGATACCCCTCCGCCTTTCGTCCCGACTTCACCCCCCTCTTCCTACTTCCGCAGCGCTGCCCCTCGAATAAACTTGCCCCCGACGACCTTACGTTCTACGATTCATCGTTCGCACACGGGCCTGTTTTCAAGGTCGCTGCACTGGGGAGCAGCCATTCGTCCAAATACGACAACGATCGGTTATGTGCCATATGACAATGCCATAGATATTTGCATCCAGACCGCAAGGGTCACCGGTTTGCCGGGGCCGGACCTGAGGGAGGTTGGGATACCGTCATGCTGTTCAACTCGTGGATATTCGCCCTGTTCCTGCCGATCGTACTGGGGCTGTATTACATCCTCCGCCAACGTTGGCAGAACCGCATGCTGCTGGTCGCCAGCTACATCTTCTACGGCTGGTGGGACTGGCGATTCCTCTCACTGCTGGGCTTTACGACAGTGTTCGACTACTTTTGCGGCCGCGCCATCGCCGCCTCCAAAACCCCGCGCCAGCGAAAGATCATCTTGACGTTCAGCTGCATCAGTAACCTGGGCATCCTGAGCCTTTTCAAATACTTCGACTTCTTCAGCGACTCGACCCAGCGCCTCTTCGACACCCTCGGCATGCACCTCGATATGCCCACCCTCGGCATCATCCTGCCGGTCGGCATCAGCTTCTACACCTTCCAGTCGATGTCCTACGTGATCGACGTCTACCGCGGCGACCTGCCCGCCGCCCGAAGCCTCATCGACTTCGCCCTGTACGTGTCGTTCTTCCCGCAACTCGTCGCCGGCCCCATCGAGCGCGGCACCAACCTGCTGCCCCAGATCTGCCGCCAGCGCTACGTCAACTGGAACAACATCACCTCCGGCTTCCTGCTCGTCCTGGTCGGCCTGTTCCGCAAGATCGCCATCGCCGACAGCGTCGCCGCCCTGGTCAACAGCACCTTCTCCCACCCCGAGGCCTGCGGCGGGCTCGAACTGCTCCTCGGGCTCTACATGTTCAGCATCCAGATCTACTGCGACTTCGCAGGCTACTCCGACATCGCCCGCGGCGCCAGCCGCATGTTCGGCATCGAACTGATGCTCAACTTCGAGCAGCCCTATCTCTCCACCAACATCACCGAGTTCTGGCGGCGCTGGCATATCTCCTTCTCCACCTGGCTGCGCGATTACCTCTACATCCCCCTGGGCGGCAACCGCAAGGGGCAACTCGCCGCCTACCGCAACCTCCTCATCGTCATGCTCCTGGGCGGCCTCTGGCACGGCGCCCACTGGACCTTCGTCGTCTGGGGCGGCCTGCACGGCACGTACCTGGCGATGCACAAGTGGA
>JANYLN010000024.1 GCA_025357795.1 Planctomycetota bacterium
GATCATCCTGCGACCAGGGCAGACGTACAGCCACGTGACGGTGCACCGGTTCACCGCGTAGGCAGAATGGCCACAATCTACTTTCCGCGGCACCAGATCGCCCAGTCACAGCCTGCTAATACCGGTCCATCTGCCGGGCTAGATCGGATTCTGTTTATGTGTAGCGTCAGGCATGAACGCTGGGTGCCATTGGTCCTGCGCTGTTGCAGGACCATGCTGTCGCTCCCGCTAGAGATAATCCGAAAATGCTCTAATCATCAGTACAGCACCGGCTTGCCCAGCGCCCGGCGGATCACCTGGATCTGCCCGATGTGCATGTTCGCGTGCCCCGGGATCAGCATCGCCAGGTGTCCGAGCGTCGGCACCAGCCGCAGGTACTTCTCCGGGCCCGGCTTGTCCAGTTCGGGCAACTTGGCCGTCTTGATCCATTGGATCGACGCCTGCCGTACCTTGGCATAGAGGTCGAGCAGTTGCTGCTTGTTGTAGCCGAACTTCGCCGCGTCGTCGCAGCCGGTCATATCGTGACCGAACCGCTGCGCGAAATCCTCCGGCAGCGCCGGCACGCTCCCCGGCACAGCGGCATTCATCAGAGTCACTTCGGAGTTGACCAGGTGCCCCAACTGCCACAGGGCATGATTGGCTTTGGGCACCGGCCGGCACAACATCTCGGCATCGGTGAAGTCTGCCAGTTCCATCTTCAGCAGTTCCAGGTTGCCCGCGAACACTTCCGCCAGCATCTGCTTGTGCGCCACGATAACTGTCTCCTTGCTCACTTCTCTGCGACGTTTCTCATGACATACCGATTACATTCTGCGCCCGCCAGCTCGCGTATGACTCATGCCTCCGGCGCCTGCGGAACGGCTATGGCCGAAGACGCCTCGATCGAGGCGGCCCGCCGTTGACTGGCCGCATAGGCCCGTGTCAGTGGAATCGCCAGAACCGCCCACAGCCCCGCCGCCACTATCGCCCCGACGGCAAAGCGGGCCTCGGTCATCGCCCACCCGGCCGCCTTGAGCCCCATCACCGCCAGCGACGCGCCGCCCTTGCCGCATCGATAGCCGAACACATCGATCACTTCCTTCGCCCGATACCGCGCATCGAACGGCAGCGGGATGTATAGGATTTCCTTGGCTGCCCGGAAGGTCGAATAGTCCAGCGCCTTGAACAGTGTGTACGCCAGCCCCGCGGCAAACAGCGACGGCGATCTCAGCAAGTATATGCAGCCGGCCACATGTGCCAGCGGGATCGCCAGGTGAATAAGACCCAGCGGTACGAGCCGCAGGACCAGCGGCGTGACGACGAATTGCATGACAAACGAGACGGTGTTAACCCCGGCAAAGAACCGGCCGGAAAACGCGGTCTGTCGGTCGACCTCGGGAATCGCATCCTGCAGGATACCCTGAAAATTCAGATCCAGCAGCGCCGAGACCCCCTGCGTCAGCAAAATCACCGCCAGCAGGATCGCCAGCATTCTATGGCTGCCGAAGAGGCGCAAGCCCAGCGTGTCGCTGCGTCGCGAACCGCCTCGGTCGTGCGGCTCGCCGCAGCGGCCATACGCCAAGTCCATCAACCCCGCCGCCGGCAGCGTGACCAGTGCCGCCATGACCAGCAGCGATACGGAGCCCACCTTCGTCGATATGCCCGCGACCAGCACCCCTCCACCGATCGCCCCCAACGAGGCAATCCCGCAGATTGGGCCATTGAGTCTCTTGGCGCTGTCCGTCGCCAGCGTGCTGTTGATGAAGGACCAATATTGTTCGATCAGCAAAACCACGTACGCCTCGCGGAAGACGTACAGGATCGCGCGAGAGAATGCCCAGCCAGCCTCAACCGCAACGTATAACCCCACCAGCACCGCGCACGAACCGACCGTAGTGACCAGCATCGTGCGGCGGGCTCCCAGCCGAGTCAGCAGGCGGCCGTACAGGTACAGGATCGCCACTACGGCCAGCGGCGTCGCTGCCATCACATACGGCAGGGCGCCTTTACCATAGGTTTCCTTGAAAAGACTGTTGGACGGGCTGCGGACCAGTTCGTAGCCGCCCAACAGAAACGCGGCCGCCAGGCCGACTAGCCCGGCCGCTAAGTAGTCTCGCAACACGGCGTTCCGAGAAGATCCACGGAGCATCTGCGCCTTCCTGTCCTTGTCAAACGATCCAGTAATGAACAGGAAAGCGTAGCCTGCCCCCGATGCGACGACAAGCCTGGCACCTGCCGCGCAAGAAAAAGCATCCGGCGTCCTGGAACGGCGGATGCTCCTGGTTAGTCATACTATCTTGACAAATCGAGCACGCTATCGCGACCAAGCCCCGATTCAGGGTCGTCTGGTCTGGATTCGATCAGAAGGCCAGCCGCAGCCCTTCACGGAAGCGAGCGGCAATGCCGACGCGGCGCGTGTCGGCCCCTGAGGGCAGGTCCGTACTGTCCACCCGCACCACTTCGCCGGTACAGGTAATGCGCCCCTGGTACGGCGAGTAGCCCTCGCCCGGGGGGATAGTCAATTCCAGATCGATCAGCATTCCCTGCCGGATGTCCAAGTCGTCGGTCTCGAAATATAGGCCGCCCGTACTGATGTCCCGCGTGACGGTGCGGCAGACATCCGCCCCCGTCTCGGAAGCCAGGCAGTACTGCAGCGGCAGGCGTATTTCGAGCCTGCGATGCGTGCGACGTTCCTGCTGAGTTGTCACCGTGCTTGTTGCCATGTTGGTCCTACCCATCATTCAGTACGCCATACTGGCAATTTGGATGCCACGCACCTGCTGGACTCCGTCGCCATGGCCAAATTCCGGTAAAACCAAGGGCTCAGGCCGCGCAAAATCCCCTTCTCTTTCTCACGACTGAGGAAATACTTGCCGAACGAAGTCTAGCTGTGTGTGCAGCGGTGATATACCGCTCCCGTCAATGCAGCCCTGCGGCCGGGATGCCCCCGGATCCTTCACCCGCATGTTTCCAAAAGGAAACGGTCAGTTGCGTTGCGGAAACGGTCTTACGGCTCCCACCCCGATCTCCAGCGAGTTGACATACCCAATGAACTTTATCACCGGGAAAGCCCAAATCAAATGTCCACCAAGCGGGTTCAGCCGTTTTTCTATCTGGTTCACGTCGTTTCCTGATCCCTATGGCACGGCCGGGAATGCGTCAGGAAAACGGCAATCTCTGGTAAGTTAGTCGGCATGACGGGTTCGCAAACTGAAGAACCAGTCAGCCGGCCACACTGCCACGTAGGGTCCTACTTCTGACCACCGACACCCCCTAGACTACCGTAACTCTCTCGCTGCCGGTCAGTTATGGTGGCCCACGCCTGTCACCTGGGGCCGGTGCACGAATCGAATTCGCCGGGCCCCGTCCATATAGAGCACCGCATCGGCGAGCGGGCGGCCCCTCATAGCAGTCAATGCGTTAGGCCAGTCATTGCCGGCCCATTTCGACTCGGCTTCCTGGCGGGTTCGGCCGACCGCCATATGGCGCTGCAGCACGGATGCCTGGGCCAGTTCCAAGGGCACATCCATCCAGATCGAACCGGATGCAAAGTCGACAAGTCCTTCCCAGCCTTGACCTTGCAGTAAAAGATAGTTGCCTTCAAGCAGCACGATCGGGGCATTTACCTGGACTGAATCAGGGACAGGATCATGCAGGGTCCGGTCGTAGACAGGCAGACCGACGGAGGCGGGGTCCCGAACAAGGGACTCCATATCCGATACCAACCCTTTTACATCAAAGGAGTTAGGCGAGCCTTTGCGGCTGGCCAAGGGAACGATCTGGCCGAACTCGTCCTTTGCGGTCCGGACCTTGAGGATGCGATTTGGAAAATGCCAGCCGTCCATGCCAATCACCTGGATCGCCGGGTACCCTTTCAGAAAACCGGAGAACTGCGCCAAGAGGTTGACTACAACGGACTTACCGGCACCCGGTACCGCGGCCAGCAGGATCAGGCACCGTGCGAGATCGTCCCTCCCAGCTTCGAGGCGGCGATCGTTCAGACAGTACAGCCACGCCAGCAACGGGACGACCCCTTCGAGCAGGTCCGACGCAGTAACGTAGCAGGAAGTACTTACTCCAGCAGGACTTACCACCAGACCAGATCGGACGGCGTGCAGCAGGGCCACCGGTACATCCTGCACCGCCAGGGTCGGGTCGAGCAAGGTACGGTCGGGCGTCAGGTTGTCCAGCTTGCCGCGACCCAGCCGGCAGAGGTGCTGCAGACCCGGCAGAAGCCAAGCCACATGCCGGCCGTAGCACCGTTCCATGGCCGTCCAGGTTCGCACCTCAGGGGGGGCCGGCTGATCCGAAAATGCCACAAGTGGCGCCGCTTTACAGAATGGGCCGACTAGCGTACGTAGCACGGCCATACGCTTGGCGAGGATGTCCGATGGCAGGATGCTCCGTCGCATGTATCCTCTCAAGACAATCCGAATTGCCTTAAAAATCTCCACAACAATTTGTGCGGCGCCGCAGGAATTATATCGGCGGGTTGGCGAGCCCCTTGTTCAAAGTTGCCGCCAAGCAACCTATGTTGCCGGAAGGCAACACAATTGGCCGGGGTCAGGCATCGGGAGGGCCAAGGGCCGGTGAACAATAACCCCGACAGTGACAACAACAACAGCCCTCTTCGACTACGCTCCCTTCGACTCGCTGCGCTCGCCCAAGGCGAGCCGCTGAAGGGGGGAACTCCGAACGAGGGAAGGGCCAAAGGGATTGCCGGCGTGGCGGATAGGTGGCCCGCCGACGGGGTTGCGATGGATTTGACGACCCGGCGCGGATCAGTAAGATAGATAGATTGCTAAAGATTGTGGGGTAGCGTGCATGAACGTGAACGAGAAGATGCTTGGTGATGCCGTCACTTTCGACGATGTCCTGCTCGTGCCTGCCTATAGCGAAGTAGTTCCCCGCCAGGTGGACGTCCGCTCGAAGTTGACGCGCAACATTTCGATCAACATCCCGTTGGTTTCCGCGCCGATGGACACGGTGACCGAGTCCGCGCTGGCAATCGCGCTGGCGCAGGAGGGCGGGATCGGGATCATTCATAAGAACATGTCGGCCGAGGCGCAGGCCCGCGAGGTCTACAAGGTCAAGCGCAGCGAGAGCGGCGTGATCCTGGACCCGATCACCCTGCGGCCGAGCGATGCCGTTTCAAAGGCCCAGGAAGTGATGCGCCTGCACAACGTATCGGGCGTGCCGATCACCAGCGACGAGGGCAAGCTCGTCGGCATCCTGACCCGCCGGGACATGAAGTTCCTGGAGACCTACGACCGGCAGATCAAAGAGGTGATGACCAGCAAGAACCTGGTCACCGGCAAGCCTGGCACCACGCTGGCAGAGGCGGAGGCGATCCTCAACCAGGCCAAGGTCGAGAAGCTGCTGCTGGTCAACGGCAACGGCAAACTGGCCGGGTTGATCACAATGCGGGACATCGAAAAGATGCGGCAGTTCCCGATGTCCTGCAAGGACAGCCGCGGACGGTTGCGGGCCGGGGCGGCCACGGGCGTGAACGACTACCAGCGGGTCGAGGCCCTGATCAAGGCGGACGTGGACCTGATCGTGGTCGACAGCGCCCATGGCCACACCAAGAACGTGATCGAGACGGTCCGCAATATCAAGAAGCAATACAAGATTGACGTGATCGCCGGGAACGTCGCGACCGCCGACGGCGCCAAGGCTCTCATGGACGCCGGGGCGGACGCGGTGAAGGTGGGCATCGGGCCAGGCTCGATCTGCACCACCCGGGTGGTCAGTGGCGTGGGCGTGCCGCAGATCACGGCGATAATGCAGGCGGTGAGCGCGTGCGAGCCGGAAGGCGTGCCGGTGATTGCCGACGGCGGCATCCGCTACAGCGGCGACATCACCAAGGCGATTGCCGCGGGGGCACAGTGCGTGATGATCGGCTCGCTGTTTGCGGGGCTGGACGAGTCGCCCGGCCAGACGGTGATCTACAAGGGCCGGCGGTTTAAGGAATACCGGGGCATGGGCTCGCTGGGGGCGATGGTCCACGGCAGCCACGATCGGTATGGCCAGAGCAAGAACGACAAACTGGTTCCCGAAGGGATCGAGGGGCGCGTGCCCTACCGCGGACAGTTGGGCGAGTTCGTCTACCAGATGGTCGGCGGGCTGCGAGCGGGCATGGGCTACTGCGGGGCGGCAACGATCGAGGATCTGCGGGAGAAGAGCCGCTTTGTTCGCGTGACGCATGCGGGCGTGATAGAATCACACCCGCACGATATACTTGTCACGAAGG
Organism: Planctomycetota bacterium; assembly: GCA_025357795.1. Classification (GTDB taxonomy): domain Bacteria; phylum Planctomycetota; class Phycisphaerae; order UBA1845; family JANYLN01; genus JANYLN01. Next base: position 6,233 of record JANYLN010000024.1, read on the forward strand.
AATCGCCCAACTACATAACGGAAGTCGATACGGAGTCGTAGGACGGCGACGAGTTGCTAACCGTTATCAGCTGACTGATAACAGCAAAAGGATGTCGCGGCGAAGGGTCAGGGCCCGGATGTGGCGGGACAGACAGGCTTCGCCATTTCCTCTAGGCGGGAACAGAGCATGCGGCAGGCAGGCATTGGCGCGGGCATAGCTGTCTGGACGTTGGCGGGCTTGGTGGCGGCGGGCGTGAGCCTGGCGGCCGGGTGTACGTCACAGCACAAGACCAAGAGCCAGGTATGCGAGCCGGCGACAGCCAGGTGCACCAAGCCGTTGGTGGTATTCGCCCCACCGGTGGTGCCCGAGCTGATGGACACCCCCAGCAGCGACTACGTCAACCATACGAACGTGCAACCGGCGCTGGCCCAGCGGAACTGGGAGCCAATGGCCAGTTACTACGCCCCGCCGGCCGTCGAACATGGCCCGCTGTACTTCGAGGACCCCTTCGAGGACAAGGACAAGGTCAGCGGCGGCGGCTATGCCGGCTGGACGTGGGAAGACTACCTGTCGATCCCGTACAGCGACGCCCGCTGGCTGCTCAATACGGTTGCCCTGCCGGTCAGCGTGGTAGTGACGCCGCCGTGGACCCGGATGTGCAGCGACGGGCAGATCAGCAAGCAGCGGATCTGGCGGGATCACGACGCCGCCCCGTGCATCCAGCGGGTGCCGGTGCCGTTCGACCTCCAGTGCCCGGATGCCCAGGCGGTGGCCCTCACGCAGCTATCGGGAGGACCGCTGCCGGTGACAGCACCGGAGCCCGCCCCGGCGAGCGTGCCGAGCACGCAGCCTCTGCAGTAGGACAGCCGGTTCGAGACGCACAACGAAATATTCCAAGCAAAGGCCTGGTTACCGACGGTAGCCGGGCCTTCTTCTTCGCAGAGGGCACAAGAGCAGCAGCGGCCAGTTGCCAGCCACAACCACGGCAACAATAACCACGACAACGACAGCCACCGATTCACACGGATGGACACGGATAACAGCAACAACGACAACAGCAACGGCCCCGCTGAAGCGGGAACTCGAACAGCCTTTCGTCGAACAAGGGCACGGCGCAGGCACCACGCCTGGACTCCGAACAGGGGGAACGGTCAAAGCGATCCGGGCGGGGGTGGCCTCTACTCCACCGGCGTGGGGTCGAAGACGTAGACGTGCTTGAGCGAATCGAATTTCAGCAGCGGGGCGACCTGCAACGTGCAGACGACCTGGGTCTTGGGGTCGCGCTTGATCTCGGTGATCCGGCCGGCCCGACGCAAGGAGACGGCCTCTTCGGGCAGATTGCTGGTCGGCTGCAGGATGACTAGGTCGCCGGTCTTGATCTGGCCTGACTCTACAAATCTGTAGTCCACCTGCTGGATGATCATGTTCTGGCCGGTGCCTTCGAGCACGTAGCTGCCGGGAGCGTAGGCGACGACGGCAGACTGGCTGCCCGGCTGGAGGCGGGCGATGCGGGCGGAGACCTGGCTGGCGGGGTCCGTCAGCAACTGCACGCGGGAGGTGTAGGGCCCGACCCAGACGACCTGGCCTATGAGGCTCTCAATGGTGAAGACGTTGCGCTGGGCCTTGAGGCCGTCCTTGCTGCCGCGGTCGAGGTAGACCGCGGAAGTGGCGTACTGACCTTTGGAGGTGCCATGCTTGGAGCCGCGGTCGATCTCGAGCACCGAGCGATAGGCGAGGCTGTCGCGGCTGACGACGTCGGCGGAGACCAGGCGCCCCAGCCGGCGAGGGATGTAGCCCGTGTCGCGGAGCTTGGCCAGTTCGGTGTTGCGCTGGCGGAGATTGCGGATCTCCTCTGCCATGGTGAGCAGCTGGCCTTCGAGCATCTGCTGGTTGGCGGAGGCTTGCGGGGAGGCCGCAGGGACCTCGGCCCGCAGGGCGATCGGGGAGTCCGTCTGGGGCATGACCCAGTCGGCGCCGCGGTTCATCAGGGCCTGGATCATGGTGATCGGCTGGGCAACGAGCTTGATCTGGTCGCTCTTATCCCATCTGCGCGGCATCAGCATGCAGACCGCGGAGAAGATAAGCATCCCGGTCAGCACTTTCGACGGTGCCACATGTACCTGGCTGTGATGTCTAGCCATGACCAGAGCCGTGAACGTCCGAAAAAGCCAAAGCCGGTGCTACTGTCCGCCACGCCGGCCCGTATCCATGCGCTCACCTCGCGAGCGTCCTGCCAACTTATCTGCAAAAGGCGGAATAGACAAGTGTCAAGTTCGAGTTATACGCGTCAGGAACGTGGAAAAAACACAAGATGTTGGGGGTCCTTGGGGTCCCATAAACTGCGACACCCCGCCTAGTCCGCTTTGACGCGCTGGCCTGACAGGTCGAGATGGCGGACCTGGTCCGTCAGGAGGTCGACGATGGCGACGGTCGGGAGTGCGGTTCGCTGGATTGCGCCGGGGTTGACGACGGTGCATCCTGCCAGGCGGGCAACGGCGCGGGCGTGGGAGTGGCCATAGAAGAAAAAGTCGGCCTGGGGACTGCGGAAGGTCTGACGGAAGGTCTTCTCGTGGCCGTGGGCCAGGACGATCCGCTTGCCGGCAAGGTCGAACCGCAGTGGGCTGGTTTCGGGGTACGAGAGGCCCCAGGCCTCCAAGACGCGGCGCCAGCCGGCATCGGGGTGATCCGTGTTGCCCCAGACGAACCAGAAGAGCTTGCCCACGAACAGTTGCAGCACATCGAGGCTGCCGACATCGCCGCAGTGGAGGATCGCGCCGACGGCTTCGCGTTCGAAGACCTCAAGGGCTTGGCGGGTCCGCTCAAACATCCCGTGCGTATCGCTGATCACCCCGATCTTCATGCGGTCCTCGCGGTGCTGCAGGCGGGCATGGCGAGGATCTGCTCGAAGGGGCCCTGCCCGGGCCGCTTCCATTCGGCGGCCTCGCGGCAGATCTCGCGGATGAGCGCGGCGGTCTGGTCCGCATCAGCCCTGCCGGTGTTCAGGAGGAAACACTGCACGTCGGGGTTATGCTCGAGAAACGCCAGGAGCAGGTTGGCCTCGTCGGCCTTGCGGTCTGCGGGCCGGTTCGCCTCGGCGGCCTGGAAGGTCTGGACCGCCTGGGTTGGCGTGAGACGAGCGGCGATCGGCAGGTGCTCATCGCGCACGAGGAAGAACAGGTGCGTACAACGCGGCAGATCGATCTGGCCATCGGCGCCGGCGATCCGGCGGATCGGCACGACCGCCCGGCCGTTGGTCGTCAGAGAATCGTCGGCGAAATCGATCGAGGCGTCGCCGTTGATCCAGACGTTCTCGAGCAGGGAGTCCTCGTGGACAGCCGCGGCATGGAGCGCCGGGCGACTGTCGGGACGCAGGCCCAGCGTGCGGATGTAGAGCCCCTGCCCTTCCGTGCCCTGGACCAGGCCGCTGGGGTGCAGGATGACGCGGTCGTCCTGGCGGATGCTGGCCTTCTCCCCTGCCCCGGTATCCAGGCCGAAGTCGTGGGCGGCGAGCGTCGTCTTGCCCGCACCACCTGCCCCGAAGAACAGCAGGCCGCCGCGGGCGAGCTCGCCGGTCTTGGCATGGCGGGCCAGGAGTTCGGCGCTGCCTGCGTGCAAGGCAAGGTGGCCGCGAGTGCGGGCCTTGCAGGCGAGCAGGCGCAGCAGGCTGTTGTGGATGTCGCCGTAGTAGTCGCTGCCCAGGACGAAGCCGATCGAACGGGCCTGATCGACCAGAACGGCTCGCTGCTCGGACCATTCCGGCAGGACGATGGCGGTAAGTTCGGCGTGCTGACGCTTGGACCAGTCAGCCGGGGCCGGCAGCATCGCCCGACCCGCCAGGCAGCCCAGGTCGGCGTGGATCAGCGGCACGTAGAGCCGGGCGTGGTAGACGGGTTGGCTGGCGCAGACCTGCAGGTCGATCTGGATCAGCCGGAGGGTGGACAAATGGCGGTGGACATTGTCGATTGTCGCCTGGTCGGCGGCGGGCCAGCGGCCGTCAGGGCTGATGCGAAGGGCGTCCGGACAGCGGGAGCGGACGCGGTGGATGTAGGCGGCGCCCATGTGCCGCGTGGTCAGTTCCCGATTCTTGGCCAGGTTGCGCAGGTCCAGCGGGTGCAGTCCCTTGAGGATCTCCCGAGCCGACACTTCGCGTAGAGCCATCGCCGACATAGGCCGCATTACTCCTTGATCGCCCCCGGCCGAGACACCCGGCTGGCACAAGCGGGGCCAATCCTTCTATTTTCGGCAAGCGGCGGCCGCTGGCAAGGCCGGTGGGAAAGAGAGCGCTTCGGATCGTTGCCAGCGGCGGCGGACTCGGCTACTCTGTTGCGATTGCCGATGCCGTATGCCGTGCATCCGGAATAGGATGAACCCCTCCGCCATAGGGAGAGATGAACAATGTCGAAACAGGCAGCCAATGACTCGGTCCAGTTCCAGACGCGTTTTCATCAGCGTCAGCAGGCAATCCGCTACCGCGATCGGTTCCGCCCTGGTGGCAAGCGCGAACAGATGCACCACAAGGAAGTGGCTATTCTCCGCAACCTGCTGGCCAAGGCGGGTACGCTGGAGGTAGCGATGGATCTGCCGGCAGGGACGGGTCGGCTGACGCCGATCCTGGCGGAGTTTGCCAGCCGGGTGATCCTGGCGGACGCCAGCGACGTGATGCTGGAGATCGCGAAGGAGGACAACCCGACCCTGCCGGCGACGTTCCTGGTGACCAGCGCGGAGAAGATCGACCTGCCCACGGGGGCGGTGGACCTGCTGTTCTGTCACCGGTTCCTGCACCACATCAACCAACCGGAGCTGCGGCAGCGGATCTTCTGCGAAATGGCGCGGGTGAGCCGGCGGTACGTGATCGTGTCGTACTACGCGGCGGGTTTCCGCAGCCGGATCAAGTGGCGGCTCAAGAACCTTCTCGGCCTGGCCGGTCGCGACAGCAAGCCCGCCACGAGGGAGCAGTTCTTCGCCGAGGCGACCAGCGCGGGGCTGAAGGTGGCGGCGCAGGAGACGCTGCGGAAGGTGCCGCTGGGGATGTTCTGTTTATTTGAGAAGACGAAGTAGTTAATAGTCTGCGGCCAGCAGTCAGAAGTCCGTAGTCCATGGTTGGGATCTGATGGGTGGTGTCCGCTGACTCAACCCCCTCTGGTTATCGCCAGCCTGTAGCGTGAAGATGCGTGCGTGCAAGCGCAAGGAGGCATGCATGCCAAAGCAGACGAAGTCATCGCGACAGGAGTGTTGGCGGCAGATCCTGGCGCGACAGACGGCCAGCGGCCTGTCGGTCCACTCGTTCCCTGCCACCCATCGGGACGTTAGTTGCCAACGGAGGCGTTACTTGCCCGCGGAGAGTTTCGCGACGATTGCCTGCTTGCCGGCCGCCAGCGCATCGGCGAGATTGTCCGGCAGGTTGCCGCCGGCCTGGGCCATATCGGGCTTGCCGCCGCCGCGACCGCCTACGATGCCGGCGGTCTCTTTGACGAGATTGCCGGCGTGCAGGCCCTTCTTGACCAGGTCCTCGGTCACGGCCGCCAGCAGCGTCACCTTGCCCTCGTCGCCCTTGACGCCGATGAGGATCGCGGCGGAGCCGGCCTTGTTCCGCATCACGTCAAGCGACTCGCGCAGGCGGGCCGGGTCGGCGTTGGGCAGTTCCCCGACGATGACGGCGGCGCCGTCGATCTTGTCGGCGTTGGTCAAAAGTTCCTCGACGACGCCCTTGAGGTCCTGGCTGGCGCCCTTGGCGAGCTGCTTCTTCAACGTCTGCACCTGCTCCTGCAGGCCCTTGAGCCGGGCGGGGATCTCCTCCGGCGTGCAGCGGAACTCGCCGCCGAGCTGGCTGACGATGTCGCGGGTCTTCTGGATGTAGGCGACGGCCGCGTCCCCGGCCTGGGCGGTGATGCGGCGGACCCCCTTGCCGACGGCCTCTTCCGAGACGATCACGAACGGGCCGGCCTCGCCGGTGCGGGTCAGGTGGGTGCCGCCGCAAAGTTCACGGCTGAGCCCCTCGCCGATCTCCACCACCCGGACAGTCTCGCCGTACTTCTCGCCGAAGAGGGCCCGCAGGCCGGGCAGCTTCTTGGCGTCGGCAATCGGCATCTCGCACCACTGCACGGGAAAATCCTGGTAGATCCTCTCGTTGACCAGCCGCTCGACCTCGGCGATCTCCTGGCCGGTCAGGGCCTGCGGGTGATCGAAGTCGAAGCGCAGCCGCT
>JANYLN010000037.1 GCA_025357795.1 Planctomycetota bacterium
GCCACTTCGTCGGGGTGCGATTCCTTCCACCACGTCGGGGCATCCATCGCCACCCGCGGCAGGATGCGTGCGGCCGGATCGACCGAGAGCACGAAGCCCAGCAGATCGTCCAGCACCGACCCGTCATACTGGCCCGGCCCGGTCCAAAAGGCCTTCTGGCCCATGAACGCATCGAGCCCCAGGCCGAAGGTGTAGTTGTGGATGCCCGCATCCCGGAACTCCGCGATCCGCCGGGCGGTGGCCCGCCGAGCCTCCGGGGTCGAGTCCGGCACCGTGTAGAACGCCAGGGCGGTCTGCAATTCGCCGTTTACCCGGAGTGCGGGAAACGCATTTGTCCTGATGACCTCAGCACGCATCATGTCAAGCCTTCCTACTGGAGTGTCCGCAACGACTCGTCCAAGTTGCCAATCGGCGCGAGGGAAGCATACGGCAGAACCCTTCCCCGTGCCACAGCTAGTGTAGTGAGTCAATCTGTTTGCGCTTTATCCAGGACGGCCCTGGCGCGGCCGACTTTTGCGAGAATGTCCTCGACCTTGGCTGTCCAGACGAAGGAATTCGGGTTGAGATTGTGATGGTCGATGTAGCTCATAATGGATTGGATCAACCCCTCCACGCTGGTGAAGACGCCGCGGCGGATGCTTTTGTCCGTGATCTCCCGGAACCATCGCTCCACCAGGTTCAGCCACGAACTGCTGGTCGGGATGAAGTGAAGGTGGAAGCGAGGGTGCCTGGCCAGCCAGCGCTGCACCTTAGGATGTTTGTGAGTGCTGTAGTTGTCGGCGATCAGGTGCAGGTCCAGCCCGGCCGGCGTCTGCTGGTCGATCAGGTGCAGGAATTTGATCCATTCCTGATGCCGGTGCCGAGGCATGCACGTGCCGATCAGCTTCCCCTCGGCCATCTCCAACGCCGCAAACAGCGTCGTGGTCCCGTTGCGGACGTAATCGTGCGTCATCGTGCCGCAACGCCCCTTCTTGATCGGCAACCCAGGCTGCGTGCGGTCCAGGGCTTGAATCTGGCTCTTTTCGTCCACACACAACACCAGAGCGTGCTCTGGCGGGTCCAGATACAGGCCCACCACATCGACAACCTTCTGTACGAAGCGCGGGTCGTTGCTGAGCTTGAAGGTCCGGCTCAGGTGCGGCTTGAGGTTGTTGGCCTTCCAGACGCGATGAACCATCGATTCACTGACGTTCAACTCTTCCGCGAGCGTCCGCACGCTCCAATGGGTCGCATTGGCCGGACGCGTCTGGGTGGTGCGTTCAATGATCCGTGCCGCCACGCGGTTGCGTTGCGTGGACTTGCGCCCGCTGCGCGGGGCGTCTTTCTCAATCCCGCCCAGACGTTCCTGGGCGAATCGCGACCGCCAACGCGCCACCGTAAAACGGTCGGTCTCCAGTTGTGGCGCGATCTGCTTGTTCTGCAGACCCGATGCCGCCAGCAGCACGATATTGGCCCGCAAGACCAATCGTGCCGGTGTGCTGCGGCCCCGCGACCAGCGAGTCAGAATGTCCCGCTCCTCGTCCGTAAGCATAATCGGCTGTGCAATCCGCATCGTCCTCACCTCAACGGCAAGGATACCACAGGCGAACCTCATAAGATACTGCAATTATGAAACACTACACTAGCGGTACTCCGCTAGGGGGTGCCCAACTGGGCGAGACATGATAGTGCCAAAGAACCATTGCCTTGGGAATTGACCCGCATGGCCAGACCAAACAACGGCCTGGCCATGGCACCCGGCGGACACAGCCGAGGGCGGCTGTGCCACATGTCCTTCCCAACCGAAAAAACCTCCCCAACCTGGTTCCGCATTTGGCGGGCTCTGGTATACTGACCCGACTGCGCGAGCCGGTGTCGAGGTGATGCCCTCGCGCGAGGCAACTCGCCGCGGCGAGCCACCCGGAACAAAAGGAGATCGCGATGCTGGGCAATACATTCGGGCGAGTGTTCCAGATCACCACCTGTGGCGAAAGCTACGGCTGGAAGGCCGATAGCGGCAAGGGCGAGTACGGCGGGGCGCTGTTCTGCATCGTCAACGGCGTGCCGCCGGGGATCAAGCTGGACGTGGCCAAGGTGCAGGAAGAACTGTACAAGCGCCGCCCCGGCCAGAGCAAGTTGGACAGCCCGCGGAAAGAAACCGACATCGTCGAGGTCGTCTCGGGCCTGCTGGAGGGCCTGACCACCGGCGCGCCCGTCGGCCTGCTCATCCGCAACGTGGACACGCAGGACATCCACATCGAGCAGTACCGGCAGGTTAAGGACGTCATCCGTCCCGGCCACGCCGAAATGAACTTCTTCTACAAGTACGGCGAACTGGGCGACTGGTGCGGCGCGGGCCGTTCCAGCGGCCGGGAAACGGTGGGGCGCGTCGCCGGCGGGGCGGTGGCCAAGCAGATCCTCGCCCGCGAAGGCATCGAGGTGCTTTCCCACGTGACCCAGTCGCACGGCATCCAGGGCCGCAGCTCGGCCCCCTGTCTGTCAGGTTGACGTGAGACACCTGCTGTAGCCGTTCCTCCCTCCAGGGCGAGACAGGAAGTACCGAGTCCATGACCTTTACCGACGCAGCACCTGTGACGGGACGCGCCCAGAATGTGAACGTGACCGACGATGACATCGACCCCGCCGCCCCGGCGAAGCGGCGAACCTTCAGCCCCGAGCAGAAGCTGGCGATCCTCGCCGCCTACGACGAGCCTGTAGGTCCCGGGGCCAAGGGCGCCTACCTCCGCCGGGAGGGCATCTACAGCTCCCACATCTCCGAGTGGCGCCGTGCCCGGGATGCAGGATGGTTGGCCGCCCTTGACGGCAGGCCGAAGGGTGCTCAGAGCGCCAACAAGCGAGAGGCCGACCGGCTCAAGAAGAAGAACGAACGCCTCGAGGCCGAGCTGGCCAAGACACGAACGGCCCTCGACATCATGGGAAAAGTGCACGCGCTCTTGGAGGACATCTCCGAGAGCGCGGACACCGAGGACAAGTAGAGACGGTGATCGACGACCACCACCCAGAGCTGGCGGACGCCGTCGGGACCAAACGGGCGTGTCAGCTG
>JANYLN010000048.1 GCA_025357795.1 Planctomycetota bacterium
CTGGCCGCCGGATTGAGCCTCTACTACCGCGGGCTCGGCAATGTCTCTCCCCTGCCCCAGAACCCGGCTACCCCTTTGCAGGCCGCCGCCGACCCTGGCCTGGACGACTTCACCGCCAGCCTGCCGGCCGTGCTCAATGACGACCCCGCCATGCAGCAGCTCGGCAGCGAACTCAAGGACCTCGAATCACAGACTTCCAACAGTTGGAATACCGGCCCGGCCCCAACCGAACGACCCTCCCCCTCGGCCCGACAGACCAACGACCTCTCAACGGACCGGTCGCTGGCCTGGCAACCCGCCAACGGCACCGACCTCGAACAGTGGAGTAACGGATGAACCCGCAACCGACCCGACATCCCGACGAACCTGCAAACCCCCGACATCCTGGCGGATGGGCAAGACGCGGAATCCGCCTGACCCGTACGGCAGCGCTCGCATTGGCGCTCAGCACGCTGCTCTCGTCGCAGGTGGCGTTTGGGCAATACCCCGAGACGACCGATTCCCCGCAAGCCCCCGCTTCCCAGCCTGATGCGGCCCCGTTGCCCTCCTCGACGGGCCTCGACGGCCAGATTGGGGAGGAACCCGACGGCCACGCTACCCTCCCCAAGGAAGAACCGTTGCTGCAAATCCTCGGGCAGTACTATCCGGAAAAGCTTCACCAGCTTCACGATCTACGGGCCAAAGATCCCCACAAGTTTGCCCAGGTTGAACGTCAGATGCGTCCCTGGCTCCACGAACTGCGCGAAGCGGGCGCCCAGAACCCCGAACTCGCCCACCTGATGGTTCGCATGCATCGCAACGAGATGGAAATCCGCGAGTGGCAGCAGCAGTACCGCTCCGCCGACCCAAAGCAACGCAAGGCCCTCTCCGACCAAGGCCACAAACTCGCCGAAGCCCGCGTGGACCTGCGGATCCAACGCGACCGCCTGCGGATCCAGATCTTCGAGAAGCGGCTGCAGACCCTCAAAATGGGCCTCAGCGAACGCGAGGCCCATAAAGCCCGCATCGTCGACCGCGAACTCGAGCAAATCAGCGCCGCCGGGCCGGACCATGCCAACCGCTCCGTCCCCTGAAACGCCCCCAAACGACCGAACCGCCGGCGCCGCTGGCCAGCACGATGCAGACGATCCCTCCCTTTGGACTCCACAGTACATGCCCTATGTGCTTCAATCTGAAGTGTCACAATGATGTGTTAATTATCGGGCTGCCGGAGCCATGGCTGGTAGCCCCGAGCCTTGGCGCGATCGATGTCACGGTCTCGTCGAACAAGGCGAGCATCGCCGTCGGCGAGATGGCTACGATCTCACTCATCGCTATGAGCACGAGCGTTGGCGTTTCTGGCATCGCCGCGATGGGCGGCAGCATCACTGGCGCCTCCACCGACGTTGGCGGTCTTGGCGATCTGAGCAGCGATGGCTTCGCTTGGGTGCCCACGTTCTTCTCGCCCACGTTCCCCGGGGTGACTGGCACTTCATTGGCCAAAGGTAGCTGGGGCAACTTCGGCTCCGGGCAGACCGCGTTTCCGCCGAGCAACCTCTACGGCAAACTCGCCCCGGTTGTCCTGGCGACCTACACCGTCACCGGCGTGAGCCCGGGCGTCGTCACCCTGAGTTCGCCAAGGCCACCGTCGGTGGCTTCACAAGCCCGGCCGAGACCAACAAAGCCATCGTCGTGGGCACGAGCGGCTCGGTTCTCGTCACCGTGACGGCCGTTCCGGAGCCGGCCACGATGGTCCTGATGGCCCTCGGCGGTCTGCCGGCTGCCCGTCGTCGCAGCCACTAAGAATCTGTGGATGCAAACGCGGCTTGCTGTCTGAGCCGCGGGCTGTAACAGACGCAAACAAAAAAGGGTCGTGATCCGCTACGGGTCGCGACCCTGTTGCTTCTGGCTTTGCGCCACACTCCCGGGAAAAACCCGGGCCCTGCCTCTGCCCCCCCGCGGACGCTATACTGCTCCAGTCTTTTGCCGCCCGCCACACGCGCGGGCATCCAAGGAGAATCTCATGCGTTTGCGGACTGTCTTGCTCGCCATCGTGGCCGTGTCGGCCCTTCTCGCCCCCGTCCGGGGCCAGTCCCTCCCCGCTACCCAGCCCGACACCACCCCGGTCTTCCACTTCGCCGCCATCACCGATACCCACATCGCCCACCCAGCCGAACTGGCGAAGTTCCGCAACTTCCTGCTGACGATCCGGGACGCCAAACCCGACTTCCTGCTGATCCTCGGCGACGTCTGCGGCCACGCCCCCGAATACCTCCCCCAGATCCGCGAGGTCATCGAGCACAGCGGCCTGACCGTCTACGTCATTCCCGGCAACCATGACGACAACTACGGCAAGAACAATGACTGGTTCAACACCGCCTTCAAGCCCAACTACACCTTCGACCACAAGGGCTGGCACTTCGTCATGAGCGACAGCCAGTCCCCACCCCCCGCCGATTGGCTGCCTGCCCAGCTCGCCGCCCCCGCCAGCCAGCCGACCGTCTACTGCCAGCACTACCCCCCGGCCCCCAAGCAGACCCCCGACGACCTGCCCTGGGCCGAACTCGCCAGACACCCCAACGTCAAGACCGTCCTGACGGGCCACTGGCACCAGCGCAACTCCGGCCGGATAGGCCCGGTAGGCTACGAGGTCCTCGCCAACTGCTTCTTCACGAGCCAGCCCAAGGACGGCCACTACTACCTCGTCGATGCCCTGCCCGACGGCCGCACCCGGATTAAGGAGTACCCGCTCAATAACCTGAAACTCCGCGAACCCGCCGACGCCGTCCCCTCCGTGACCGTCCGCCAGCCGCACGACGGCGACATCCTGCGCAACGGCACCCTCTTCGCCGGCGCCGCCACCGATGACAAGGCCCTCAAGCGGATCGAGTACAGCATCGACTTCGGCGCCTGGCAGCCCGCCAAGGGCACCCGCTCCTGGGAGTTCAAACTCAACACCGAATCTCTCGCCGATGGCCATCACCTCTTCCGCGTCCGCGCCATCGACTCCGCCGACCAGGCCACGATCGACCTCGGCACCGTCCTGGCAATGGTCGAGAACCACCCGCCCCAGCCTGGCCGCGTCTTCCGCCTCCAGCAGGGCCTCGAAGGCTACCAGGGCTGCCGCGACGCCACCGTCCGTAAGCCCGACAGCCCCAAGAGCCCCTCGGGCGAGGAAGGCAACGCCACCGACCTCGAGTGCTGGACCAGCAAGGATGGCAAGGGCGAGTTCTGCGAGTTCTACATCCGCTTCGACCTCGCCAAGGCCGGCATCCCCGCCGGCGCCACCATCAAGCGCGCCACCCTCACCCTCTTCGGCAGCCGGCAGAACCAGGTCGACGACCAGGGCAAACTCTGCCGCTACTTCCTGGGCGTGCTCGCCGAGCCGTGGAAAACACCCATGACCTTCCAGACCCGCCCTGCCCAGCCGGCCTGGTTCTCCCCACTGGAGCTCGACCCCAAGCCCGCCCTGACCGGCGCCTGGCCCTACCTCGGCGGCCGCCAACTGCCCATGCCGCCCCAGCCCGTGGTGATAGACCTCACCCCGCTCCGCGAGACGGTCCAGCACTGGCTGGCTGATCCTGCAAGTAACCACGGACTGGTCGTCTCCCCCGCCGGCGGCCGCACCTATAACATGTCCACCAAGGGCACCGGCTACGCCATCCCGACGCTCCGTCCCAAGCTGGAGATCGAGATCGAATAGGGTTCCCAATGCCATGGCCGTTGTGCCTGCCGGTGTTGCCGTCGCCTTAGTTCGTAGTCCAGGCTTGGCACCCGCGCCGTATCTTTGTTTGACGAAAGGCTGTTCGAGTTCCCGCTTCAGCGGGGCCGTGGCTGTAACCGTTGTTGTTCCCCAAAACCCCCGAACAGGCTTGCCTGGACGCCCGCCGCCCCCACCCAATCCGCCTCCACCGCAATAAACCCCCGCTGGAATTTGCGGCAAACGCCCCGCCTCAATTACAATGCCTCCCGGTGCCCAACCCCATACGTACGAGGCACGGAGGCCCAACTATGAAACCTGCACACACTAGACATGACAGCAATATGACCCCCTGGCGACACTTGGCCCGCACGGCACAGTCCGCCGCGATCTCCGCACTGGCCTCCGCCGCCCTGCTGCTGGCCGGCTGCGTGCTCCACCCTGCTGGCCCGACCGTTGCGCAACAACCAGCCGGCGCCTACCAGCCCGCCGCCACGCAGGATGCCGCCGCCTCCGCCCCGACGACCCAGACCCAGCCCGTAGCTGACGCGGCCCCGACCGACCCCGCCGACAAGCTCGCCCAGGAAGTCCAGCAGTACGTCAGCAACCTGCCCATGGACGACCTGCAGGCCCGGCTCAACCACCGTAGCATCACCCCCGACACCCAGCCGGCGCCCATCGAGCCGGCCGCCGTCGAGCAGGCCGCCCCGGCACCGACCGCGGCCCCCAGGCACATACCCCTGCAGCCCGAAATCGTCGTGCCGCCCGCCCAGCCCGAGCGGGCCAGGCCCACAGCCCAGCCGCAACCCGCCGAGCCGGCCAAACCCGTAGCCCCCCAGGATACCCAGATCGTAGATATCGAGATCAGCCCCGCCGCCCTCGCGCCGATCAAGTCAGCCGACCCAGCCGCCAAACACCCGGCCAACCAGCCCGCCAGCGTCAAGTCCAACACCGGCTCGTCCGCCGGCGACCTGAAGGACCTGCTCGACCATCTCCGCAAGGAGGCCGCCAGCCGCCCCGACTCCGTCGGCTCCGCCCTCCGCCTCCGCCTGGCACAGTGGTCGCTCCTGGGCCAGATTCCCACCGGTGAGGATTGGCCCCTCCAGGATGCCGAGAAGCGCCGCTTGGCCGAGTCCGTCTGGCAAGTGCTCCAGGTCGTCTCCAAGGCCGACACCAAGTCCCAGCGGGCCGCCGGCGAGGAGTTCGAGAAGGCCCTCGAATCGCTCAACGAAACTCTCCGCCAGGTCCAGCCGCTCAAGATCCCCAGCGCATCGCTCTGCTGGTCGGTCCAGAACTTCGGCCACTACGAGGCCCTGCCCGAGCCGTGGAAGTTCCCTGCCGGCATGACCAGCATGGTCGTGCTCTACTGCGAACTCGCCGGCTTCCGCAGCGAAGCCCACCCCGAAAAGCCAGGCTGGTACCACACCCTGCTGGGCGAGCGCCTCGCAATCCTCACCTCTGCCGGCAAGGAGATCTGGAACTACGACGAGCCCAGCATCGAGGACCTCTGCCGCCGCCCCCGCCGCGACTTCTTCGTCACCAAGAAACTCAAGATCCCCGGCAACCTCCCCGCCGGCGACTACGTGCTGAAGGTGACCATCCGCGACCAACTAGCCAACCGCATCGCCGAAACCAACGTCCCCTTCGAGATCGCCCCCGCGCAGTAACGCACCGTAGGGCTGATCTTCCAGGTGTCTTCTGCGTGCCACCGGCGGTCGTAGATCCTGAGCCGGTCGAAGGGCTTGCCCGCCAGCGCAGCAGCCAAACGGCCCTGACCGTTGTCTCTCGGAACCCCGACGTTCCTGCCCCTCACCACCCATGTACCGCTCGCCCCACGAACAGCCAGCTCAGCAGGAACACCATCCGTCCCACCAATCCGCTGACCAGGATCGTCGTGGCGCTCTGCCCGTTCCACCGCAGCGCCGTCGCCATCGCCGTGACGTACACGCTCACGAACACCGCCAGCGAGATCGCCAAGCCGATGATCCAATTGCCGTCCCGGCTGCAGTAGATTGCACTGATCACCGCCACCGGCACAAACCCCAGAAAGATCTGCCGCGGGCTCCCCTGCCCCGCGATCCGCTCCGCCGGATCCTTCTGGCTCGTCGCCTGCACCCGCGCCCGCCCGATCCCCGCCGCCAGCACCATCGACCAGCACGCCCACAGCGGCATCAGTACCAGCGGCCGAAATACAGGTCGCGGATACAACCGGCGCAGATGCCACCGCCACCCGCTGGGCCACCACTCCACACCCGTCGGCACCGCCAGCAGCAGCCCATACAGTGCCAGCACCAGCACCACCGCCGCCAGCACCCCGTACACACAGATGTCGGTCCGCGACGTCTCCAGCCGCCTGTCATCCCGACACGCCAGCGACTCGCTCATGCGGATGCCCGCCAGCACGAACCGCCCGCTCAGCACACAGTCGCCCACCACCACCGCCAGCACCGGCACCACGCGCAGACTGGCATACTCGCCGAACATCCGCCACGCCCCCGCGAACAGCACCGTCCAGATCAACCCCAGGATCATCCCCAGCCAAGGCAGCGCCCACAGGATATCCCGCGCCGATACCGCCTGCACCGACGGCCCCGCGTACGCCGGCCCGACGCTGGCCCACGCCGCCCATAACGCCCGCCGGACACGCCGAACCCCGCCGCCCGAATCGCTCGGCGAGGCAACGTTTGGCTCATTGAGAGATGGATCGTTCGTGATAAAGGCCCTCGGTCCTGTGGACGTGTGCAGCGCATCCCCTGCGCGCTGTAGACTTCGGTACCCCCCAAGCGTCGTCCGCTTGGGGGTGTTCTTGCCGTTGCCGTTACACCGTCACCTTCACCGCCGCCGGATTCCGAGCCTCCTGCACCGCCCGGATGAACGCCGCCGCCGTCTGCTCGATGTTCGCCCAATTCTTGCCGTCCAGGTCCTTCTTGCTCACCAGCGAGCCGCCCACGCCGATGCACGTCGCGCCGGCCTTGATCCACTCGCCCGCGTTCTTCAGATCCACGCCGCCCGTCGGCGTCAGCTTCACCTGGGGCAGCGGCCCCTTGACGTCCTTGAGGAACTCCGGCCCCAGCTTCGTCGCCGGGAACACCTTCACCACGTCCGCCCCCGCCTGCCATGCGTTCAGGATCTCCGTCGGGGTAAACGCCCCCGGCACCACCGCCCTGCTATACCGCCGGCACAGCGTGATGATCTCGGGATTCAGAATCGGGCTGACCACGAACTCCGCCCCCGCCAGAATCGCCGCCCGCGCGGTCTCCGGATCCAGCACCGTCCCCACCCCGATCACGCACTGCCCGCCAAATTCCTTCGTCGCCCGGGCGATCACGTTGATCGCGTCCGGCGTCGTCATCGTCACCTCGATGCACGTCACGCCCCCTGCCTTCAGCGCCCGGCACACGTCCATCAACTGCGTCGGGTCGCTGGCACGAATCACCGCCACCACGCCCGTCTTCTCCATCTCGCACAGAACCTGCTCGCGACTGGCCATTCTATTGTCTCCTGATTCCGTCTGGATTATCCGCAAAAGCCCCATTGTACTTTGCCGCGATGGCCCGGCAAAGTACTATATGAACCACACGGGCAACGAGCCAGGGCAATCGCATGTACGTGTGGCATGGCCATCCTGGCCATGAACATCCCAGGCGTCCCACCCGTAGCGGCCTGAAGGGCCGACAGAATCGTGCTCCTGATGCCCGTGTTACTCACGGGCAAGATGCCCGTGCCACGACATGCGATTACCCTGGGCAACGAGCCCTGGAGGCAAACCGTGAGCCAAACACCCCTACCGTCCGTCGAACGTAGCGACAAGGACCGTACTGTCCTCATCGTCCCCCACACCCACTGGGACCGCGAATGGTACTGGTCCCTCGCAACCTACCGCCACCGCCTGATCGACATGCTCGACGATGTGATAGACCGCCTCTGCCGTCCCGACGACCCTGACGGCCTGCCCGTCTTCTGGCTCGACAGCCAGGTCGCCCCCCTGCTCGACTACCTCGAAAGCAAGCCCGAGCAGGCCGAGCCCCTCCGCCGCCTCGTCCGCGAAAACAAACTCCGCATCGGCCCCTGGTTCATCCAGGGCGACGAGCACCTCGTCGATGGTGAATCCTGCGTCCGCAACCTCCTGCTAGGCCGCTTCCACGGTGCCGCCTTCGGCCCGCTCCAAACGGTAGGCTACGTCCCCGACCAGTTCGGCCACACCGCCCAACTGCCCCAGATCCTCCGCAAGGCCGGCATCGACAACGCCGTCTTCTGGCGCGGCATCGTCGACCAGCAGCAAAACCGCCTCACCTGGCGCGGCCCCGACGGCTCCGAGGTCCTCGTCCTCTGGCTCCAGGACTCCTACGCCAACGCCATGGAAATGCCCGACGACCTCGCCAGCGCCGTCGCCAAACTCAAGCAAGCCATCGCCAAGGACCGCCCCTTCAACGCCGACGGCGTCCGCCTGCTGATGGCCGGCGTAGACCACGCCCTGCCCGCCCCCCTGGCCAAACAAGCAGCCGCCGCTCTCGCCAGCGAATGGGCCCTCCCCGTCCGCATCGCAGGCCTCGACGAGGTGATCGCCGAAGCCCGTCGCGCCGCCCCCGCCAACCGGCCGACGCTCCAAGGCGAACTGCTCTACAGCCCCCCGCTCTACGGCTGCTGGACCAGCCGTATCAACCTCAAGCAGGCCAACGACCGCGCCAGCCGCCTCCTCGAGACTTGGGCCGAACCCCTCGCCGCCCTCGCCCTCTGGCACGCCGGCATCGACCTGCGAGCCGAACTCCGCACCGCTTGGCGCCACCTCGTGCTCAACCACCCGCACGACAGCATCTGCGGCTGCAGCATCGACGAGGTCCACCGCGAGATGATGCCCCGCTTCGAGGCCGCCCAGACCATCGCCTGCAACGTCGCCACCCGCGCCGCCCAGGCCCTACAGCTCGCCGCCGCCTTCCCCCACCGCAAACTCGACGTCCTCAGCCGCTCGATCGACTGGATCCAGGACCGCCCCCCAACCTGCCTGACCCTCTGGAACCCGACGGGCCGCCCCATCGCCGAAACCTTCCTCGCCGAAATCCTCTGGCCCGACCAGGTCGCCGGCCTGCGGATCACCGACGCCGCAGGCCGCGTCCTGCCGACCCAGGTCATCGAGCAGGAACCGCACGGCTTCCGCCGCTGGCGCCCCAACGGCAACCCGACCCGCCATAAGGGCCTCCGCTTTCTCCTGGCGATCCAGCCCGCCGAGCCCCTCCGCGCCTGCGGCCTGACCGCCCTGCAAATCGAGCCGACCGCAGGCCCTGCCCAGCTCGACCACACCCAGCAAACCGAGCGGACCAGCCACCGCGCCGAGACCGCGCTAGCCGCCGTAACCGTCACTCTCAACATTCTGGAAAACGACACCCTGCGCCTCGAAGTCCACCCCGACGCCTCCTGCGACCTGCTGCACAAGCCCACGGGCCAGACCTTCCGCCGCCTGTGCACCCTCGCCGACTCCGGCGAGGCAGGCGACTCCTACACCCACATCACCCCCGTCCGCGACGAGCAGGTCCTCCCCGAACCGGGCGCCACCGCGCTGACGATCTCCGGCCCGCTGTTTTGCCAGATCGAAGTCCGCACGAAGATGCGCCTCCCCGCCAGCCGCTCCGCCGACAAGCGGGGCCGCTCCCCGCGCCGCACCCCCTGCCCCGTCGTCGTCCGCTACAGCCTCGCCGCCGGCTCGCCCTATGCCCACGTCGAGATCGACTTCGCCAACCGCGCCCGCGATCACCTGCTGCGCGCCCTCTTCCCGACGAACCAGCCGCATGCCGCGGCCGGCTTGTCCGCCACTGCAGCCCATGACCACGTCGCCAGCGTCCCCTTCGCCGGCCTCAAGCGCAGCCCGCTGCCCGTCGAATGGCAACAAACCGATCGAGGCCAGACCCCCCTCTGGCCCGATGGCTGGCCCCAACTGGGCTGGATCGACCTGCCCGCACCCGGCGCCAGCCTCGCTATTGTCGCCCCCGGCACGCCCCACTACGACATCCAGCCCGATGGCACCTGCCGCGTGAACCTGTTGCGGACCTTCGGCTACCTCATCTGGGGTTGGGAGCCGATGTACCCCACCCCCCAGGGCCAATGCCCGGGCCGGCACCGTTTCACCTTCGGCCTCTACCCCCACACCGCCGACCACGTCGCCGCCCAGGTTGACGCCATCTCCCAGACCGTCGCCCTCGCCCCCCGCGCGATCCTGGGCCAGCCGCTCCCAGCCGCACTGCTCGAGAATCCCGTAGTCTCTCTTTCCCCGACCGCCCTCCGCGTCACCGCCCTCAAGCCCGCCGACCAGGGTAACGCCCTCGTCCTCCGCATCCTGAATGACACCGACCAGCCCGTAGACGCAACCATCCAGGTGAACCTCCCCTTCACCCGGATCATCGAAGCCGACCTGCTCGAGCAGCCCCTCGCCGCCAACCGCCTGGCGCGGACACCCACCGGCGTGACCCTGCCGATGCAGCCCTACGAACTCGTAACCCTGCTCCTGGAGCGATGACCGCCCTGACTGCCCCAATCCCGATGCGCCACCGTTCGCCCTGCCGGGCCCCGCGCCCTATCATCTCGTGAGCGCGCTGGCCCTAATGGTCTGACGCCCAAGGAGACGCATCATGCAGACACTGCAGGCAACGCTATCTCTGGTAGGCCGCATCCTCCTCGCGGCCATCTTCGTCATCTCCGGCATAGGCAAGGTCATAGCCGCCGAAGGAACCCAGCAGCACATGGGCGCCGCCGGCCTCCCCCTCGTGCCCGTACTCTACGTCCTGACGGTCATCGTCGAGATAGGAGGCGGCCTCATGATCGTACTAGGCTGGAACGCCCGCATCGCCGCCGTCATTGTCTTCCTGTTCCTGATCCCCGTGACCCTTACGTTCCACACCCACTGGGAAACCCCCGACCAGAAAATGATGCAGCTGGGCCAGCTCTACAAGAACCTCTCAATCATGGGCGGCCTGCTGCTGCTCGTCGCCTTCGGCCCCGGCCCCCTCAGCGTGGATGGCCAAGCCCCCCGCATCACCCGCGCCGAGCGACGCGAACAAACTCGCCCCCACATTTAGCCGGCCCGCTCGCGGGCCGCGTGTTCGCCGTGGTTCTGGCCGTTGCCACCCGCAACCCGGAACCCGTTTCCCTCCCCCGCCTATGATGATAAAGAGCCCGCCCGCCACGCCGGGCCGTCCCATACATCGCAGCAAACGAGGCGTACCATGACCGACTCGCCCCATCAGCCCGCGCCCGCCCAACCCCCAGGCCGCAACCGCCTCCGCTTCGAGCAGAGCCCCTACCTCCTGCAGCACAAGGACAACCCCGTTGACTGGTACGCCTGGTCCGACGAAGCCTTCGACACCGCACGCCGCGACAACAAGCCCATCTTCCTGTCGATAGGCTACTCCACCTGCCACTGGTGCCACGTCATGGAGCACGAGTCCTTCGAGGACCCCCAGGTCGCCTCCCTCATGAATGACACCTTCGTCAACATCAAGGTCGACCGCGAGGAACGCCCTGACCTCGACGCCGTCTACATGGCCGTCTGCCAGATGCTCACCCGCAGCGGCGGCTGGCCCCTCACCATCGTCATGACCCCCGACCGCAAACCCTTCTTCGCCGCCACCTACATCCCCAAACAAACCCGGTTCGGCCGCACCGGCATGCTCCAACTCGTCCCCAAACTCCGCGAGATCTGGCAGACCCGCCGCCATGACGCCGCCCAATCCGCCGACCAGATCCTTGTCGCCCTGCAGGACACCGAAAAGGCCGCCCCCCCAGCCGACGCCCTCTCCCTCGACACCCTCACCGCCACCTGGCAGCAGATCAGCGAGCATTTCGACCCCGTCTACGGCGGCTTCGGCCAGGCCCCCAAGTTCCCCTCGCCCCACAACCTGCTCTTCCTGCTGCGCTACTGGAAACGCACCGCCAACGACCAGCCCCTGCTCATGGTCGAAAAAACCATCCAGGCGATCCGCCGGGGCGGCGTCTACGACCAGGTCGGCCTCGGCATGCACCGCTACTCCGTCGACCGCGAGTGGCGAGTCCCCCACTTCGAAAAAATGCTCTACGACCAGGCCCTCTACGCCATGACTTGCGTGGAAACGTATCAGGCGACCGGCAAACGCATATATGCGGACATCGCCCGCGAGGTCTTCACCTACGTCCTGCGCGACATGACCGACCCCGCAGGCGGCTTCTACTCCGCCCAGGACGCCGACAGCGAAGGCGTCGAGGGCAAGTTCTACGTCTGGACCGAGGCCGAGATCCGCCAGCTCCTCACCCCCGAAGAAGCTGCCCTCGTGATCGAGACTTACAACGTCCGCCCGGACGGCAACTACCACGACGAAGCCTCAGGCGAGTCAACAGGTTCTAATATTCTGTATCGTTCCGACCCGATGCAGCCCGAGGACGAGATCATCATCACGACCCGCGACCCCGCCGACTTGCCCCGGCTCGAACAGGCCCGCCAGAAACTCTTCGAAGCCCGCGAAAAACGCATCCACCCCGGCAAGGACGACAAGATCCTGACCGACTGGAACGGTCTTCTCATCGCCGCTCTCGCCCAGGCCGCCGCCGCCTTCGACCAGCCCGAATATGCCCAGGCCGCCGGAACCGCCGCCGATTTCCTCCTCGATCGCCTCCGCACCCCCGCAGGCCGCCTCCTGCACCGCTATCGCCAGGGCCACGCCGGCATCCCCGCCAACCTCGACGATTACGCCTTCCTCGCCTGGGGCTTGATCGAACTCTACGAAGCAACCTTCGACGTGCAGCGACTCCAGACCGCCCTGCAGTTGACCGACGACATGATCCAGCACTTCTGGGACCCCGACGCAGGCGGCTTCTTCTTCACCCCCGACGATGGCGAGCCGCTGCCGATCCGCCAGAAGCCCGTCTACGACGGCGCGGTCCCCTCCGGCAACTCTGTCGCGATGTACAACCTGCTGCGCCTCGCCCGCCTGACAGGCCGCACCAACTACGAGGAAAAGGCCGCGCACCTCAGCCGCCTCTTCGCCCCCCAGGTCCGCCACGCCCCCCTCGCCTACACCCAGATGCTCGTCGCCATCGACTTCGCCATAGGCCCCAGCTACGAAGTCGTCATAGCCGGCCCCTCCAACGCCCCCGCCACCCGCAAAATGCTCGCCGCCTTGGCAGGCCGCTTCATCCCCAACAAGGTGGTCCTGCTCCGCCCCACCGACCAGCCCGCCCCCGCCATCACCCAACTAGCCCCCTTCACCGCCAACCAGACCACCTCCGATGGCCGCGCCACCGCCTACGTCTGCGAACACTTCCACTGCCACAAGCCCGTAACCGACGTCCAGCAGATGCTGGACCTGCTGCACGCCTGAACAGGCCTTATCCTTACTTGGCGCCCGCGCCGTGTCTTTGTTTGACGAAGGACTGTTCGAGTTCCCGCTTCAGCGGGTCCGTGGCTGTTGTCGTTGCTCAATGCCGTTGGCCTGCTGGACGACCGGTAATCTGTGCCCGCATGCCCCGGCGCAGCCGCCGAACCGTCGTTGCTATACCGACAGGAGACAAACCCGCGATGCGAAAGGAAAGGAACCGGATCATCCCAGATCGCGACATCTGTAGCGGTTGCCGTTACCCGACCCCCAAACCCCAACCCGACCCCCAACCGCCGCCGCCGGCCCCCACCCCTACGGCACCACCACCGCATCCTTGACCACCACCCGCAGCCGCGCCAGATCGATGCACGCATCCTTGTACGTCGGGTACCGCCCCACGTAGATCACGTACCGCGGCTCCTGCCCGACGATCGTCATTGACCGCCGCGCATCCAGCCCGCTCTGGCGCAACCGCCCCACCTGCACGTCCGCGTTCTTGACCTGGCTGTACATGCCGCACTGGATCGAGAAGAACCGCCCCGGCCACGCCAGCCGCCGCTTCGCCAGCGGCGAATAGCTGCTGCTCGGGTAACCATCCACCACCCGCGCCAGACAGATGCGAGCCTCGTCCCACTGCCCGATCCGCTGCAACGCAATCGCATACCGGTAGTAGATCTCATCCTTGGGAGGCTGCTCATCCAGCCCCACGATCGCCTGCCGGTAGTGCTCCACGGCCTTGATCGGCTTGTCCTGCATCATCGCGACATAGCCCAGGATCGCATGCACCTTCGCGGTCAGGTCCTTCCGCTTGGAGTACTCCAGCGCCCGGCTGAAGTCCGCCTCCGCGCTGGCATACTGCTTCTGCTG
The DNA here is from genome assembly GCA_025357795.1 of Planctomycetota bacterium. Lineage (GTDB taxonomy): Bacteria > Planctomycetota > Phycisphaerae > UBA1845 > JANYLN01 > JANYLN01. The sequence continues at coordinate 13,885 of JANYLN010000048.1, forward strand.
CACCCGCGCCATGCCCCGCAGGTAGTACGCCTCCGCCACCACCGGGGTGTTGTGGTACTTCTCGATGAAGACCGCCGCCTGGTTTTCCGCCTGCGGCCAGCGATTGCTGTTATAGTCGGCGTTGGCGGACTCCAGCAGGTTGACCGCATCGGGCGAGACCGTCACGCACCCGCCCGCAACAAGCAGGTACAGCCCCATTCCCAGTGTCAAAAATGCAGGTACCGACAACGTACGAACCAGCTTGATAGCGCGCATATCCATCCTCATTGGTCGCCTAGACTTCCACATTAGTTCGACGCCAACGGCCCATAAACTTGAGCCTGCCGGGCTGCCGGGGCTGCCCGCCACCCCGGCCGAGCCCCGCCGAACTGCCCTGGAATCGCATCGGGTGCTGCTACAACCGGACATCCTTGTCACGCCGGACGTGCGCACCTGTACAATAGAGTAGCGAAGTGCAACCGTGAGGGAAGCTTATCATGCTTCTGGACGCCCTGCGAGTAACCGCGGGTAAGTACCACAATCGACTCGCCGTGACCGACCCCTTCGTGCAGTGGGACTACAGCCGCCTCGTGCTCGTCTCCGCCACGTTGCGGGACGTCATCCACTCCAACACCAAGGCCCCCAATGTCGCCCTCCTCCTGCCCTCGACAGGCCTCTTCGCCGCCAGCTATTTCGGCGCCCTCTGGGCGGCGAAGGTCCCCGTCCCGCTGAACTTCCTGCTGACCCCCCGCGAGATCCAGGCGATCATCGCCGACGCCGGCCTCGACCTCGTCCTCAGCGTCACCCCCCTCAAGGAACAGGCCCAGGCCTGCGGCTGCAAAGTCATCTACCTCGACCAGCTCAACCTCAAGGCCCGAGCCATCTGGCGCCACCTCCGCACCCTGCCCCGCCTGCCCCGCCTGCAGGACGATGACGTCGCCGCCATCCTCTACACCTCCGGCACCAGCGGCCAGCCCAAGGGCGTCTGCCTCACCCACCGCGGCATCTACGCCAACAGCCAGGGCTGCCTCCAACACGCCCGCATTGACTCCGACCGCCGCTTCCTCGGCGTGCTGCCGCTGTTTCACACCTTTGGCCTGACCGGCCTGATGGTCCTGCCCCTGACTTTGGGGGCCACCGTCCACTACCTGCCCCGCTTCCAGCCCGCCCATGTCGTCCGCGCAATCGAGGAAAAGAAGATCGATATCGTCATGGCCGTCCCCAGCATGCTCGCCACCATCGCCCGCCTCAAAGACGTCCGCCCCGAGCAGTTCCGTTCGATCTACCTGATGATATCAGGCGGCGAACCCCTCCCGCGGAACGTCTTCGACCTGGTCCACAAGAACCTCGGCCTGACGGTCTACGAAGGCTACGGCATGACAGAGACCAGCCCCGTCATCGCCATCAACATGCCCTGGAAGCACAAGCCCGGTTCCGTCGGCACGCCCATCCCCGGCGCACACGTCCGCATCGTCGATGACGCAAACCGCCCCCTGCCCGCCGGCGCCACCGGCAACATCCAGGTCAGCGGCCCCATCCTCATGAAAAGCTACTACAACAAGCCCGACTGGACCCGCGACATCCTCGACGACCAGGGCTGGCTCCACACAGGCGACATGGGCAACATCGACGCCGACGGCTTCGTCACCATCTCAGGCCGCAAGAAAGAGATGATCATCATCGCAGGCGAGAACATCTTTCCCGCCGAGATCGAACGCATCCTCGAGATGCACCCCGCCGTCGCCCAGGCCGCCGTCATAGGCCGCCCCGACCTCACCCGAGGCGAGGTCCCCATCGCCTACATCCTGCCGCACGACGGCGCCACCGTCACCGATATCGAACTCCGCCACTTCTGTCGCGACTCCCTCGCCGCCTACAAGATCCCCCGCGAGATCCACATTACCACCGATATGCCCCGCGGCCCTACCGGCAAGATCCACAAGCGCAAACTGCGGGAGATGCTGAAAACCGTTACGGGCTAGCGGGCGTATGCCGGCGGAGTCATCTGTGCGTGGACCCTTCCCAGCCCGCCGCGTCAGCACGGCTGTCTTCGCCGTTAGGTCAGATTCAGTTTGTGTGTAGCGCCAGGCATTTGGGTGCCATGGTCCTGCGCCGTTGCAGGACCATGCTGTCGCTCCCGCTAGAGATAATCTGAAAACGCTCTGGCCGTCCACGTAGTCCCCAGCGTTCCCAAGAAAAACCCCCGCGATCTCAACCGATCTCGCGGGGGTCCTCATTTTCGCCGTTGCCATTACTCCGCCCGGCTGTTACTCAGCATTGCTGTTATTCATTCGCAGAAAGCCGACTACCACGCCGCGCCGTCCGGAACTTGCTGCCCAGCGTCTTGCAGGGCGGCCGATTCGGAATCCCGCCCCGCCCGGGCCGCGCCGTCACCGGCAACGCATACCGCAGCGGAATCACCGGGAAATCGCGACTCTTGGTATCCGTCACGTACCCCGCCGCCTTGGCCTCCGCCAACCGGGCCTGTATAGGCGACTTCGGCTCAGCCGGCTTGCCAGCCGGCGCACTCATCGGAGCCGCCGCAGCCGCGACCTCCGCAGGCGAACGATACCCCCCGTCCGCCGCCTTCTCGTCAGCCCCGTGATCCCGACGCTCCCCGCCGCGGTCTCCGCGCTCCCCGCCGCGCCGTTCCCCGCGATCCCGACCGCCACGGTCTCCGCCGCCCCGCCGATCCCGGTCTCGACCCCCGCGGTCCCCACGATCGCCACCCTGGCCAGGCCGCTGATCGGGCCGCCGCTCGGGTCGCTGATCGGGCCGCTGCTCGCCAACGCCCGCCGGCTCCTCCTCGGGCTCTTCCTCGACCACCGTGATCTCGTGTACCTCCGGCGTCACCCCCGCAGCGGCGTACATCTCCTCCAGCCGCCCGCGCTGCCCGCCCTCTACCAGCGTGATCACCCGCTTGAGGTTCGCCCCCAGCCGCACCAGCCGGCAGACGTAATCCGCATACACCTCCACCCCAGGCAGCGGACCGAAATGCGCCAGCAGACCCACGTGCGGCAGGTCGATCGCCCGCGTCACCATCTCCGCCGCCACCCAGACCACCGCATCCTGCCGATCCGGCTTGGCAGGCGGCTGCGCCCGCCCCGTCCGCCCGCCCCGCTGCGCCAGCTTCGAGGCCTCCTCATCCATGCTCATGACCGTCTGCCCGGCCCGGCGCAACGCATCAGCCACCTGGCGCACATCGTCGCGCCGGCTGGTAATCACGATCGTCGCCGCCGGATGCACCGCCTGGATCCGTTCCACCAGCAGCCCTACCTGGTACCGCTGCGGCCCCAGAACCAGTTCGTGAACCGCAGTACGAAGCCGCTCTTCAGGCTGCTCATACCCGATCCGCTTTGGCTCGACCAGGTACTTCTCCGCCAGCAGCTGGATCTCCTCATCGACCCCCGCCGTTACCCAGATCAGCTGCCGACCATGCGCCAGATGCTGCATCAGCCGCCGTATCGGCTCCAGATGCCCCGAATTCAGCAACCGATCCATCTCATCAAACACGACAAACTTGATCGTCTTGATGTTCAGGGCCCCACGCTCCAGCATGTCCAGTAGCCGGCCAGGCGTCCCGCTGATGACCTGAACATTCTGGTCCAGCTCGCCCTCCTGCTGCTCGACCTCCGCCCCCGGATGCAGCGCCATCGAACGCAGCCCCTGATCACCCAGCAGCTTGCGGCACTCCCCGCTGATCTGCATCGCCAACTCCCGCGTGGGCGAGATGATGATCGCCTGCGTCGAGCCCTGCAAATCGATCTGATGCAGGATCGGCAGCAGGTACCCCAGGGTCTTGCCCTGCCCCCGCCGCGCCCGCACCACCACATCGTGGCCTTCCAGAATCGGGCGGATCATATCCCGCTGCAATTCCGTCGGGGCATCGTAGCCGCTGCTCGCCAGAGCCTTTGCCAAGGTCTCATTGAGCCCGAGTTCGGTGAAAGTCACACTGTTGCTATTCCGTTCTTCTTGCATTTTCGCTATACCTGTTTTTTTCGTCGAACGTGGTGCCGGAAAACGAACACTCGCATTCTATTTGGATGCCAAAAGAATGCCAGTATTCTAGCGGGCCAAGCCGATAAAGATGAATAGCTCGTATACGCAATAAGTTTCCGACATTCCAATATACGATAGGTCAGGATGGCCGCTATGTATAGCCACAGGGACGTCGTTGCCCAAGTCAACGTCGATGCTCTGCTCCATAACGTGGCTGTGTTGCAGAAACAGTGCCAGCCAGGGGTTCGCATCTGTGCCGCCTTGAAGGCGAACGCCTATGGCCACGGCGTACGCGTCGTCGCCCCCGTCCTCGCCGCCGCCAGCCCCGTCAGCATGGCCGCAGTGGCCACTCTCGGCGAGGCGATCGAACTCCGCGAACTCGGATGGGCCAAACCCATCCTGCTCTTCGGTCCGATCTTCTCCGACGGCGGCCTCGCAGGCCGCAAGGACCGCCTCCGCGCCGTCCTCGACTACGACCTCACCGTCACCGCCGTCGACTTCTACGGCGTTCGCGACCTCGCCCACGAGGCCCAACTTCAAAACAAAATCGTCCGCTGCCACATCAAAATCGATAGCGGCATGGGACGCATGGGCATCTCCCCCCCCAGCGCCGTTCAGCTGGCTGAGCGCCTCCACTCCCTGCCCAACCTCAAAGTCGAAGGCATCTACACCCACTTCGCCACCGCCGGTGAGACCGATAAATCCTACTGCCTCGAGCAGCTGCGGATCTTCAAGGAAACCGTCGCCGCCCTCCAGGCCGCCGGCGTCCGCCCCTGGCTCGTCCACGCCGCCGCCACTGGCGCCCTGCTCGACATCCCCGAAAGCCATTTCGACATGGTCCGCCCCGGCATCGGCCTCTACGGCCTCTTCCCCAGCGAGCAGATCCGCAACAAGCCCGACCTCCGACCCGTTCTCAAGGTCGTCAGCCGCCTCGTCCTGGTCAAGCAGATCAAGGCCGGCCAGACCGTCGGCTACGGCCAGACCTGGCACGCCCCACGCGACAGCGTCGTCGGCATCGTGCCCATAGGCTACCACGACGGCTACGTCCGCTCCCTCAGCAACCGCGCCGTCATGACCATTCACAATGCCCACGCCCCCGTGGTAGGCCGCATCAGCATGGACCAGACCATCCTCGACCTGACCGATGTCCCCGGCGCGATCGTGGGCGACCCCGTCACCGTCATCGACGATGACCACGCCGCCCCCAACAGCGTAGTCAACCTCGCCCGGATCATGCAGACGATCCCCTACGAGGTGATCGCCCTGCTCGGCAATCGCGTCGCCCGCGTCGCCTACACTAGCGATACCCCCGCCCAGAAGTTCGAGACAATTAGCGCCCTGGAGGATTCCTCCCTCACCGGCGCCGCCAGCCTCGATGACTCGTCCCTGCTGGGCACCCCCAGCCCGACGACCACCCCGCACCTGGCCAACCCCGCTGCCCACCAGGTCCTGGGCAACCGCTCCTAGAATTGACAAGTCTCGCCGCCACGCCAGGCCGCGAGCAACCAAACCTATACAAGCCCGTTTACCAATCGCCGGCGTGCCCCTCGCACGCCGGCCCCTTTTTGCCGATCCACCCGCCCCAACCGCCAGGCCGCCTCCGGCCTCCCCTTCGCAGTCCAGGCTCTAGATCGGATGCCGTTTGTGCGTAGCGTCAGGTATTTGGGTGCCATGGTCCTGCGCCGTTGCAGGACCATGCTGCCGCTCCCGCTAAAGATAATCTGAGAACGCTCTAGCCCGCGCCGTGTCGTTGCCGTTGCTGATGTTGCCATCCTCCCCGCAGCCCTGAACCTCGCCCCCCCTCACCCCGGCTTGCACCCCAGCACCTCATTGTCATATTTCGCCGTCACCTGCTGCCCGGGCGGCACAATTAAGAAGTCCTCATCCCACCGCCCGTCCAGGAACCGACTGATCAGCCCCAGATCGCTCGGAATCTCCTCGTACTTCCACTGGTTGCTCGCCGCCACCTTCTGCACGAAGTCCCGGTAATACGGAATGTCCCCCACATTCGTATTGATAAACGCCGCCCGGCTGTACTCGTTCGTCCAGGCGCTCTCGACCTCCATCAAATACTGCGCATTGTCCTCGCCGTACTTCTGCACATACTCCGCGAACCGCCGCTCCGCCGCCGCATTCTGCATCAGCGTGCCGTACGGATTGCCCTCGCGACTCTCCTGCCGAACGATCCACCCCGCACTGTAGTAGTACGTCCCCGGCTCCCGAACGAACTCCTCGTTGTACCGCTGCCGGCTGCCCAGCAGCACCGTAATGCAGTCGTGCGCCTTCGGAAATACCAGCGGCGTCTGCCGCGCGGTAATCCCCACCACCGCTCGGCTGCACAGGCAGTAGCCCACCAGAATCGCCCCATACACCCCCGCCGGCACCGCGTCGATCCGTGCCTGCAGCTCGGTCCGCAACTCGTCCGGCTTTTCATGCAGCCCGAACGGCAGGAACTCCACTGACAACTCGCTCTTGCCCTGCTTGACCGCCTGCTCGAACTCCGGCTTGAACACCTCGCATGAGAGCAGCTTCAACTTCATAATCGCTATTGCCCCTGCGGCCCACGCCGCCATTCAACCCTATCTCGCTCATAAGCCCGTCCCATCCCATCGGCCGCCATCATACCCGCTCAGCAGCCTTCAACTCCGCCACGCCGTTCCGCCTGGCGGTCCAGCCCGCTCCAACCCCTAGCCCATCTTACTCCCTGGCATCAGCCAATACTTATTGAAATACTTTTCTTGGCGACGATTACTACCCGCACGCTCCCGCAACGTTGACAGAAATGGCATACCCCGCTATACGTACTCCAAGCGTACAGCAGGACGAAAACGTGCTGTTGCACCGGGCGAATCCCTTCCCAGGCAGGTTAGACAAATGCGACAGAGCTACCATCCACAGGGGGCACTGCGCCGTGTCTTTTCGGTTGTTGTTGTGATCAGGTACCCTGCGACGGCACACCCCGATAGCCCCCGCCAGGCATGGTCGGAGGAGCTTGTCATTCCGAGGCCCTGCCGTGGCCGTGCTCCGGTTGTGTGCCCCCGCATCAGGTTCCGCCAACAGCCCAAGCGCCGCAGGCACTCCGCCTCCGGCCCCACGCCCACCCTTGAGGCTGTTGTCGCTCAGTTCTGCTGTTCATCCGCGTTCATCTCTGGCTGCCGTTGCCGTCGCCCCTCAGTCCTTCTGCCCCTTCGCTGCCAGCATCTGCTCCCGGAACGCCACCCACCGTCGCGCCGCCTGGTCCTTCGCCTGCCCCGTCTCCGCCTGCACGTAGTCGCTGTGCACCGCCATCACCTCAGTATACCGGATGGAGTAATGAGGCTGGTTGCCTGCCAGCAGCCCCTTGGAAATCTCCCGATCCCGCTTGAGGATCTCCTCCCGCGCCGCCGCCCACTCCCCCGCCGGGATCCGCTCCACCTCGTCCAGGAGTTTCTGGTACTCCCCCGCCGTCTCCCACCCCGCCCGCGCGTTGACGTGCCAGTGGAACACCCGCTGCAGCTTCTGCACGTGCAGCTCCGTCGCCGGATCGAACTTCAGGCACGATCCCACGAAGTAGTTGTCCATCGCGTCCATTTTTCTGTAATCGATCAGCCCCCCCAGCCGGCAGATCTCATACGCCTTGGTCCCCGCGAACGGGAAGAAGATCGCCCAGCGCATCCGCCCGGGCCGGATCCGCGCGCACAGGTCGATCGTCTCATCCATCATCGCCCGCGTCTCAAAGGGCAGGCCGAACATCACGAACGCGCTGCTGTGCAGGTGGTAGGCATCGCACAAGCCGAACGCGTCGATGATCTGCTGATTGCTCATGTGCCGGTCGAGGATCTTGCTCCGCTGCCGAGGCGAACCGCTCTCCAGCCCGAACTTCACGATCATGCACGGCGCCTCCGACAGCGCCTTCGCCATCGGCTCGGTAAAACTCTGCACGTGCGCGTTGACCACGAACGGCGTAGCGATCCCCGCATCGCGGTACGCCTTGCAGAAGTCCACCACGTACTTCTCGTCCAGCGTGAACAGGTCGTCGTCGAAGATGAACATCTGGATGTACGGATGGCGATCCTTGAGCGACCGCACCTCCGGGATGATCCGCTTGACCTCGTACCGCCGCAGGTACGCCGCCCGCGTCTGCCCCCCCTCCGCCTGGTAGCGGTCCGACACCTCGTGGTTCAGGCAATAACTGCACCGGTACGGGCACCCTCGGCTGGTCAGAATGCTCTGCCAGCCGTTCTTCTGCTTGAGCATCGGCTCCAGATCGAAGATCTCGTAGTCCTCCGCGGGCAGCTGGTTCAGGTCCGGGTACCGCCCCACCGCGTTCCGCCGGTACGTCCCATCCGCCAGCCGGATGCAGAAATTCGGCGTCTCCAGCACCGCCGGGTCCTTCCGCTCCAGCCGATCCACCAGCACAGGCAGCGCCTCGTCGCACTCGCCCACCCCGACGTAGTCCCACACCCCGTACGCCCGCCCATCCTCGAGCACCTGCTGCGTGCGCATGATCGTGTGTACGCCCCCAATGACGATCGGCACCCTCCCAATCTCGCCCGCTCCCCATCTGGCGGCGCCGTCGGTGGCGCTTTCGCTCCCGACATCAGCACCCAGCCCAGCCCGCCCATCCAGCCCAGCTTTACGCTGCCACCGCGTGGCCCAGACCTGTTCAGTGGCGCCGTTGGTGGCATACCCGCCGGCTCCAGTTTCCTGGCCGCCGCCCCGGATCGCCCGCGCCAGTTCCAGCGCATACCGATACTGCTGGCTCATCACACTGAAGGCAATCAGGTCAGGCCGCAACTCGCCAATGCGTCCGATAATCTCCTCTTGGCTCGGTACAGGCCCGAACGCCTCGTTGATGTTCATCAGGCTCGTGCGATGCCCCCGCGCCTTGAGTGCCCCCGACAGGCAGGCGATCCCGTGACTGAAACCCTCTTCTGCATTGAGGTTAGGCCAGATGAACAGTACGTGCATAACTCACCGCTCTCCAGGTCCCGCCCGCGTAACACCCACCAGCCAAGCCATTTTACGACCCCCGCACGAATCAGCCAGCTGTGGACTAGGATATAGCAAGGGCCGATAGTCTTACTGGATAGTCTCGGTCTACTGGACGGTGGCCAGACCCGGTACGTCCCTAGCGCGGGAGCCGCACCATGTTTATAAGACAGCCGAATCGAATCAGACCCATGACGCTAAACCTCCTTGGCATCGGGACTTGTCGAGCCGCACTCGCTGTCGTCCTGCTCCTGGCCGCTCAGGCCGTCACAGACGCCCAGGTCCGTCAGGTCCAGACCGGCAACGCCCTCGATGCCAACCCCCAGATAGGCAGCGGCGGCTACAACACCGTCCGTCCCGTCACCAGCGGCCTCAACGGCAACCTGATCATGTCCGGTAATGTCACCGCTGGCCGGTCGTTCCAGGGCTTTAGCCCCATCTCCAACCCCAGTACCCTGCAAACGACCATCCCCAGCGCAAACCTCTCGAACTTCATCCGCGACTCCGTCGGCCTCCAGTCCATCCAGAGCGGCCTGTCGACCTACAGTCCCAGGCCCTACTTCGATCCCTCCCAGACCGCCATAACCACCGGCGCCATCGAAAGCTTATCCCTTTTGCCACGGGACCTTAACGGTTCCTACCGCGCAAGCCAGTACCAGTACCAACTGCCCGTGGCCCCCCTCAGTTCCATCCAGCGGATAGGCCAGGCCCTCCCGACCGGCCTGCCCTACGCCGCCCCGGGTTGGGAACCCGCCGGCATCGGGATGTTCAACCCCGAACTGCTGGCGACCAGCCCAGGCCAGATCAGCCGCAACCCCCTTACCCCGTACTCAGTTAGAACGCGGCTGGAAGGCACCGAGTCTGGCCGTGACACTACCCAGGCAGGCCAGCAGGTCGACCCGGGCGAGCGCCTGGCCCAGCCCGGTACACTCCGCCTGCCCGATCTAGGCACCCTGCCCGACGCGCAGCCGGCCCAGCCGAACGAGACAACGCCCGAAACCGCGGGCCAGCCTCAAATTGCGCAGATCACTCGCTCCCTCAGGCCCAACACAGGCCGACAGCCAACAGGCGGCCCGATGAACCAACCCGCCCAGCAGGCAGCCGATCAGACCGGCTCCAGCCTGCTGACCCAGATGCAACGGTACTCTGGCGCCCAGCAGTCAGCCGTCTCCGGCACCGAGCCCCAGCAGCAACCCCAGGGCAAGCCCCTGACTCAACCCCAGCAGCAGCCGCTCGACCTCAGCGTCGCTACCGCAGGCCAGCGCCCGACCGACGAGATACGTCTTATAAAACCAGGCGCAACCCCCCTGCAACGTGAACAACTCCGCGCGGACATAGGCCGCGAGCAGGCCTCTCGCCTCGTCGAGCAGCGCCTCCGCATGCCCATCCGCTCCCTGGCCGGCGCCCGCCAGACCCAGGCCGACCAGCTGCTCGCCCAGGCCGAAGACCTCATGCGTAAGGGCGATTACTACCGCGCCTCCGAAACCTACAACGGCGTGATCACCGCCGCCCCGGATAACGCCCTCGCCTGGCTGGGCCGGGCCAACGCCCTCCTCGCCGCAGGCGAGTACCTCCGGGCCTACGTGGCCCTGGACCGCGGCATCAGCCGATTCCCACAGATCTTACAGTTCGACTACGACCTGCCGGCCCTCATCGGCAACAAGGACATCCTGGACGTCCGCCGCGCCGAACTCGAGAAGATCCTGGCCGCCAACCCCGATCACCGCCTCCGCTTCCTTCTGGGCTACCTCGAGTACTACAGCGGTCCGCGCGACGTCGGCCTGCAGACCATCCAGCAGGCCGCCCAGGCCGCCCCAGCCGACACCACGATCGGCCAGGCCTACCAGATCCTCAAGCAGCGCAGCGCCGCAAGCCAACCAGCGAGGCCATAAACCTTTAGGCACGAATTCCTGGGGGGGGAGGGAGAACCGATCGTGACTTCCAAACAGCGTCTGTTGGCCGTTCTGCGGGGCGAACGGCCGGACCGTGTGCCCGTCAGCACCTACGAACTCAACGCCCACCATCCCGACCACTTCGAAAACCGCGAACCGTCCTATAACCGTCAACGTCCCGCTCACCCCCCAAACCGAAGCGAACTACCTAGCTACAGAAATTTGCAAGCCATCGCCCAAAACACCGGGAGCCGGAGCGGTCTTTCGGACAGCCAGTGGGTGCCACCAACGGCGCCACTAAACAGGTCTGGGCCAAGCGGTCGCAGCGTGAAGCTGGGCTGGATGCGGGATCTGGGCGGGAGCGATGAGGTGAATTCCGGACACGGGGTGGGTGCCACCAACGGCGCCACTAAACGGGTCTGGGCCACGCGGTGGCAGCGTGAAGCTGGGCGGGATGGGCGAGCTGGGCTGGGTGCAGATGCCGGGGCGAAAGCGCCACTTCCGGCGCCACTCGACGGCCGCGAGGCGGTGCCGGGCTGACGGTGGGCGGGTGGTAACTGACCGGGGAGCGGGAATTCGGATACGAGGCGGGTGCCACTAACGGCGCCACTGAACCGCTAACAAGGCGACCAACCACGCCAGACAAGGATGCGGGGAGAAACGGACACAAGGGGACAGAAATGGCGATGGTCGAACGGTTTAGGAGACGGTCAGGGCGCAGCCGGGAGGTATGGTCGACGGGATGGCGGGGGGCCGGAATGGCTATAACACTATAATGCGAGGAACGGCCGCCTGTTCTGTTGGCGTCTTCCGGATTACGCCAAAGGAGATGGTGTTTCCGGTTATTTCACAAATATCATATTATTGTCCCTGGCTAGTCCCCGTTATTCCGGATAGGAGTTCATGCCATGACAACGATTGACCCCATGACCATCGTCAACAATGCTGTCACCAAAGGCGAACTGGACAAGCTTCTTTTGGGAGCGCCTGAGTACTGCTACCGCTCGCGTATGTCGCCTGCGCCCGGAAATACCGATCTGACGGAATTGCTAGATGTGCTTTACGAGCGATGGAACCCCACAGACAGGGAAAGAGTGCGGGACGACTTGGTAAAGGCCCTGTATGCGATTGTTGAAACGTATGAAGGGCTAGGACCGGTTGCGACGTGCGTTCTCATCGAGTCGTCGTGCAGGGCGGAAAACAGCCCAATGTTGGGCTTGCCACTGGACGATCTTGCCAACAAGCTACGCAGCGGAATCGAGCGGTTCCGCTCTCGCCTTGAGAAAGATAAGACCGGCGAAGGCAGTGAATGGCCGGATGGTCGGTTGGGCGAGTTCCGGCGGCTAAGTCGAATTACGGTAGAGCTTGGCGGGCCGTCATTCTGCGAATGACGTGATTCCGGCAACGAGTGATGACCCCGAATCTTTCAGGCGTGAATCCGCCATTCTGAGGTACAAGACATGAAGACGAAGCCAGACTTTTTTTTGTCCGCAGGCGGCGAGGTTACGGGAGACCTAGCTACCCCGCGCGCCTGCTGGACAAGAGGCCGCATGAATGACCAGATTCGTGACGATCACATGCTGATCGAGGTTGAACCGCCAATCATTGGGCAGACCTACGGGCTTGGCGGGCGGGACATCACGAATCTGATTCTTTCCGCGCGTCATCAGGGCGATACGCTTTTTCCAATCAAGGAATGGCCTTGCCACGTCTACGTTGCCCGAATATTGGACGACAGCATTATGAAGACGCTGATCTTCACAAAAGAGCAGGTGGAAGTAATCGCTTGGGGCATGATCTTCCCCACCGTTGAAGAAGCGAATGCCCTAGCGAAGGAATCCGTTAGAAATGTCACCTGAACCATCACCAAAGAACGTTGCTGCATTCCGCGTCCCGGCAGTGCGTTTTGTCGGTGAGCAAGACGGGCCACCCGAACGGCTTCTAAAGGATCGCCTCTGTGAGTTGTTCCGCCAGGACAAGGCCATAAGCCCCGCTTACTTGGCCAGGGCGGATATTGGCGGGCCGAGAATCGGGGCCATCACTGATTACGGAGGCAGACAGATAGATGACGCACTCGTAAGGGCCACGGGGTCAGGCCATGATCGTCACCGCCATGCATGCCAAGAGGGTTGAGATGCCCGATGTCCCGAGCCGCTGGCGCATAGATCACCTTCCAGTCGAGCATCCTCGCCAGGCCAGGTTCCGCGCCGTGCAGGAGCCCGTCCGGACCGGCGATCATGAGACTGATTTTCCGCACGCCGATTAAACAGCCATAACAAGAAAACCCCCTCCCAGCCATTCCGGCTGGAGGGGGTTCTATACTGCTTCAGATACAGAAACTTCTTCGCTTATGCACGACGACGCAGCAGGGCCAAGCCGCCAAGGGCGAGCAAGGCCAACGAGACAGGCTCAGGCGTGTACGCAACAAATAAGGCCGGACGGGTCGTGGTGTCAGAGTTCCGGTTGGTATACCAAGCGCGGTTGCCGACCGTGCCAGTATAGGTGGCGTTGCCGCCGACCGCCCAACCGTAATTGGACATCGTGCCGTTGACCATCGCCTGCAAATCAGCCGTCACATCGAAAATACTGGGCTTACCGGTCGCGAGCGGCTGCGTAGCGCCGCTGCCGGTAACCTTGGTGGGTGTGCCGAGGTCAGCTGCGCCGAACTGAGCATTCGAGGCCGGACCCCACGTGAGGCCCGTGGCAGGGTTATTCGGGCCCGCCATTGTCGCCACACCCTGGGTCCAGTTGTGTGTCACGACGGGCGCAATGTACTCCGGATCGGTATTGCCGTTAGTTGCGTAAAGCCGGATCTGCGCCTTTGAGATGGTCGCACCAGCCGGGATGCTCGACAGATCCCATTTGAACAATTGAGCGGTATCGCCCGTGCCCGCGACCGCGGCAGGCCCCACGTTGTTCGGGTTTCGCAGGGCAGCCCCATTGGCGGACATCTCGCACATGTCCATGGTCACCTGCACCACGTTGGCTGCACCGGCCGTCTTGAAGTCGGTAAACAGGTTTGTGGTGTACGACATGTTAATGTCGGCGCCCGATTTGAAGATCGAAATAATCGGCGCCGCTTGGGCCAAGCCCGCACTGACTACCACTAAGGCTGCTACTGCTAAGAACACAATTGTTTTGCGCATAGCTCCCTTTCCTCCAAAAAACAACTCCATGACATGCGTACATTTCAACCGCTGAGCCACATTCGAGCATTTTATGTTCCGCTGGTCAAGGGATTTTCAGGCTGACGCACAGATAAAGTGCTTATTCCTGGTATGTAGTTAGGTTGACTCGCCCCTCAGAATAGCCCACGCGTCGAGAATGTTCGCAAGTCTTTAAAGATCAAATTGTTATATCATTCTTCTCTTGTTTTCTCGCGGGTTTTTTGTAAACTTATTAACGTTGTAACATGCCGTGGACAAGGAGGTTAGCGAGCAAATGCGATACCCTGTCGATCCTCGACAAATGACCTTGTCGAGCCCGCCTCGGTGATGTTTTCCCCCATAACGATCAAGTACCTGTCTTGGGACTGGCCGGGGGTGTTTCGGCATCCAATGCTGCACCTGATGCCGGCGGTTGCGCTGGGCGAGCATTTTGATGCGAAACTGGGTTGCCCGACGAAAGAGCTCTATCGCATGGCGGGGGCAGCCTTGTAGCCGGCCTCCTCCACAACGCTTTGGATCCTCGCGTCGCTGGGGGCGTCCTGGGAAGCGACGGTCACGCAGGCCTTCTTCTCATCAAAGGAAACCTTGGCGGATTTGACGCCTGGCAGGGCCGACAGGCTTTGCTGGATCTTGCCGGCGCACATCTGGCAGTACATGCCCTCGATCTGGTAGACACGGGTGTTCGCATGGGCCGGTTGCGTGGCTGCGGGTCGGGTCGACGCAGGTGTCTTGGTCGCCGGCTGCGTGGCGGCATTCTGCGCCAGAACTGATGCGCCACCCAGGCAGATGATCAAGACCGCCGAGGTGATCATGAACCCTGCCGCCAACAGAACCGCCTTAGTGGTCGGACCGCTTGCTTTGTACATCGTGATTGTCTCCGATGGTTAACGCATTGCCGGCTGCCAGTCGCGAACGTCTCAGCCGATGATATGCATGCTGCGGCCAGGATCGCCACGGCCTATAATCCGAGAGTCTGCCCCAAGGCTGTGCGGCCTGGAGCATGCGGGAACCCTTGCATACGGGTTCAAGCGGGGAAGGAAGAGATCCCGATGAATATTGTGCCGCGACGGCGAACCCCTCACTCGCCGCAACGGCCTGTACAACTCTCCCTGTAGCAACAGGTCCCACGGCCAAAAAGCCGCGGGATTTGTTGTTAACAGGCCCCCACCCACTGCGCACCGCTCCTGCGACAGTTCGTTCGCCTCGGGCACAGGGATGCTGGCAGGCATACCATTTAGCAGGTGAAACTGATCGAATCTACAGAATGCAACCGCCCTGCACGGGCGATCACGCGGGAGGTTCCATCCCATGGCAGAAGACAAGAGCCGCGACTCGAATGCCCGTGACGTTCCCGCCGATCCCAATCCTCCAAACCCGCCTCGCGAGCCGAACCAACCGCGACGTCGCCGGCGATGGCCGTACATCGTGGGCTTCGTCTTGCTTTGCATCATCATCGGCCTGGTGGTGATGGCGGCCGTGCTGCCGACGGTGATCAGCAGTGACTACGGCACGCGACAGCTCGTCGCGATGGTGAACCAGCGTCTGCGCGGCACGGTAAAGGTCCAGAACATGAATCTGTCGTGGTGGCGTCCCTCGCAGTTGCAGGGCGTGGCGCTGCTGGATGCCAAAGACCGGCAGGTCCTGAGCGTCCATCGCGTGGTGGTGCAGACGGGCCTGTGGAACATCGTGCGTTCGCCGATGTCCTTCGGCCAAGTGGATCTCGAGCAGCCCAACGCGATCGTCTACCTGCAGGAGAATGAGTCCCCCTCGCTGGTCCAGGCGGTCGAGCCGCGCCAACCGGCCGCGACCCAGCCTGCGAAAGAGGAAAAGACTGGTCCGCCCCCGGCGCCTAAGGGCCAGTTGGTCATCCACAGCGGCAACGTGCGCATCATCAAACCAGACGGCCAGGAACTAGGCGTCACCAACCTCAATGGGCAGGTGACACTGGATACCCTGGACAACATCCAGGGACAGTTGGCGGCCCAGATCGCTCAAGGCGGTCAGCTCCAGGCTCAGGCCAACGTCAAGAACCTCGTGGCCGGTGGCAAGATCGACATCAACCAGGCGACGGGACAGTTCGCCTTCAACACGGACCAACCGGTGGCGCTGGCCCCGCTGCTGTCGTTCTTTGACCAGCCGGGCGTACACGGCCAGGCGAACCTGAACGTGCAGGGCCAACTAGATCGCGGCGCGTTGCAGGCGGACCTCAAGACGCAGATCAACGAGTTCTACACGCAGCCGAAGCAGCCGCGGGGCGAGCAGGTTGTCCAGCCGCAACCGATTGACCTGGGATTGGTTGCGCAGGTCCGCCGGTTGGCAGACCAGAAGATCGACGGCAACATGAACCTCACGGGCGGGGCCGGCACAGCCAAGGCGCAGTTCGCCTATGCGCCGACCACCCAGACTGTCGGGGCAGGCGAGCAACCCACCCGCGTCACCGGCGAGGACCTGATGTCCCTGCTTCTGACAGGCAAACGCGTGGCCTTGCCGAGCGTGCAGGCGACAGCGGAGGCGAACCTGAACCTGCAGGCACTGGCCGGGGCGATCCCGAGCCTGCTGCGGATCCAGGAGGGTGTGGAGATCACCAGGGGTGAGCTGCAAATCCCCAACCTGCAGGTCCATACACAGCCTGACCTGGCGGCGGTCGTCGCGGTGCGGGTGGTCGATCTGACTGCGACGCGCAACGGCCAGCCTGTTGACTGGCAACCGATCGTGCTGGACGTCAATGCCCACGTGGTGCCGAACGAAGGGTTGCAGGTCGAGCGAGGGCAACTGCAGTCGGGCTTCGCCCAGGCGAATGTCCTGGGAAATCCGGCCAATCTGAATGGGCGGTTCGACGCGGACCTCGCCAAGCTGGATCAGCAACTGCGGCAGTTGGTGGACCTGGGCGATGTCCGGATGGCGGGCCGAGTGGATGGCCGCTTCACGGTCGCTCGCGAGAACGAGAACGAGGTCAAGATCACTTCTAACATCAAGGCCGCAGACCTTCGCTACATCTCAGGCGACAGGCAGCTCAACGTCCAGCAGGCGACACTGAATCCCAATGCCTCGCTCCTGCTGGCCAACCAGAGCCCGCAGCGAGTCGTGCTGCACAGCCTGGATGCCAACGTCGACCAGCGGATCACGGCGGCGGCGGACGGCTGGTACGACTTGACGAGCAAGGCCTGGAAGACAGACGTGACTCTCCAGCAGGCGCAGCTGCCCTACCTGGTCAGCCAGGCCCGGGCGCTGGGCGTGCGGGCGTTCGATCAGTACGAGGGGTACTCCGGAACCATCTCGGACCTGCAGTTGACGGCAGGGTACAACCCGCAGACCGAGGCGATCGCCTCCAGCGGCAAGGGCACGCTGGCAGGGCTGAGCGTCAAGGGGCAGCCTGTCGCCGAGAACGTCGCTTTGCAGTGGCAGGAGGCCCAATATTCCACCAAGACACAGCAAGCTCGCCTTGCCAGCGCCACGCTCAAGGGCGACGACTTCGCCAGCCTCAACGCGGAGGACTTCCAGTACCAGTCGGGCCAGGCCCTGCGGCTGAGCGGCCGGGTCAAGGTGGTCGCGGACGTCGCACGGACACTCGCGGCCGTCTACATGCTGACTGGCCAGCAGCAGGCGCCTGCGATTGCCGGACAACTGAACCTCGCGAGCAACATGCAGACCCAGGGCAACGTGGTGAGCTTGGCCGGCGAGGCCACCGTCGACAACTTCCAGGCTGGCACGGGCAAGGAAGCCTTCCGGCAGGAGCAGGTGCAACTGGTGTATGACACGCAGATCGACAACAGCAACGAGACCATCGCCCTGCGGCAGGCAAAACTGACTTCGGCACCACTGACCGCCAGCCTGGCCGGCACGGTCCAGCAGTTCCGTACGCGGCAGGTACTGAACCTGCAAGGCAACTACCAGGCCAGCTGGGACCGCATCATGCCGCTCGTGCACGAGTTGGCACCAGCGACGGCCAAGACGGTGGACTTGAGGGGCAAGTCCGAGAGCCGGTTCACCGTGGTCGGCCCCGCCTGGCAGGAAAATGTCCAGCCGCCGTACCGCGGCGTGACGGCGGAAGGCTTCGATATCGGCTGGCAGGACGGCCTGGTCTACGGCATAAAACTCGGCCGAGGTGTGCTCTCACCGCGGCTGGCGGATGGCCGACTGGTGCTGCCGACAGCGAGCATCCCGGCCTCGGGCGGCACGATGAACATCAGCGGCACGGTGGACCTCACGCAACAGACGCCGCAGTTGCGGATCCCGGGACAGCTGCAACTGCTGGACAACATCAACCTCAACAGCGAGATCGGTCGGCAACTGCTCAGCTACGTCAATCCGCTGTTCGCGGATGCCACCGGGCTGGATGGCCGCGTCTCGTTGGTGATCCAGGACATCGACCTGCCGCTGGGCGAGGCGATCAAGCAGACGGGCAGCGGACGCGGCCAGATGAACATGCAGAACGTGCGCGTCCAGCCGACCGGCGCATTTGGCCTGCTGGTCCAGATCGCCGGTGCCGCCGGCCAGGGCAAGCAGGGCCGGGGCCAACAGGGGTCCTTGGGGGCGCTGGGCGAAGCGGGGCAACTCGGCCGTCTTGGCCAACAGGTGCCCCAGGGCCAGATCGACCAGCAGGGCGCGGTGGACATCCGCATCGGCAACCCCACGTTCGTGATCAGCAACGGCCGGATCACCTATGACAACTTCGCCTTGACCTTCGCCAACGGGGTCGAGATGGTCTTCTCGGGCTGGGTCGGTTTCGACGATACGGTCATGATGTACGTGGGCATGCCTGTTACAGCCGGCCTGCTGCAACAGGCGGGCGTGAAGGGCCCGGTCGCCCAGTACGCGAGCGTCCTGGGCAATGCCCGAATCGACGTACCGCTGGTCGGCTCGCGCACGAATCCGCAGCTGGATTTCGCGCACATCAAGATCCAGCCGCTGGTCGCACAGGCCATCCGCGAGCTCGCCAAACAGGGCATCCGCAGCGCCGTGCCTGGCGGCCAGTTCCTGCCGCTGCCGGGCGAGAAGCCGCCGCAGCAGGGCCAACAGCGCGAGATTTTGCCGGGCGTGCCGGTGCCGCAATTGCCAGGGTTGCCCGGTCCAGATCGCGAGCGCCAGCAGGAGCCGCCCCCGCAACAACAACAGCAGGACCAGCAGCAGGATCAGCAGCAGCAACAGCGGCAGCCCGACCATCCGATCGAGGACCGACTGCGGGGCATCTTCGGACGGTGACCCACGGCGGGATCACGGGCAGGGGAAAGGAGGGCTGGGCCTGATGCCGGTTCTTGGGAGCCAGGCGGGCGGGCAGCCTGACACCGGCGGATGCGCTCTGGCAAGAAAACACCGCCCGCAGGCAACCGTCTGCATAGACAAACCATCCCTTTGTTCATGGTTCCGGCCTTGGCCGCACCATTACCGTTGCTGTTTCCTGACCCGTCGTCGCTCCCCTGCCGCCTCTGTCGTTGCCATTGCCGTCCGCCGGCACGGGCCCGCAGGGGCCTGTTCAATCACCAGGTCGCGCCCAAAGACTTTCTTGAAGACCTTGCCGTGGTTCTGCACGCCCCAGACTTCCAGTTGGCAATCCTCCTTCGCGTGGATCTCCAGCAGGACGTCGCGCCGGCCCTTCGCCCACAGGTGCGCGCAGCGGACCACGCCCATGTGGCTACGGTCGAGGCTCTCCGCCAGGCGCAGCAGTACCGACAGCACGCGGACGATCTGCTGGCTGGAGGGGTCCATCTCAGCCAGGGCCGGGTGCTTCTTGCGTGGCACGTTGCGGCGGTGAAACAGCGTACAGTTGGCGACGATCGCGATCTCCGTCTCGTCAAAGCCCAGCAGGTCGGCATGGCGAATGAAGTATGCCGAGTGGACCTCGTGGTCGCCGAAGGACAGGAACGTGCCGATATCGTGCAGCAGCGCGGCAAACTCCAGCAGGTCGCGCTCCCACTTGCCCAGGCCGTGCAGTCCGGCCTCGCGCGCGGAATCGAACAGACCCAGCGCCAGCCGGGCTACGTTGCGGGCGTGCGGCTCATCGAAACCGCAGGTGTGGCCCAGTTGCAGCACGCTATTTTCGCGGAAGGTCATCTTGTGCAGCAACTGAGCGTGACGTCTGCGCGAGAGGTGGTCAAGCGGCAAGCCGTCTCGCATGGAGCGCTCGCTGATCTGCAGTTGCTTGAGGCCCAGTTCCTCCATGAACGTCTGGAGGATCGCGGCGCCGGGAATGATGATGTCCGCCCGTTCGGGATTCAGGCCCGGCACCTTGCGGCGCTCCGCAAGGTTCAGCGAGCAGAGATGCTCGACCACCTGCACCAACTGCTCGAGCGTCAGCAGGTCGCGCCGGCGAGGCAGTCGGCCGTTGAGACGACGCGACGCAATGTCCGCCAGGTTGACCGCGGTGCCGGAACTGGCGATGCCCAGGTCGGGCTCGCATTGACGGACATGTTGGAAGACATGCACGGCCGTGTTGTGGACGTACCCCTGGATCTCCTTGTAGCGGCCCCGGCTGACAGGTCCGGTCTCGCTGGGCTTGAAGAACATGTTCTGCAGGCGGATCGCCCCCAGCCGTAGCGTGTCGAGGTAGCGGTAGCGGTGCTGGTCGCCGACGATGACCTCGGTGCTGCCGCCGCCGACGTCGATGAAGACCGCCTGCCGGTCGGCAAGGTTCGTGCCCGACGAGACCCCCAGCCAGATCAAGCGGGCCTCCTCCTTGCCGGAAACCACGCGAATGTCGAGGCCGGCCTCCTTCTTGAGCCGATTCAGGAACAGCCGGCGGTTGCGGGCCTCGCGGGTCGCGGCGGTGGCGACGGCGATGATCTCCTTGGCGCCGAACGAACGGGCCATCCGGGCGAACCGGCTGCAGACCTGCACCGCCCGCTGCATCGCCGTAGCGGTGAGCCGGTGCAGGGCAAACTCCCCTTCGCCCAGCCGGACGGTCTCCTTCTGCTGGGTCAGCGTGGTGAACGTGTGATTCGGGTTGATCCTCGCCAGCAGCAGGCGAGCCGAGTTGGTGCCGATGTCCATGAAGGCAACGACAGGCTTCTTGCGAGCGTCTACGCGGGATGCCATTGAATGTCCAACTTCCGGTCAAAGACCTTCTCGAACAGGCGGCCCTTCTTGACGGCCTGGTCGCGTTCTTCGTCCAGTGCACGATCGGCCACGCAGTCGATGGTAACGCGATCGGACAGGATGCGGCAAGCGAGGTCCCGCACGCGGTCCTCGTGCATCACGTCCAGGGAGTCCGCCACCCGCAGGATCGCCGAGAGGGTGCGCACAACCTGCCGGTCGCGATCGCCCAGCAAACCGTAGGGCTCGTGCTTCTTCTTGGGAGCTGCTCGTCGATGGTAGCGGGCGATGCAGCCGATGATCTGGCGCTCCCGGCCGTTGAACGGCAGCAGCGGCGAATCGAGGACGATCCGCAGGGCGGTCTTGTGATGCTTCTTCTGCCCTTCGATCCAGCCGATGTCGTGCAGCAGCGATCCGCAATGCAGCCAGAAACGCCCCGGCTCCCCCATCTTGTGCAGCGAGTGCAATTGCTCGAAGAGCTTCAGCGCCAGCCGCGTAACCTGGTGGGTGTGTCCCTCTTCGTACTTGCAGACTCGCGCCAGTTGCAGCACGCTGGCCAGCCGCGGGTTTTGGTCCTCGGCCGGCGGTTCCCCAACCGGTTCGGCTTCTTTCTTGGTCTCCTGGATCACGTCGTCGAGCCCTCTTCCGCGGATGATCATCTGGATGAACAGTTCCGGCAGACGGCGTTTGCGCATCGCGTCGACAGTTCGCTGGATGTCGTAATCGAGCCGGTAATGCCGTACCTGGAGCCGTCGCGGCGAGATCTCCAGCACGGCGTAGCAGGCTCGCGGGTCGCCGTCGTCGGGCCGCCCCACGCTGCCGGTATTGATAAACCACGTGCCGTCAATCTTGCGGACGAACGGCACGTGCGAATGGCCGAATATGATGATATCGGCCTTGGCCATCTCCGCGAGTTCCCGCAGCCGCTCCTGGGGCGTATCCGGCTCGAGGTGTTCGTCGGGCGAAGCGGGGCCGGCGTGCGTCAGGAGGATCCGCTTGCCGGCCACTTCGAGCCGGTACTCCTGCGGCAGGCCTTGCAGGTACTTGCGGCTGGCCTTGGACAGATGGTCGTAAGCCCAAGCCTTGGCGAGAGCCTTTTCGGATTTCTTGGGCTTGCTCTTTTGGGGACTGGCCAGGACATCGACGTCATAGTTGCCCAGGATGCTGACGGCCTTGGCCTTTCGCAGCAGGCGGACGACCTCGTCGGGGTGCGGCCCGTAGCCGACGAAGTCGCCGATGTTCCAGATCGCCTCAGCCTTCTGGGCGCGGGCGTGTTCGAGGACGGCCTCCAGGGCCGGCAGATTCGCGTGCATATCGCCAATGAGTGCGACCTTCATGCCGAAGGCTCCTGCCCGGGCGGTGGCACTGGCGGCTCGGATTGCTCCTGCGGCGAGACCATCCGGTACATCGCGACCCAGGTATCCTGCTGGCGCAGCTGCTGCCAGAAGGCGACGAAGTCGCGGTAGCACTCATCCCGATGGCACTGTCGCTTGGTTCGCAGATGGTCGATCCCCGGTACCAGCCGGCCCATCGTCCGAGCGTCTCCGAAGTATTCTACGGTCCGTTGCCGCTCCTGCTCCACAAAGGACGGCAGCCAGGCGATCCAAACGTCGCAGTCGTGCAGGTCGCCCAGTTGCTGCTGCACCTGCTTGAGCGATCGCAGGATCGAGTCGAAGTCCTCGCCGTACAGCGGCCGGAAGATCTCCACCGCGTAGCGGAGATGCTTTGCGGCGATCCGCATGGCGTGCAGCTCCAGGATCCGCTGCGGCTGCTCGATGTAGGGCTCGTACGCGAGCATCGCTTCCAGGCGCTGCGAGATCGCGCGGCTAGCCCGGCGGCGAATGCACGGGTCATTCAGGTCGACGCGGCTGAGTTGGCCACGGGCCAGCACCGGCCCCAGGATCGCCTCCATCTCCCCCAGGGTGCCACTGCTATCCAGCGGGTCGAGCGCCGCGACCATGTCGTCCTGCAAGGCGCGTCGTTTCTGCCGCAGCCGCAGCAGCAGGCGTTTGAGGCCGGGCAGCAGCCGGCGATCCGTTACAGACTTGAGGAAACCCTCGACGAACTCGACGTGGACATCGGTATCGCGAGCCTCCCCCAGCGCCCGCGTCACCCGGCGGATCGCCTTGCGCCAGGTCCGGGCCTTCTTGCCAGGCAGGCAGTCCACGAAGAGTTCCAGGACGGTCCGCAGCCGACGGGAGGCAACCCGCATGTCGTGCACGGCCTCGACGTCGCGGTTGTCGCGAACGGCCTGGGCATGGCTCGCCGCGGCGTCCATCCGAATGAGGATAGCTTGGGCACCGAAGCAGCACTCGACCTCGTTGGGACTGGCCATGACATTTGTCCGAAAGGTTATCTCCGAGGGCGTCAGCCAACAACCAACCGCTGACAACTGACCACTAACTCTCGGGGGAAATCCGCAACCGCGGCTCGACTTTCTCGCTCACGGCGTGGCGTTTGCGGGTCCGTTCCATCAGGGCTTGCTGCGAGCCGATGGCCTCCAGTTCCGGGGTGTCTGGCGCCGGGGTTCGCTGCGTATAGGTACCGTCCGACTGCATCTGCCAGGCTTGTCGCTGGTCGTGCAGGACAATCTGCAACGTCTCCCAACACTTCTCGCGCAGGGCCCGGTCTTCGACCGGCGTGATTGCCTCGACCCGCGCCAACAGATTGCGATACATCCAGTCGGCGGAGCCGATGTAGAACTCGCCGTCGAGCGGGTCAGTGGCCCCGTTGCGGAAGTAGAAGATCCGCGAGTGTTCCAGGAACCGCCCCAGGACGGAGATCACGCGGATGTTCTCGCTAAGACCGGCCACGCCAGGCTTTAGGCAACAGACGCCGCGGACGATCAGGTCGATCGGCACGCCCGCCTGGCTGGCCTGGTAGAGCGCCCGGCAGATCCGGCGGTCCTGCAGGCTGTTCATCTTGGCGACGATCTGGGCGGGTTGGCCGGTGAGCCTATTCTGCGTCTCCCGCTCGATCATCTCGAGTAGCCGCTCCTGCAGGTTGATCGGGGCAACGAGCAGTTGGCGGAAGGATTGTTTGACGCTTCGGCCGGTCAGGTAGTTGAACAGCTCGGCGACATCCTCGGTCAGTTCGGGCCGGCAGGTCAGGAGGCCAAAGTCCGTGTATAACCTGGCCGTCTGCACGTTGTAGTTGCCGGTGCCGATGTGGGCGTAACAGCGTAGGCCGTCGGGTTCCTGGCGGACCACCAGCACGATCTTGCAGTGGGTCTTAAGGCCCACCAGGCCGTAGACCACGTGGATACCTGCCTGTTCTAACACGTGTGCCCAGTAGATGTTGCGCTCCTCGTCGAAGCGGGCCTTCAGTTCGACCAGGCAGGCGACCTGCTTGCCAGCCTCGGCGGCACGGATGAGCATTTGGATAAACGGACTCTCGTCGCCCGTCCGATAAACTGTCATCTTGATCGCCAGCACGTTAGGATCGTCCGCCGCTGAGCGGATGAACCGCTCGACGCTGGCGTTGAAGCTTTCGTAGGGGTGATGCAAGAGGATGTCGCCGCTCCGGATTACGCTGAAGATGTCGGCCTCTTCGTCGGCGAGTCTAGTGGGCACGACGGGCGTGAAGGGCTTGTAGCGGAGTTTCGGCAGGTTCAGCCTTGCGACGGTCCGCAGGCTGCCGTAGTCCAGCAGAGCCGGCATCTCGTAAATGTCACTTTCTGTCACGTGCAGTTCCTGGGTGAGCAGATGGCGAAGCCAGGGGTCGGGCGCGGCGCCGAGTTCCAGCCGGACAATCTTTTCGAACCGGCGGCGTCGGAGTTCCTCCTCGATCATCGCCAGGAGGTCCTCGGCGTCCTCCTCGTCGCGATCGACATCGGCGTTACGCGTTACGCGGAAGGACATTACGCTGAGCACCTGCATGCCCGGGAACAACTGGTCCAGATTGTGACGAATCAGGTCGGTAAGGTTGACAAAGCGGAATCGGCCGTTGGCTGGTTCGGCGTCCAGCCGGACCCACGCCGGCAAGACCTGAGGCACCTTGATCCGGGCGAAGAGGTTTTCTTCGCGGTCGGGGTGGCGGAGGGTCACGCCCAGGGAGAGCGACAGATTTGAGATGAAGGGAAATGGATGGCCCGGGTCGACCGCCAGGGGCGTGAGCACGGGAAAGACGCTGGCGTGGAAGTACTGGGCGGCGCGGGCGCACTCGGCTTCGGTCAGATCTTGCCAGTCCAGCAGGAAGACGTCGTGGTCGGCCAAGGCTGGGCGGATCAGTTTCGTATAGCACTCGGCTTGCTGCATAATCATTGGCAGGACGGCTTTGCGGGTTGCTGCCAGCTGCTGTACGGGGGAAAGGCCATCGGGCAGGGAGGCGACTATCCCGGCGGCGATCTGGCGTTTCAGGCCGCCGACGCGTTTCATGTAAAACTCATCCAGATTGGAGGAGAAGATCGCCAGGAAGTTCAATCGCTCCAGTAGTGGAGTGCGTTCGTCGATTGCTTCGTGCAGGACGCGGCGGTTGAACTCCAGCCAGCTGAGTTCGCGGTTGAGGAACTGATCGCTGGCAACGCCGTCCTGGGCGACCGCGTCGGCAGTTATCTGCCGGCTGATCTTCTCGGTTCCGGATATTACACTCACGGATGTCTACCTCTGGTCTGACACGTAAGGTTTTGCTGGCCAATGCTTTTCGAAACTGGCTGGCCAGCAGGGGTCTTCCGTGCGGCCAGTTAAGTATTATAGCCTGCAAGGTGTTGGGTCAGCCACACAATGAGGGCGGGCTGTGGCTGGTGCTGTCCAGCCGGGGGGGGTAAATCGGGGATCAGTTGGACGGAGCAGCCTACCAGGACGATCGAGCCGAGGTTCTCCTGGACTGCGCCGCGGACGAGGTAGGGACCGAAGCGGCCGAAGGTACCGCCCAGTTGCTTGTAAACGTCCGGGAAAAGCACGACTTCCACCAAGCCCCAGCGGTCCTCCAGGGTGATGAATTGCATCATATCTCGTTGGCGGGTAACGGCTTTGCGCGTCGCCACGATGATACCGGCGACGAACACCTGGCGACCGATAAAACCTGCCAAATCGATACTACGGACGATATCCTGGCCTGCGAGGGTGTCGGCCAGGATCGCCAGCGGGTGATTGGCTGGCGAGAACGTCAGGTACTGCCGCTCGAGTTCCCTGAGGCGGGCGGTCTGAAGGCGGATCGAGAGTTGCCAAAGCATGGCTGGGCGGCTGGGCCCGAGGCCGTCGCATGCCCCGGAGAAGATCAGCGCGCGGGCCTCCTCGCTGGACATGCGGACGCGGCCAAGCGGTCCGATAAGCTGGAAAAATGCCACAAGTGGCGCCACTTGACGGTCGCGGACGTGTTCTGGGCCGATGCCGGGCGGTCCTGGACGATCGCGAGGGCGGTCTTTTCCGAGAGGTTGCGGATCTGGCGGAGGGCCACGCGGATGCCGATGCAGCGAAGGGCTGGAACGGCGGCGGGTTCTGGAGCCGGCGGGTATGCCACCAACGGCGCCCGTGAAGAGGTTCCGGCCAGTTGACCGCCGCGTGAAGCTGGGCTGGATGGGGGAACTGGGCAGCGCTGGGCAATGACTCGCTGAACGGCGCTGGAGGGCCTGCTCGTAGAAGGCGACGGCGCCGTAGAGGTTGTCATAGTCGGCCAGGCAGACGGAGGACAATGTCGATCGGCGGGTCCAATCGAAGAGCGCGTCCGGGCGGATGAGTCCACAGCCTAGCGACCAGCCACTACATGCGCGTACGAACATCTGCCCTTCTCCACGAGCCGGCCAAGGGAGCGTCCGAATCCGCTTGTACGGTCTACTTACGAATGCCCGACAGCCGTCATCTTGCGCCGGCAAGAGGTGTTTGGTATACGTTAGGGTATCGACTGGATCGGGGAATTTCAAGAGGAAAACGGGGGGATGGGGCTGGAACAGTCGTAGCACAACAGAAACAACAAGCACAACAACAGCAAGAGCAGCCACCGATGAGACAAAGGGCACGGGAACGGCAGTAACCACAACAACGCCACGGATTTACACGGATAACAACGGCAACGGCAACGGCAAAAACACGCGGCTCGCAAGCGAGCCGGCTAAATGGGGGAGGCAGAAAAGGTACCTGACACCTTTTCTGTTTCGGCACACCATGAAAAGACGCCGCGGGCACATCTCGTGCCCGCGGCGTTGGGTTGGTTGGTGATGCTCTCGCGGCCCTGGGTTGGCGGGGCGGGCGAGGCTTGGTGGCGTCAGTACTTGCCGAAGTAGTTGGTGAGCGTGAGCAGGTCCATCACGTCGATGGAGTTGTCGCCGTTGAAGTCGCACGTGGCATCGTAGCCGATCTCGCCCTGGCTCAGACCCCAGGTGCCCGCGAAGGTCAGCAGGTCGATCACATCGACGTGGCCATCGGCATCGACGTCGGTCGGGATCTTGACGTAGACGTCGAAGAAGCCGAACGGGGCGTCGCTTTCGACGCTGGAGTCCTGCACGACGCAGATGGACTTGATCAGATTGTTGCCGTTGGCGAGGACCTTGATGAACGGGGCGTACATGCTGCCGCAGGCCACCTGCGTGTACTGCGCGGTGGCATAGGTGTCGGTCTCGCCGAGCACGCCGACCCAGACCTTGCGGGACTGGAGCACCATTCTGTTGTTGTCGTCATCGAGGGCCCAGGGGAACCCCCACTGGTTGGAGTTGGTGGCAATGAACACGCCGGCGGCCTTCATGGGGTCGTCGAAGACGAACTGGACGGCGGTGTACTCATAGCCGGCAAAGCGACCGACGCGGGGAATGTGGGCCGGGAAGCGGTTGTCCACCGGCGCCTGGTTGATGTTGGTGAACAGGCCGCTGTTGGGATCGGTTAAGGTCAGCACGCCGGTGACCTTGAAACCGCCGGCAGCCCACTGGCCCTGGTAGTCGACCGGGTTGATGGTGATGTTCGGGGCGGTCAGCGGGAAGGTCAGCCAGTTGCGGTCGGCCAGGGCATAGCCGGTGCTGAAGGCGAGGTTGGCGTAGTTGTCATAGAGCAGGCAGGCGCCACCAAAGTTGGCGGCTGCGGGCGGCGAAAAGACCGTGATCGGTTGGGGGCCGGGCACATCGGAGAGTGCCACGTCCGTTACCGAGACCAGCGCACCGGAATAGCCGAATGCCACGGATGCCGCGACTGCCAGCACGATTGCTGCGAAGACCTTTGTCATGACCTCTTCCTCCTCTTAGGAACAGTGAAACACCAGATCCTCTATGGGACGCCTGCTTGCCCAGTGCCGAGCAAAGGGCATGGCTTTGACATATATATAGACGACAGGCGCGCTCAAGGCTGTCAAACCCTCGTCTGACCATCGTACGAAAAGGGAAGAACCCAGGTACGATGCGTCGAATGGAGATTAGCGTAACATCCAGCAGAATACTAGGCAAGGTTTTTGTGTTCATTTGCCAGGGGAATTTGGGAGTTTTCGTGCATGACCCGAGCGAATCGACGTCCTTGGTTCGGACCAGCTCCGAGATGTGGTCGGGGGTCAGCTATCGGAAATTGCAGCCAAGCCCTAGGATACCCGATAAAGGAACTACGTGTATACACGGAGTACAACATGAACCAGCCAACTGCCAAGAAGATGCCATCGGATCTGGAGATTGCCCATAGTGCGAAGCTGCGCCCGATCCAGGAGATCGCGGGGCCGTTGGGGCTGCAGGAAGACGAGTTGGAGCACTACGGCCGATACAAGGCGAAGGTGAGCCTAGCGGCGCTGGAGCGGCTGGGGGGGCGGCCCAACGGCAAGTACATCCTGGTGACGGCGGTGACGCCGACGCCGCTGGGCGAAGGGAAGACGACGACGACGATCGGGCTGGCGCAGGGGCTGGCGCACATCGGCCGGAAGGCGGCGGCATGCATCCGGCAGCCTTCCCTGGGGCCGGTGTTCGGCATCAAGGGCGGGGCGGCGGGGGGCGGCTACAGCCAGGTGGTGCCGATGGAGGACATCAACCTTCATCTGACGGGGGACATGCACGCGGTGAGCAGCGCCCATGCGCTGCTATCGGCGATGGTGGACACGCTTCTGATCAAGGGCAACCCGGCGAAGCTGGATCCGACGAAGATCACGTGGCGACGGTGCGTGGACATGAACGACGGGGCGCTGCGGAACATTGTTGTCGGCCTGCAGGGCAACGGGATCCCGCGGGAGACGGGCTTTGACCTGACGGCGGCCAGCGAGGTGATGGCGGCGCTGTCGCTGGCGACGAGCCTGAAGGACCTGCGAGAACGGCTGGGGCGGATCATTGTGGGTTACAACCACCTGGACCTGCCTGTCTCGGCGGAGGATCTGAAGGCGGCGGGGGCGATGACGGTGCTGCTGCGGGATGCAATCAAGCCGAACCTGATGCAGACGCTGGAGCACGTGCCGACATTCGTACACTGCGGGCCGTTCGCCAATATCGCGCATGGCAACAGCAGCATTCTGGCGGATTACATTGCATTGAAATGCGCCGACTACGTGGTGACGGAGGCGGGGTTCGGCGCGGACATGGGGATGGAGAAGTTCTACAACATCAAGTGCCGGGTCAGCGGACTGGTGCCGGACGCGGTGTGCATGGTGGCCACGGTGCGAGCGTTGAAGGCGCACAGCGGGCGGTACCGGGTGATCGCGGGGCGGCCCATCGATCCGAAGCTGTTCGAGCCGAACGCGGAGGCGCTGCGCGAGGGGCTGCCGAACCTGATCAAGCACCTGGAGAACACGCGGCACTTCGGCGTGCCGTGCGTGGTCGCGGTCAACAAGTTCTCGACCGACAGCGAGGAGGAGATCCAGGCGCTGCGCGAAGGGGCGGAGATGGCTGGGGCGCTGGAGGTGGTAGTCTGCGAGGGGCACGGGCAAGGCGGGCCGGGGGCGGCAGCGCTGGCGGAGGCGATGGTGAAGGCGTGCGAGGCGCCGCGGGAGAAATTCCGGTTCCTGTACCCGCTGGACTGGCCTATCCAGCGGAAGATCGAGACGATCGCGACGACGATTTACGGAGCCAAGGGCGTGCGATTCGAGAAGGCGGCCAGCGCGGCGATCGACAAGTTCACGAAGCTGGGGTGGGAGCGGCTGCCTATCTGCATGGCGAAGACGCAGTATTCGTTCTCGCACGATGCGAGCCTGCGGGGGCGGCCCAGCGACTTTGTCCTGCCGATCCGGGACATCCGCATTTCGGCGGGGGCGGGGTTCCTGTATGCACTGTGCGGGGAGATCATGACGATGCCGGCGTTCGGCAGCAAACCGGCGGCGCAGGTGATGGACATCGATGAGGCGGGGAATGTGCAGGGGTTATTCTGACGATAGTTGCCGGTAAGGGTCCGTACCGGAACAACTTCGCCGGTGGCTGGCCGCCGAAGCCAAAGCGGCGTCATGGCCACCGCACTCCATAGGCGCCGAACGGCGGACTTATTCCTGCCCGGACCCTAACGGCCTCGCTCCTGGGCGGAGTCGCGGGGGCGCCGGCGGAGCAGGATTGTGCCGGCGGCGGCGAGCAGGGTCAGGGTCAGGGGCTCGGGGGCGACGAGGATGAGGGCCTGGCCTATGGCGCCACCATCGGCGAGTCCGAGGGTGCTCTGGCGGGAACCGAAGGCATCGGTCTGGAGCCAGATCGTGGCGGAGTAGTTGGCTGGGCCGATGACGGTCCCGGTGGTGCCGATGCGCCAGTCGAACTCGAGCAGGCCGTCCGGACCGCGGAAGATCTGGTAGGGATCGCCGGTGGTCCATTCGGGGGTATCGTTGGTCCCGGAGAGGCCTTGGCCGTCCGAGCCGGCGTCGGTGATGGCTGGGGCGAGCCAGTCCTGTTTGAGGAAGCTGGCGGCAACGATCACCGGATCGTTGCCTGGACCGTCGTTGCGGAAGACGTAGGTGAAGGTCCGGCTGCCTGCAGGGTTGCGGTAGGCGCTGCTGGTGATGGTGCCGTGAAAGCCGGGGCCTTGGGGCGGCGACTGGATGGTCGAGGTCAGTTCGGCCTGGAGGTTGGCCGGGATGCAGCAGGCGGGCAGCTGGGTGCTGTAGGCGGTGCTGCCCGGGGGGACGAACCCGGGCTTGTACAGCGTACCGCCCAGCGGCAGAGCTACGGTAGCGAAGGCTGACGATGCCGTCAGCAGGCCGACTGCAACCATTAACACAAATAGTCCTCTCGTCCGGTCTGACATGCAAAGCCCCCTTCTACTGTGACTGGCTGATCCGCCCCTGTGCGCGGATCAGTTGAGATGCCCGCTTCCATAGCCTGGCCGGTATTGCCAGGTGTTGGCTG
>JANYLN010000071.1 GCA_025357795.1 Planctomycetota bacterium
CGGCTACGGCGCCAGCGCGATCATCCTGACCAACCTCGCCCGCGTGATGTTCAGCCACGACTGGACCGTGCTGCAGATCTTCCGCTTCGTCGCCCTGGTCTACGGGCCGATGATCATGCTCATGGGCCTGCTGCTGTCCAATCCCCCCGGAGTCCGCACC
Source organism: Planctomycetota bacterium (assembly GCA_025357795.1). Taxonomy (GTDB): domain Bacteria; phylum Planctomycetota; class Phycisphaerae; order UBA1845; family JANYLN01; genus JANYLN01. The sequence continues at coordinate 161 of JANYLN010000071.1, forward strand.
GATCAGACCGTGGACTTCCGCCGCCGCACACTGCTCTCCGACCGCCGCTTCTGGGCGATGTTCCTCGCGATGTTCGCCGGCACCCTGCCCGGCCTGGTGGTCAACGGCAACCTCCGCCCCATCGGCCAAGCCTTCGGCTTTTCCGAGATGATCGCCCTCCAGGCCATTACCATGTTCGCCATCGGCAGCGCCACCGGCCGGGTCCTCGGCGGCTATGCCCAGGACCTCTTCGGCGGCCGGCGGGCCCTGATACTGGCGCTGGGCCTGATCGGGCTGTCGATCCTCTCGCTGATCGGAGCGGGCCTCTCCGGCCACGGCTGGCTGCCCGCCGCCCTGTTCGTGGGCTTCTGCTACGGCGGCGGCTTCGGCGTCTACCCTGCCCAGATTGTCGACCTCTACGGCCCGCGCGTGCTCGGCACGATCTACGCCCTGGTCATGTTGGGCCACGGCCTGGCCGGCCAGGTCGGCCCCTTCCTGGCAGGCCTCTCCAAGGACCACACCGGCAGCTTCGTGCCCGGACTGATCGGCGTCTGCGCGATCGCCCTGACCGGCCTGGCGGCCTTCGCGTGGCTGACCCGCTCAAGGCCGGCCATCAAGCATGTCCCAACGGACGAAGCTCTTGTCAGTTGAAGGCAAGCCACTTGAGGACACAACCAATCAGTGCCGCGGCCGTATGGGCCGCTCCCACTCCCCCAGCGGTTGCACCTTCGGCTCGAACGTCGTTGCCACCTCGCGGTACGGCGTCAGCAGCACCGCGATACGCGTCGCTCCCGACGCCTTCGGCATACGGATCACCAGCTTCCGCACGCCCTTGTTCGCATTCTGCGGGGGCTCCTGCTCGGCCGAGACAACCTCGAACTTCGCGCCCGCCGGCCAGAGGATCCTCGCCTGCAGATGAGCGTCACCCAGCGTAAGCGTCGCCGCGTGGCCAGCCAGCTTCACCTCCGCCTTCGTGTGCATCGCCCAGACGATCTCCGCCGGCTCCTTCGATTCGACCTCGTCCTGCACGAGAATATGCTTGCGATCCAGCAGCGCCACGCCCCGCCGCACCCGGTCCGCCGAGCCTGCATACCCAGCCGAAAGATCCGCCACCGCAAAGGCCCGCGCAGGCTGCGAGTCGAACGCGATGATGTCCGCCCGGGCCTGCTCGTCCTGGTTCCGGCCGTTGATGCAGAGCGTATTGTGCCCTTCCGTCTTCAGCCGGTAATACGTGAACCGATCCTTGCCGAAGTACCCGGGCATGTTGTACTCGTCGCCGCCGAAGTCCAGTGCCCATCGCTGTCCCAACGCGTCCAGCACGAAGGTGCCTAGGTCCAGATGCGAATGATTCGCCTTGTTGTCACCCGCCTTGAAACCCACGAAGACCGCATTCGGGTCTTCCCATGCGCTCCGGAAGAACGCCACGTCCACGCCGCGAAAAACCCGGTCCAGCGGCATCTTCGCCTTGACCGGGCCATCGCCTCGCGGGTCGAACCACAGTAGGTTCATCGGGTCGACGTCGGCCTTGCACTGCCGCTCATGCCAAGCGTAGAGCGGCTGGTCGAAGCGCCTCGCCAGCCAGAACATCTCGGCCGGCGAGCCGGCCTGTTCATGGGCGTCGGCATAGTTGAACGTCAGCCCCGTCGGCGAAACGAAGTAGAAGCGGAAGTCCCCCGCCATATCAAAGCCAGGAGTCTGGGAGACGCCCTGATCGCTCCCCAGCGCGCTCTGCATCGCCGCCAGAAAGTACACCGTGTACCGCGTCGCATAACTCCAGTAGCCGGGGCCCTCCGCCCAGCCGCCATCAGGACCGTACTCGCACATCGCCCTCGGCAGCGACACCAGCGCACGGTTCAGGATGAATGCCGCCAGTGGCGGCTCCTCCTCCGCGATCGCCAACGCCCCGATGCCAATCCCGCCGTTGCATACCTGGTTCCAGTTGTGACTGCACCGGGCCCACCAGCCCACGCGATCGCCCCTGTAGCCATCCGCCGCCAGCCGCAGGGCCTTCTCGACGATCGCCTGGCGGATGACCTTTCGCTGGGCCGGCGTCATCGCGTCGTAAAACCAGTCGTAGCCGATCCCCGCTGCGTGGGCCATCTCCGCGGTGTCCAGGAAGTGGCTGGGGTGCCAGTCCTCGAACCCGCTGATGGCCAGCAACTCCTGCACCCCGCGCTCCGCAAACCGCTGGTCCCCGTCCAGTCGGTACAGCAGGCCCAACGTGTAGATCCGCTCGACGGCCTGCCGGCTGACCTGCAGCAACCGCGGACCAACGAGCTTGTACTCCAGGAGCGGCTCTGTCAGCAGGTGCTCCGCCTTCTTCACCAAGGCCTGGTGCCACTGCCTGGGCATCTCCTGAGCCTTGATCATCTGCCGGACCCGGTCGATGTCCCCCGGCAGCGCTACCAGGCGCGGATGGTCCGGCCTTAACGTCTTGAGAATCGTACGGTCCGGCTCGCCAGGCTCACTCGCCGCCGGGCGAGCCCCCCGAGCCGACAGCGACAGAACCACAAGCCCGCCCAGACACAAGAGGTAGCAATCCACGACCCGCTCCATTCACGCAAGTATTTCGAAGAAAACGCTTGATCCCATGCCCTGCACTACGGCAAAATATATACAGCCGGCGGGAAAGAAAAGACACCCGTCTGGCCGATGATCTTTCTAGCAGAGAGTGCTGCGCACCGGTACAGTCGCCCAGAGGTCCGAATGATCGTACCGCCGGTCCCGGACAGAGCGAAGGAAGCCCCCCAGACGGCCCAGCCGTCCCGCTCAGTCTTCCGGCACATTCAGGACCGGCTCCCCCCCTGCAACGTCCCATACGATCGGAAGGCCTCCGCCCCGTCCGCACCAGGTCCGCGGACAGTCCCAGCGCAGCCGGGCCACGATCCACTTCCGTGCCGGGTTGCACGGCGAGTCTATCTGTATGGGTTTTGTCGATTATGCGGCCACGGAGCCGCCCGCGCCGACCATCTTCCGCCATCGCGGCCGGGCCGCAGAGCCCACGCCCAAGCCGCCATGGCCTGCTGCGGGTTCGGCTTGCGGCGCACCAACCGCACCGCAAGGACAAAAACGTGCCTGATGCGAACCATCTGCACGCCAAAGCGTATAAAAATAGGGATGCAACAGTTGCCCAAAGGAGGTTCGTATCCTATGCACTAGTAGGCTTTCATGTCCCTTGATTAACGGTATAAGGAGATTGGAAATGCGTTGTGACATCCGTTCGGGACACGTGAATCTCAAGTCTACCCTTCGGGACTACATCGAGCAGCGGCTCGACCGCTCGCTCGGTAGGATCCAGGACCGTATCTCGCACGTCACGATTC
>JANYLN010000073.1 GCA_025357795.1 Planctomycetota bacterium
GATCCGCCTGCTGCAGCGCAGCCGCTCGGTCTCATGATCGCTGTTTGTTGTACCGCTTTCCCTCCCCTTTAGACTAAAATGGTCCCCCGGATCGTCCTATGGGCGAGAAGAGCGCTCATCCCCTCATCGCGCGAGGAGCAAACCGTGCAGGAAGATCGGATGTGGCTGGCAACAGCAGCGGCTACGGCGGCTGGAAGCCGTACCATTTCGGCGGCCAGACGGCGATCGATCGCGAGGAGGCGGCCCGGCTGTACGAGGCGCTGGCCCAACTGGGCTACGAGCAGCGCGAGGTGATCGTGCTGCACCTGCACGGGCAGTTGATCTTTGGCCAGATCGCACAGCAGTTGGACCTCTCGATCAATACCGTGCAGAGCCGTTACCGCTACGGACTGGAAAAACTGCGGGCGCTGTTGAACGCAGGAGCCGAACGATGAAGCCCACAGATAACATAGAGCGTCTGATCCAATGTTTGCGGGTCCCAACGAGCCCCGCGCTCGATGACCGCATTCTGACCGATTCCCTCGAGGCCCTGGCCGGTGCGCGGCAAGCCCAGCCGAGTCCATGGCTCTCGATCATCCAACTAGGGAGATTCCTCATGCACAACCGTTGCGCCCGATACGCCGCCGCGGCCATCGTCATCGCCGTCGTCGGCCTGACCATCGCGTCCCTGACCATCCTGCAGAACGGCGTGAGCCACGCCTACGCCTTCACCCAGACCGTTCAGGCCATGCACTCCGTACAGACGCTGCACGTGAAGTTCAGCCGCGGCGATGGCGTGCGAACCGCGGAGTCCTGGGTCGAGTTCGACCCGGCCGGCCAGGTCATCCGCTGCTGCAACGAGTACCCCGTGACGGAGGACGGCCACAAGATCGTCTACTGGCAGGGCGACAAGGCCTCCGTCTGGTTCAAGACCAAGGGCGGCTTCCGGACCATCGCCGACAAGGTCGTCGCTCGGCGTATGCTGGACATGGCCATGGCCAACGATCCGAAGCTGCTCGTGACTCGCCTGCAGGAGGAGCAGGCCAAGGGGCTGGTCTCGATCGAGACCCAGCCGCGCGGCAGCGCGTCCGCCCCGATCGTGCTGGTGGTCACGTACCTGCCGGCCAGCGGCACGCCGGACCGCCGCCATGTCCTGCGGATCGACCCGGCCACCAAGATCGTGACGCGGATCGAGAACTGCCGCCAGACAGAGGGCCAGTACAATCTCCTCGACCGCATCGAGATTCTGGAGTACAACCAGCCGATCGACCCGGCCGTCTTCAACCCGCAGTTGCCCGAGGACATCATCCGCATCGACGAGACGACGCAGATCATCGACGAGACGACGCAGATCATCGGCCTCTGGCAGGGCGATATGACCGACGAGCAGGTGGCCCAGGAAACGGTCCGGCAGTTCTTCCAGGCCCTGATCGACAAGGACTACGCCAAGGCCGGCCAACTCTTCGACGGGCTCTCCGCCGCCAAGGCGCAGGAGGTCTTCGGCCGGATGCACGTCGTGCGGATTATCTCGCTGGGCCAGGCCACGCCGCACAAGCTCACCGGTGGCTACCGCGTCCCGATCACCGTGGAGATCGAGGTGGACGGGCAGTTGCACGAGTGGTCGCCGTACGGGCCCTTCGTGCGGCCTATCTACAGCGACCCAACCCGCTGGTCGATCCACGGCGGCATCTGACAACTTCGCAGGTACATGACACGCCGCCTGGCGAGCCTCGGGATGCAGTCCGTCCGGGGGCTCGCCGCTTTTGGCAATCCGGACCGCATCTCCTATGATTGCCCAGTATGGCAGATGCGGAGTGCCCCATGAGTCAGATTGTGATCCGTAACATGACCGACGGCGACACCGACGAGGTCGCCCGCCTCAGTCGTGCCCTCGCCGGCTGGTTCACCCGCGGCGACATGCACAAGATCGAGGTGGACGCGAAGTTCGAGAAGGGCCTGCTGGCCGAGCAGGACGGCAGGGTCGTCGGCCAACACCACCATCATGCGGAGGGCGTACAAACATGCAGAGTAACAACCAGTGGCAGGTAGTGGATGTGCTCGTTTTGCGCGCCGAGTGTGCGTATTGGGAATCTGCCACCTGCTTTTCAGATGAGTAACGC
>JANYLN010000087.1 GCA_025357795.1 Planctomycetota bacterium
TCCACTTATGGCGATCATGAGCACTTCAGACGACAAAAAACGGACGCTGGTAGCGGTGACGGTCACGGCGGATACGGCGCACCGGATGCAGGAGCGGATGGCAACGGCGGCCAAGACCGGGGCTGATATCCTGGAACTGCGACTGGACTACCTGCGCGACCTGGGCGAGCAAGACGTCAAGGCGCTGGTGGCCGGGCGACAGGGTCCGGTGATCGTCACGATCCGGGCGATAGGGGAAGGCGGTCGCTACGAAGGCAAGGAGGCGGATCGGCTGCACCTGCTGAAGACGGCAGTCGACGCCGGGGCCGAGTACATCGACCTGGAGTACTTCGCGTGGCGCGATCGTCGCGACGCGTGCAAGGACCTGCTAGCGGCGCTGCACAAGGAGGGGCGTGGCACGAAGCTGATCCTCTCGCAACACGACTTCAAGCGAACGCCGGGCAACCTGGATGCGATCTTCGCCGAAATGGAGGCCAGCGACGCGGATATCGTGAAGTTGGCTGCGCATGCTCGGCACATCAACGATTCACTGCGGATGCTGCAGGCGGTGCAGTACGCGCAAAAACCGACGATCGGGCTGTGCATGGGCATGGCGGGCGTGATGACGCGGATCCTGGCGGGCAAGGCCGGGGCGTACCTGACGTTTGCCAGCCTGGAGGCGGGCGAGGAGGCGGCTGCGGGGCAGATCCCGGTGAGCGACATGCTGGGCATGTACCGGTTCCAGCATATCACAGACGCGACGGCGGTGATGGGCGTAGTGGGCTGCCCGGTGGGTCATTCCATGAGCCCGGCGCTGCACAACATGGCATACCAGGAGTTGGGCATCGACGCGGTGTACCTACCGTTTGAGGTGGCCGAGGGCGAAGGCTCATTCAACCGCTTCCTGGATGGCGTGCTCGAAGCGGTCTGGCTGAACGTCCGAGGCCTATCGGTGACGATCCCGCACAAGGAGGCAGCCCTCAAGCGGGCGGACGAGGTCGATCCGCTGGCCAAGAAGATCGGGGCCGCCAACACGCTGGTCATCAGCGAGGATGGGCGGATCGGAGCATTCAACACGGATTACGCCGGGGCGATCCGCGGGCTGTGCGAGAGGGCGAACCTCGAAAAGAAAGACCTGGCGGGCAAGTCAGCGGCGGTGCTGGGGGCGGGCGGGGTGTCACGGGCGGTTGTGGCGGGACTGGTGGACGCCGGCTGCTCCGTGACGATCTGCAACCGAACACTGGAAAAGGCTCAGGAACTGGCGAAGGAGTTCGGCGGCAAGGCCATCGAGTGGGAGAACCGCGGGCGACTGCGGCCGCAGATCCTGATCAACTGCACAAGCCTGGGGATGTGGCCCAACCAGTACGAGGAGCCGATGCCCAAGGAGGCATTGCAGGCCGGCTCGATCGTGTTCGATACGGTGTACAACCCACCTGAGACCCGGCTGCTGCTGCATGCGGCCAGCCGAGGCTGCATGGTAGTAGATGGCGTAGCGATGTTCGTGCATCAGGGGGCGTTGCAGATGCAGCGGTGGTTCGGCCGCAGCGGGGCACTGGACAAGATGCGTCAGATGGTCCTGGACCGTTTGAGGAAGCGTCACTGAGAACGGCAGTGGCTGGCGTCACTGCGTCCTCGGTGATGCGGACATATCCAATACAGCATTCCGGCGGACGGGGCGGCAGGCTGGTCAGTTGGCCTGTGGCGCGGTAATCTATTCGCTTCATTTGAAATGACTGGCGCGATCCACAATATCCAGGAGCAACAGACATGGCAGAGACGCAGGTCAAGAAGGTCGTGTTGGCGTACAGCGGCGGGCTCGATACGAGCGTGATCCTGCCATGGATCAAGGAAACGTACAACTGCGAGGTCGTCGCGTTCGTGGCCGACGTCGGCCAGGGCAAGGACGAACTCAAGGGCATCGAGAAGAAGGCCAAGGCCAGCGGCGCGAGTCAGTGCATCGTACGCGACCTGCGGCAGGTGTTCGTCCAGGAGTACCTCTGGCCGATGCTCAAGAGCGGCGCGGTCTACGAGGGGCGGTACATGCTGGGCACGTCGATCGCCCGGCCGCTGATCGCCTACGAGCAGGTGCGGGTAGCGCAGGAGGTCGGGGCGGATGCGATCGGCCACGGGGCGACTGGCAAGGGCAACGACCAGGTGCGGTTCGAGGTGACGGCGATGGCGCTGGACCCAAGCCTGAAGATCATCGCCCCGTGGAAGGAAGCGCGGTTCCGCGAGACGATCCACAGCCGGGAGGCGGCGGTCGCCTTCGCCCAGAAGCGCGGCATCCCGGTGACCGTGACGAAAAAGAACATCTACTCGCGCGACCGGAACTTCTGGCACATCAGCCACGAGGGCGGCGAGTTGGAGACCACCTGGGCCGAGCCGCAGGACCGGATGCTGGTGATGAGCGTGCCGATCGAGAAGGCGCCGAACAAGGCGGCCTACGTGACGGTCGATTTCGTCAAAGGCGTGCCGGTGGGTCTGAACGGCAAGGAGATGGACGGCGTCAAGATCATCGAGAAGCTCAACGAGCTGGGCGGCAAGCACGCCATCGGGCAGGTGGACCTGGTCGAGAACCGACTGGTCGGGATGAAGAGCCGCGGGGTCTATGAGACGCCGGCGGGGACGATCCTGTACGAGGCGCACCGGGCGCTGGAGATGATCACGCTGGACCGCGACACGGCCCATTACAAGGAGCAGATGGCCCTGAAGTACGCCGAGCTGATCTACAACGGCCTGTGGTTCAGCCCGTTGCGAGAGGCGATGGCGGCGTTCTTCGACAAGACGCAGGACTTCACCACTGGCACGGCCCGGATCAAGCTGTACAAGGGCAACTGCCGGGCGGTGGGCGTCAAGAGCCGTTACTCGCTGTTCAGCGAGAATCTGGCGTCGTTCGAGATGGGCGCGGAGTTCCAGCCGGAAGACAGCAACGGCTTCATCCGCTTGTTCGCCTTGCCGGTGAAGGTCGCCTCGACCGTCCGCGGGACGGGCAAGAAGGCTCTCAAGGCGAAGAAGTAGAACAACTGTCCGTTGTCAGAGGTCAATGGTGCACGGCTGACGAACAGGCAGCGAGACAATCTCGTGGCCCGGCGGCGAATGCTGCCGGGCCACTATCCTACAGGTGTTATATGGCCGCGGAAGAGCAAGTGCTGGTTGTGGAGCGGAAGGTGCTGGAGGAGACCGGCGTGTTCCAGGGGCTCACGTTTGACGTGGAGCGGTACCTGGACGGCCTGTTCCGGCCGGGGCAGTTGCGGTTCGTGCCGCGGCCGCAGGCGGAGAAGGACCCGAGTCTCAAGCAGCTGATCCCCTACGTGGTCATGGAGCACGCGGGCCAGGTGCTCAGCTACGTCCGCGGCAAGCGTTCGGGCGAGACGCGGCTGGTGGCCAAGCGGTCAATCGGGATCGGCGGGCACATCAACCCGGTGGACGAGATGCCGCTGTGGGGCGACTTCCGCGAGGTGTATCTCAATGCCGTGCATCGTGAGGTGGCCGAGGAAGTCGTCGTGGAGACGCCGTATGCCGAACGCGTGGTGGCGTTGATCAACGATGATTCCACCGAGGTCGGCAGCGTGCATTTGGGCGTAGTGCACCACTGGACGCTGAAGGAACCCAAGATCAGCCGGCGGGAGCAGATGATCACGCAAATGGAGTTCCTGGGGCTGGACGAGCTGCAGGCGGTGCGGGAGGATATGGAGACGTGGTCGCAGTTGTGCCTGGATTACCTGCAAGAGAAGGGTAACGGGTAACGAGGTGCGGGTAAGTGGAACGGCAATAGCACCAGCACAAGGAACAGTGTCAGCTGATCAAGGACTAGTGAGCAAGGACTAGTGAGCCACGACCTCCTCGTTCGAGATGGATGCGAGCTGGAATGTTATCCCGATGCCGATCGGCGCCAGCATGAACATGATCTGTGCCAGCATGCTGGAGGAAAGCACCTCCTTGAGGCCCGACCAGACCTGCCCGTTGTAAGTCAGGCAGGCGGCCAGACCGAAGGCCGCCAGGAGTCCTCCTTGCACGGCTGTCATGATCGCGCTGGCCTGGCGGTGTGCCACCGACGAGAGTGCGATCGCGGAGCCAAACGCCACTGCCGTGGCAAGCAGCACCGCCCCCAGCGGAGAGTCCATCAAGCCCGTCACCGCTACCGTCATCATCCCGGCCAGGAGGCCGCAGGCCACCGCCTCGCCATAGCGGTCCATCCACAGCGCCAGGCCCCCGAGGACGATTGCGCCGATGCCGGCACCGAGCCACTGCAGGTCGGTCCCGATCGTCAGGAACACCCCGACGAGTACGCCGAACAGGGAGAAATCCAACACTGCTACCAGCCGGCTGAGACGCCAACCCAGCAGCATTACGATAATGCCAATGATCAGAACAAACGCGGACAACAGTGGACAGGTCGCCCCCGCGTGCTCGATGAATAGAATGTTCCAACCCTGCACTATTACACCCTCCAGGATGTCAGAGAGGCCAACTGGTTCGCGGGGCGCACGGCTGCGTTTGCATGCCCAGCTCGGGGCACCACCCAGTGTGATCTACGATTTGTTCGGCCCGGGGGCCAATTCGGCGGGCGCCACCGCCACAACGGTGACCGGCCGGGTGCGAGCGAGTTGGCGCAGCAGGAACAACAGCGCCAGCCCCGCCCCGGTCATCAGGACGTACTGGCGGTACTGGGACAGGTAGGGTCCAAACGTCGGCTGGTACCAGACCGCCAGGGACAGGCCGGCGGCGACGACGCCGGCAGCGCCCAGGACGCTGGTCCAGAGGATTGCGGCGAGTCGCCCGAGCACCAGTCCGGCAAACAAGCCAACGGCGCCTCCGGCGAGCATTGTGATCAGCAACTGTTTTTGGGCTTCGGGTTTGGAGGCGACGGTCGACCAGATCGTCAGCGCGTGCTGGCGGACCGATTCGAGGTATTGGAAATAGTCGGCAGGGGCGGTCGGCGGGGCGTCGGGGGCGACCACGCCCGATAACGTCGAGACGGGAGAGAAGATGGAGCGGATCTCTTCGGCTGTGAGGATCGAGCCAGCGGACCAGCAACCCGCGGCCACACAAAGGGCTAGAGCCAGGGCGAGGCCGACGGCGTAACGGTAGAACATGTAGGCCAAAATGCCACCAACGGCGCCACTTAGCACTACCGTAGCGGAGGGGGGCAGGTTGGCGTAGGCTGCCAGGCGGTGTCCGAACAGGCCCGCCAGGGCGATGAAGGCCCCGAGGACCAGCACGCGAGTCAACCGCTCGCCATGCAGTCCGATAAATACGGACGCGACCAGCAGGGCCATCAGCGGCCAGCCGGAGGTCAGGTGCCACTCCTGCGGCAGTCGCGAGAAGGTCTGGCCGATGTGCGTCAGGTTGTTCCAGTCGATTGCTTGTGCCAGCATATCCATAGCCATATCGACCAGTCGGCCGGCCTTTGCCAGTACCGGTTGCTGGTCTTATCCACTTTTGCCTCTGTGGGTTCTACGGGCTGGGCGGCGGGGCGGTACTGCCCCGTACGACCAGTTGAGGTTCGATGTAGACCGTCTGGGAGGCCTGGCGCCCGAAGATCCGGCTGAGCAGCAGATCGACCGCCCGGCGGCCCATCTCGGCGAAGTCGATATGCAGCGTGGTCAGCGGCGGGGTTGACGTCAGCGCCGCCGGGGCATCGTTGCAGCCGACGACCGAAATATCCCGCGGCACCGAGCGGCCGAGGGCGCAGGCGGCCTCGATGGCGGTGATGGCGGCCAGATCATCGATACAGACCAGGCCGGTCATGTCCGGGTACTGGCGGAGCATCGTGTCGGCGTGGGGCCGGTACTGCGTCCGGTCGAAGCCGCACTGGCAGATCGGCTGGCACGCAGGATCGAGGCCGGCCGCCTGCAGCGCCAGTCGCCAGGCCATGTAGGCGCGGTAACCGACGGTGCTCTGACGGCTGCCGCCCAGCAGACCGACCTGACGGTGTCCGAGGTCGAGCAGGTGCCGGGTTGCGCGGAAATAGCCGGCCGCGAAGTCGACCGGGACATTGAACATATTTTCGGGCAGGTTATCGGTGAGCAGGATGATCATCGGGAGCACTTCGCTGATGCGGCATGTGATGCCTGTGGGCATCTGGTACGAGAGGATCAGACCATTGAGGGCGCCCGCGCGAACCATGCGGCGCAGGGTCGCCGGGGGCTCGCCGGTAGCGAGCAGTTCGCCGCGGGTCAGCAGCCGGGTGGTATGACCCAGTTCCTCGATGCGCTGGTGGGCGGCCTCGAGGGTGATACCGCTGGGGGAGCCGTGGAGCACGTCCATGTCGTTGACGAGATAGCCGATGGTCAGCCGAACCGCCCCGCGGGCCACGTCCCGCTGGATATATGTGCCGCTGCCACGGACACGGAAGACGAGGTTGGACTGCTCGAGGACATCGAGGGCGCGGGCGATGGTGACGCGGCCGACGCCGAAGCGCTCGGCGAGCACGGGCTCACCAGGCAAGCGTTTGCCGGCCTTGTAGGTGCCGTTGAGGATCTCCTGGCGGATCTGCTCGGCGACCTTCAGATAGCTCCATCGACTGTCGCTGGGGCTCATATCAGGCTGGTACATCCACGCCACCACTTACATAACGGGCCGTCGCTGCCTGTACATCCCGGCCGCGGCGCGTGCCCAAACCAGGCTTCATGATAACATATTCCCCGGATAACCGCCATCCGGAACCAAGCCGTTCGCACCCATAGGCGTGGTATGCTGTCGATCCGGGCGTCAATCCTCGCTTGCAGCGGCCTGCCCGCAAGGGCTTGGATGCTCCGGTACGCCACCTCTGGACGATACCGCGCAAAGGGGGCATTAGACCCCAACGCCTGCCTGTTCGGGCGTACGCGCTGGCCGCTGGTGAGGCGAGCGGATGCATGCCACAAGGCCGCTGCCAATACAGCAACAGGGGTATGTATGCCGACAATATAGGGAAACCATCTGTCTGGAGGCTCGACGAAACGATCGCAAGCGGGCCGACGGATTGGAGCACCTGGATGCATTCAGCACGGTGCGAAACGAGAACAGAACGATCGTGGATCGAGCAGCGCCGCAGGTATCGCACACAAAAGGGATCTACACTTTCACTTGCAGCATCGCTACACTTATGCAGGCAGCCTGTTGCAGCAAGCGGGCGCGAGACATGGGCAAAGTCAGCGAAATCAGGCGGAGAACCGGGGAAAGCAGGCAAATCCACTTGTTCGTATAAAGTGTAAAACACCATCAACCCAGTGTGGATAAGCGTGTGCAACCGAGGAACCTATACGATATGTAGTGCAACAAAATGGTTGACACCGCAAGAGGATATGCTTATATAAGCCAACGAAAGGAGGTGATACCCATGGCGAAGAAGACAGCGAAGAAGGCGGCCAAGAAGGTCGCGAGCAAGAAGGTCGTGAAGAAGGTCGTGAAGAAGGCCGCGAAGAAGGCAGCGAAGAAGTAGTAACACCGGTCGGTTGTATCAGCGCCACGACCTAAACGGTGCGAAAAAACTTAGCTGACCTAAGCAACCAAGCTAGACAGGCGATGCTCCGAGACGAGCGTCGCCTGTTGCTTTGTATAGACGGCAGGGATCCGAGGCGAAGGATCGGGGGCGGGTCAGCGACGAGAGCAGCAGAGACCGTAACGAATGACGACGACATCGGCGTTACTACGACGATGCCTCCTATCACGGTCAAGAACGACAGCGCCCCGATCCTTCTGCCCCCCTCCTGTGACCTGCACGCCGGCATAGGCGGGGCCTTGGAATAACAGGTGCAGAACCCGGCATAGCCGGCGCGAACCCTCGGCCCGCTACCCCGGACCCTCTCAAATTGGCAGTCGGCAAAGCCGCAAAGATCGACCGGTAATCCGCCTGCTGCAAGAGGTTGCGCAACGACGGGCTCTTTTGGTGACTTGGGGGCTGGCACCTTTTTCGGTTGCAGTTCGGGCGTATAATACTCGCATATCGATTGAGCCCGTTGCTGCCGTACACAGGATTGCCGAACATGCGCAGGATTGCCGTGATCAACCAGAAGGGCGGGGTCGGCAAGACCACCACCGTGGCCAACCTCGGGGTGGCGCTGGCCCGGATGGGCCAGCGGGTGTTGCTGCTGGACCTGGACCCACAAGCCCACCTGAGC
>JANYLN010000104.1 GCA_025357795.1 Planctomycetota bacterium
GGCCGTCGTGGCCGCCACGATCATCGACTGCCAGGGCACCGCCGCTGGGCCGCACCGCGGCTTCGACCTGACCAGCGGGATAACCCCGGCTGTCACCATCAGCGGCCTGACCATCACCAACGGCTGCGCCAACCAGGGCGGGGCCATCGAGTGCAACAGCTGGGGCACCGCAACCATCAGCCGGTGCGTGCTGATCGGCAACTCCACCACGACTCCCCCCTGCCGGGGAGGCGCCATCGATGGCGGCTGGAAGGGCAGCGTCATCCTCCGGGACTGCACATTTATCGCAAACCGTTCCCAGAATGGCGGTGCCGTAGCCTCCGACGCCACCCTTACGATGTCCAACTGCACGTTCCGCGGCAACGTCGCGGATGAGGAGGGCGGAGGCCTCTGGCTCACCCGGCCCTCCTCAATCACGACTTGCATCTTTGACTCCAATGCCGCCCCCAAGGGCGCCGCCATAGTCATAGACCAACACATCAGCCCAGGCGGCACAACCGCCTTCACCAACTGCATCGTGCGAAACAACATTCAGTCCGGCACCGACTGGTCCTGCCAGGCCATCTACCTCGGCTATGATGCCTTGGCCAGCTTCACCTGCTGCACATTGACCCACAACGCCCGTGCAAGCGATTCGGTCATCACCGCCGAATCCAGCGCCTCCCTGACCCTCAGCAATTGCATTGTCTGGACGTCGCAGTCCACAGCCTTTTCCGGCACCGGGCAGATCGCCGCCAGCTACTGCGATATCGGCGGCGGCTACGCCGGCACCGGCAACATCAACGCCGACCCGCTGCTGACCTACGATGGCCACCTTCAGCCCGGCTCCCCCTGCATCAACGCCGGCACCCCCACCTTCAACTCCAGTCTCGTCCCCAAGGACATCAACAACCAGAGACGCGTCCAGGCCGGACGCATCGACATCGGCGCCGACGAGTGGTTCGATACTGACGCCGATACACTGCCCGACTGGTGGGAAACGAAGTACTTCGGCTCGTTCGCCGCCGCCGACCCCGCTCAAGACAACAGCGGCTATGGCCTGACGAACCGGCAGAAATACCTCCAAGGCGTCCCCGGCCAGGCCTCGACCCTTTACGTCAGCGCTGTCGGCGGCAACGATGGCTATGATGGCCGATCCGCTGCCTACGACGGTACGCACGGTCCCAAGGCAACGATCCAGTCCGCCGCCACCGCTAGCGTCGACGGCAGCGTCGTCATCGTCCAGCCCGGCACCTACACCGGTAACGGCAACCGCGACATCCGCTTGTGGGGCAAGATCATCAATGTCCGCGGCAGCGATCCGCTCAGTGCCGCCATCGTGGCTGCCACCGTCATCGACTGCCAAGGCACCATCGCCAGCCCCCACCGGGCATTCTCCCTGACCAGCGGCGAAACGCCCGGCACCACCATCAGCGGCCTGACGATTACCGGCGGCTGGGCCACCGACAGCGACCCCGTCGGCGACTACCCTGGCGGAGGCGCCATCCGCTGCCTCTACGCCACCCCCACCATCAGCCGCTGCACCCTGACCTCCAACAAGGCCACCTCGGCCGTAGCTGCACTCTACCCCTGCGGCGGGGCGATCCAAGCCATGTACGGCCGACCGACGCTCCAGGACTGCACCTTCACCGCTAACGAGGCGGCTAGCGGCGGAGCGGTCTCCTGCACCAGCGGCGCCACGATCGACGGCTGCACCTTCCGCGACAACGTCGCTCTGCCGCCCACCTCGTACTCCAGCAGCATGGGCGGCGGGGCCTACCTCGAAGGCGACCCCATCAAGGTCACCAACTGCCTCTTCGAATCCAACCGCGCATACACGGGCGGCGGCCTGCTGCTGAGCGGCGGCTTCGATGTAACGATGACCAATTGCCGCATCAGCCGGAACCAGTCCGTCGAAGGCGGCGCGGGGATCCACTGCATCGGCCTGTATCCGGTCATCGCCAACTGCCTGATCACGCACAATACCTGCACGTGCACCGGCGGCGCCGGCGGCCTGTTCGTCGAGGGGGCCCAGCTAACCCTTCGAAATAGCACCCTGGCGCTCAACAGCAGTCCTGCTCTCTACACCAGCAGCTATTCAAGTAACGGACTCGTCGGCCACGTCTCGATGGAGAATTGCATCGTCTGGGGCCTCACAGCCACCGAGGTGCAGCCGACCGCCCGGACCAGCGCCACCCGGTGCGACGTGGCCGGCGGTCTTGCAGGCGAGGGCAACATCAACATCGACCCCTTGCTGACCTGGGACGGCCATCTCCAGGCCGCCAGCCCCTGCATCAACGCGGGCGATCCCGCCTTCGTCCCCGCCCCGGGCGAAACCGACATCGACGGCCAGCCCCGCGTCATCCACGGCCGGGTGGACATCGGCGCCGATGAGTACACCCTGGCAGGCGACGTCAACGGCGATGGCACGGTCGACCCAGCCGACCTGCTTACCCTGGCGGACAGCTGGGCCAGGACCCGCGGCCAGCCCGCCTACGACGGGCGCTGCGACCTCAACGGCGACGACAGCGTGGACGTCGTCGATCTGCTGATGCTGGCGGAGAGCTGGGGACAATCGCTGTAGCCGATCCCGGACAATCCTCGCGTACCCTCTGTTGACTATTGGCGATCAACCCCGCATCCTAGCTGCCAGGTTTTCGTACCGACCGTCTTTCGGAGGAGTTTTTTCTTGAAGTACCGCACGCTGGGCAGGACCGGGCTGAAGGTTTCGCAGCTAGGCTTCGGGGCGATGCGTCTTCCCATGACCGGCCCCGGCAAAGAGGCCAAGGTCGATCTCGATAAGGCCATCCCGATCATCCACCACGCCTTCGAAGCCGGCATCAACTACATCGACTCGGCTGTCTTCTACTGCAACCACGACAGCCAGCGCGCCGTCGGCGAGGCCCTCAAGGGCTGGCGCGACCGCGTGATCGTCTCGACCAAGAACGACTACAAGGGCCTCGACGAAGCCGCCTGGCACAAGAACCTCGAGGACAGCCTCCGCTTCCTGCAGGTGGACTACATCGACCTCTACAACATCCACGGCATCAGTTGGAAGGTCTACGAGGAGGCCGTCCAGCCCGCCATCGGCAAATGGCTGCTCCGCGCCCGTGACCGCGGCCTGATCCGCCACATCGGCGCATCCTGCCACGACAAACCCGAAAACATGATCCGCCTGATCGACACCGGCCTGTTCGAGGCTTTCACCGTCCAGTACAACCTCCTCGACCGCGCCTACGAGGCCGCCATCGCCCACGCCGGCGCGAAAGACATCGGCATCACCGTCATGGGACCGCTGGCGGGAGGCCGCGTCATCGCCTCCGCCGAGGTCTTCGGCACCGTCCTGCCCCACCTGGCCCATGTGCCCGAACTGGCCCTGCGCTTCGTCCTGGCCAACCCCAACGTCTCGCTCGCCCTCTCGGGCATGGAGTCCTGCGAGATCATCGACCAGAACGCCCGCGTCGCAGGCGAAGACACCCCCCTCTCCCCCGACGACTACGCCGCAATCGACACACACCTCAAGAAGCTCCGTGCTGCCGCCGACCTCTGCTGTACGGGCTGCGGCTACTGCGTCCCCTGCCCCCAGGACGTGCGGATTCCCCGGATCTTCAACCTGTACAACCTGGCCCGAATCTACAAAAACTGGGACGGCGCCCGTCGCGGCTACGCCGGGATAAAGAAAGACGTCTGGGACCCGCAGGCCAAACAGGCCGACGCCTGCAACGAGTGCGGCGCCTGCGAGAAAAAGTGCCCCCAGAACATCCCCATCCGCCAGCAGCTCAAGGACGCCCACCAGGCCCTGACCAGCGGCGCTGCCAGCTGACGCGCCCGGAGGATCCGCCCATGTCGCAATTAGAGACCCGAGTCCTTGGCCGCACCAACCGCACCGTCACCCGCCTCGGCGCGGGCGGCCACTTCACCAACGGCCCGCTCGCCCACGAAGACATCCCCCGCCGCGTCACCGAACT
>JANYLN010000119.1 GCA_025357795.1 Planctomycetota bacterium
TCCGCCTGGTACGCCGCCATAGCCTGCTTGCGCGGGGGCTTGTACGCTTCACCCCCTTCAGCCTATCGTGCGTTCGGGGCCGACCCCCTGCTGCGCCCCTCGTTCCACTCGGGGCATCCGCAGGGGGCTTGTAACGGCAACGCGCGGATCCCGTCACGCAGCCATTGCCCTGGGCCGCAGAGGCGCGGTATTGCCAGGCGCTTACCTTTGAGCGATAGTATCTTTCGGTGCCACCCCCCAGCGTCCCCGCTTTGGGGGTGCGGCTTTTTCAGGGACAATCGATAGGTGGGCCTGCAAAATGTCTGCAACCAGGATCCATGTTGAAAGGGTCGTCGATGCGGTCTTCGACGAGAACGCCTACGTCGTCTTTGAGAAGCCCGGCGGCCGATGCTGGATCATCGATCCCGGCTTGGACCCCCAGCCGCAGGCAATCGCCCGCGTCGTGGCGAACCATTCTCTGACACCCGTTGCCATCCTGGTAACGCACTGCCACGGCGACCACATCGTCGGCATCGACGTTATCAAGAAACGCTGGCCCCAGGTCGAGCTGTACGTGCCGGCCGCCGAGACCGACTGGCTGGGCGACGCCCGCAAGAACCTCTCGGCCGGCTTTGGCATGGATGTGCGGATCGCCACACCCGTCAGTCAGGCGCTGCAGCCCGGCCAGACACTGCCGTTGGACGGATTGATCTGGCAGGTCCTGGACGCGAGCGGCCACACGCCCGGCGGCGTGGCGTACTACTGCCCGGCCGGAAAGGTCCTGATTACCGGGGACGCGTTGTTCGCCGGCTCGATCGGCCGAACCGACTTGCCCGGCTCCAGCCACAAGCAACTGCTGGCCAACATCCGCGACAACCTGCTCTGGCTGCCGGAGGATGTGGCCATCTACCCGGGTCATGGCCCGTCCACCACCATCGGGCAGGAACGGGCGAGCAATCCATTCCTGCGGATGTAGCCGTAGACGAACTGCTCGCGACATGCGATGATCGCACCCTTATTAGACAGCAATCCAGAAGCCAGGAGCAATCGACGATGTATTACCATCACGACTGGTGGTTTGGCCCGGGACTCAAAGAGCAGATCGAGCAGGCCCGCACGCGCTGCCTGAAGCGCCGCTTCCCCGAGGCCGATCCGGCGAACCTGCAGGCCAATCCCAAGGCCGAGCAGTTCTACAAGGAACTCGACCACCGGGTCATCCTGTACCTGCGCGACGGCTTCACGTACGAGCTGGCCGAGGCGATCGACGGCATCAACAAGAGCTACCTGCTGGCCCAGTGCATCCCCGGCGACGAGGCCTGGCAGGCGGGCGTGTTCGTGGTGTCGCTTCCCTTCGAGGAGATCGCGCGGGTCGAGGTCTTCGCCGTCCACCCCGACGAAAAGCCGCAGGAGACCGCCAAGATCACCGGTTTCCACGCCAAGCCGGAGAGTTGATCGGCGTCGGGTCCGCCCCCGTACCCGCGGCCGGATCCAGCAGGTCCAGCAGCCAGCGACCGGCCGTCTGCAGGTCCAGGAAATCCTGTAGACGGATCGAGCGGCCCAGCGGCCAGTAGACGGCCGCCACCGACCCGCGGACCTCAATGCCCGCCTGCGCAGGCAGCTGCGACATCAAGCCCGATAGCAGGATCAGCGCGGATCGCTCGCCGGCCGGGCGTTCCGCCCAGATCTGCCGCCCGGACAGGCTGATGCCCTCGATCGACGCGACCGACCGGTACCGCACGAACGGATCGGCTGGGGTGAACAGCCGGCCCCGCGGCAAAATGGCGATTCCGCCGTATGATGCCTGCACCCGGGCGATCGCCAAGGCAAACCGTTCACTGCGGCGGTACCGGCCACTGGCCATCTGCCGGCGAAACTCCGCCAGCCAGAGCGAGCCCGTCTGGGTCGGTACGCTGACCACGTCGCGACAGCAGCGATCGTGCCCCCACGCGCCCAGCCACAGCCCCTCGATCTCGCTCGGCAGTTCCCACGGGTCCGCCGGGGTGTACGTCCAGCCGCACCGCAGCGCCAGCGCCGCCAACTGCCGCCGCCGCGTACGCCGCGCCCGCACGAGCGGGACCACCGCCGCGACGATCACCAGCAGGAACAGAAATGGCAGGAACGATTGCATCAGGATCCGGCCTTTGTCTTATCCGCGGTCGGGCCACTATTCTTGTTGTCCGTCGGCCCCTGATCCCTGGCCCCTACCCCTGGCTGTTCCGGCCCCGCTGGCGGGGGTACCGTCGGCCGGCCGGGAAGGTTCTGCCACATCCGGTCGGTGATCCCGTAGTTCGGCGTGGGGCTCTGCCGTTGTCGGATCCACTCCAGCACGATCTGGTACTTGCCGTCGCTGATGCTGGTGAAGACAGGGGGAATGGCCACCGGATGCTTGAACTCCGCCTGCTCCCCGGACAACCCGTACTGCAGCAGCAGGCTGGCCTCGGGGTGCTCGCGGTTGATCAGTTTGCCCTGCCCAGTCTCGAACTGGCCGACAATGTAGAAATTCGTTGCCATCGCCGGCCCATACGACACCGGCAGCACATACCGCAAGCTCCCCGCCTTCTCCCCGCCGTGGCAGGCCGGGACGGCGCAGCCCTTGCCCAGGATGGGCCAGATCTTCTGCCGGAACGTCGCCATACTCCGCGGCTCGCTGGTCATCTGGATGCGGCCGAGGTACCGATCGCCCGCCACCTTGATGATCCAGCGGAGCTTGTCGTCATTGTCAGCCCGGTTGAACAGGTTCTTGTCCAGGTCGCTCATCGCCTGGCTCTTGGCGGCCTCCTCGAGAAACTCCTGGATGACCTGCCTGGACAGGGTCACCCGCGGCCGGTCGGTCATGTCCTCGAAGCGGAACTCCCGGAAGCGGACTCGGTTGATGGCCTCCGGGCCGAGCACCCCGGCGATCGTCAGGCCCGGCTGGCTGGTCGTAGGCTGGCCCGACGCCGGTCGCGACGCCGTACCCGACCGCGACGTCACCGCCAGCCGCTGGTTCGATGCTCGTAGCAGGGCCTTGGCTCGGGCGTGGGCCGACCAACTCGCCAGGACCTGGCGGCAGAGGTTCGCCGCGAGGTCCGGTCGGTTGTTCGTCGAGCACAGCAGCGCCAGTTGGAACAGGCCCTCAGGGTCCTTCGACTTGATCTCGGCCAGCCTGGCCTGGTAGGTATCCTCGAAGTCGCCTTGGATCGGCTGCGTGGTCGGCGCGGCCGGTGACTTGGCAGCGACCGAGTTGCTGGCGGCAGACCGGACCGTGCCGGTCGGACTTGCAACGGAGGTCCGACCGCCGAGCGGCGGCCCCGCCCGCACCCCGGCGGCTCCCAGACCCACGCCAAGGGTCACCACCAACCCCCAGATGCCTAATCGCCTGTAACTGTCCAGCCACCGAGGCATATCTCTCACCTCACCTTGCGGCACACAAACCAGCGCCGTCGCCATCGATTCGTTGACGGCCGGCCAGCGCGGGCTCTACTATAGCAACCTGATCGTCAGGAACAATCACAGTCTGGATTGGACTGCAAAGGCCCCTGCGGCGGACGAACATGGAACTGACGCACCTGATCGGCAACCGGGTCGTGCTGGATACCGACGGCTCGATCCTCTATCTCGGCACGCTGGAGGCCCTGACATCCGAAGGCTTCTGGTTGACCGAGGCCGACGTGCACGATCGCGGGGAAGGCCATATGAATAAGGAACTTTACGTCATTGAGGCCAAGAAGCAGGGCATCTGCGTCAACCGACAGCGTGTATTGGTCATGCGGTCGGTGGTCATGAGCATCTCCGCCCTGGACGACATCGTGGAGCATTGAAATGAAGGTTCTGGTTACCGGCGGCGCGGGTTACATCGGCAGCGTGTGTGTGCGGCGTCTGTGCCGCAGCGGTCATGACGTAACGGTCCTGGACGACCTGAGCGCTGGCCACCGCCAGGCCGTTCTTTCCCCGGCCAGGCTCGTGGTACACAACCTGCTCGACGCGGCCGGCCTGTACAGGATCTTCGCGGACGGTCGGTTTGACGCCGCCATGCATTTTGCGGCCTCGACCGCCGTCGGCGAGTCCGTGCAGTTGCCGCTGAAGTACTACCGCAACAACACCGCCGGCACGCTCAACCTGCTGGAGGCCATGAAGCAGCACAACGTCAAGCGATTCGTCTTCTCCAGCACCTGCGCGGTCTATGGCGACCCGCTGAAGATTCCGCTGACGGAGGATCATCCGAAAAAACCCGTCAGCCCCTACGGGCGTAGCAAGGCCGCCGTCGAATGGATGCTTGAGGACTCCGCCCGCGCATGGGGCCTGGGCGCGATGGCCCTGCGCTACTTCAACGCGGCCGGCGCCGCCGATGATGGTGCCCTGGGGGAGGACCACGACCCCGAATCGCACTTGATTCCGCTGGCCCTGCAGGCCGCCGCGGGGCTTCGTGGCCGACTCAAGATCTTCGGCACTGATTGGCCCACCCCTGATGGCACCTGCATCCGCGACTACATCCATGTGGAGGATCTCGCCGAGGCCCATCTGCTGGCCCTGGAAGCCGCCAGCGAAGGCATGGCAAAGTTCATCAACATCGGCACAGGACACGGCCACACCGTCCACGAGGTCGTCAAGACTGCCGGCCAGGTCGTCGGCAAGGAAGTCCCCGCTGATCTGGCCGACCGTCGCCCCGGCGATGTGCCTGCCCTGCTGGCCGATCCCGCCATGGCCTGCAGCGAACTGAACTGGAAGGCCCAACGGACCGACCTGGAGCAGATCGTCCGCTCCGCCTGGCAGTGGCTGCAAGCGCACCCGAAGGGTTATGGCATATAGGGTTGTGGGAACGGGGCAACAGCCGCATCCAGGCAAGCCATTGCCGGTACTCTCCGAATGGCCCGGGCCCACAGCAGCGCGGCTTGCAGAGAGGCCCGCCGTTGCCCCCTTGCCTCGCGCACGACCGCCCCTGACAATGCTGATGCTGTAGAAGATTGCGGAATAAAATGGACTCACGTGGTAATCTATGTAGACTCACGCGTTCGAGAACGTGCCACGAAGTCTCCTGGAGCCCATGATGGCCAAAGCCGTACTGAACAAGCTTCAGCCGCCACCTGCGGCGCCGCCCCCCCAGACCTGGTGGGCGTACCTCCGCGAGGCGGTGACCCATAAGCGCTGGCCACTGCCGGTACTGGCCGGCCTCACAGGCATCCTGCTGTCGCTGATCTTCGCGCCCAGCAGCATCTGGCCGCTGGCGTACATCTGCCTGGTACCCTGGCTGATCGGCGTGGTAGCCAGCCAGCGACGCATCACAATGTTCCTGTCCAGCTACGTGATGGGCGTCCTCTATTTCTTCTTCAGCCTCAACTGGATGTGGCCGGTCACGATCTGGCCGCCGGAAGGGGTCTTCGGCGTGCAGATTCCCATCGGCACCTTGCTGCTGTGCCTGTACCTGGGACTCTACTTCCCGCTGACGGCCTGGCTGATCCGCTTTGCCTACAAACGGCTGCGCGCCCCGCTGGCCCTGGCTGTGCCGATCGTCTGGATCGCCACCGAGTTCATCCGCGCCTACCTGCCAGTCGTACCGTACGATGGCCGCTGGCAGTACACCGGCCTGCAGTGGTTCTTCCTGGGCCACAGCCACTACAAGATTCTGCCGGTGATCCAGATCGCCGACGTCACCGGCGCCTACGGCGTGTCGTTCCTGATCGCCGCGGTCAATGGCTGGCTGGCGGAGTGGATCATCCACCCGACCGTCTGGGAGATCCCGCACCGCTGGGCGCCGCGCCAGAAGATCATCACCATCGCTATCGGCACCGCCGTTCTCGGCAACCTGACCTACGGCATTGTCCAGCTCAACCGCAATACCCTGCAGCCCGGACCGCGGATCGCCGTAATCCAGACCGACGAGCCTCTGTTCGTGGAGGCCGGCGGCTTTGGCCTGTCACTGGCATCCCTGGACAGGGTCCTGTGGAACCTCCTGGACCGGGCCGTCCATGCCGACCCCAAGCCTGATATCATCGTATTGCCGGAATCGATGTGGCCCTATCGTCTGAATCGCGAGTTCCGCGAGATGGTCCCGCCCGAAGACGGGACCGGCCCGGCGACCCGCTCTGAAGAGGCCGAGCAGATTCATGCCCGGGACGATCACGAGCGGCTCAAGAAGCTCGCCACCGAAACCAACACGACCATTGTCGTCGGCACGCTCGCACTGGAGCGATACCCTCAACGGCCTTACTTCAAAACCGAGAGGTACAATTCCGTCCTGGTCTACCGTCCCGGCGACGATGAACCGCAGCGCTATGACAAGATCCACCTGGTGCTCTTCGGCGAGTTCATCCCGTTCCGCCGCGGGCACCTGCACTGGCTCTACAACAACCTCAACAGCGTGATGCCGCCGACCTGGACGGACGAGTATTCCCTCACGGCCGGCACCGAGTACCGCGTCTTTGACACCAAGGCCCTCAGCACCGGCCAGACCTATCGTTTCGGTACGCCGATCTGCTATGAAATCACGATGTCCGATGCCTGCCGGCAGTTCAGCTATGGCCCGCTTGGCAAGCGCGCGGACCTGCTGGTCAACTTGAGCAATGACGGCTGGTTCTACTACAGATCCGAACTGCCGCAGCACCTGGCGGTCGCGGTCTTCCGCGCGGTCGAGAATCGCGTCGGCTTGGTCCGCTCGTGCAATACCGGCATCAGTGCCGCCATCGACCCCAAGGGTCGTATCCTGGCCTCGATGCTCAAGGACGGCCAATGGCGCGAACCGTCCAAGCCGAAGCTCGTAAGAGGCAAAGAGGTCAAGCCTGTACTGCCGTACCAGGGTTTCACGGGTGTGCTGACGCAACAGGTCCCCGTCGACCCAACCGTCACGCTGTACATGCGCTGGGGCAACTGGCTGCCGATCGGGTGCATGTTCCTCTCGGCAGGGCTGCTGCTGGCCTGGTGGGTCGACCGCACCTGGATCGCCGTGCGCCACATCCGCCGCGGTGCGCACAGCCGCGCGGCGACGGAGTGACAATGATGGAGAGTGTGTACGGCACACCGTCTTTGCGCACGAGAGCATGAAGTAGAGATGGCCTAACAGGGTGAAGCGACAGGAGTGTCGAGGGTAATGCGCGTGGTGAGGATACAGGCGAGGCGTGTGGCGTTGGTGATCGCAGCAGCGGGCTTTTGGCTGGCCGGGGGGACAGGCTGCACAACCCCGCAGGCGGGCATGAGCCTGGCGCCGGCCGTGCAGGAGGCGAGGGGCTATCTCCGCCAGCAACTGCTCAGCTCGGAAAACCCGGTCGTCCGCGCCGAGGCCGTCGAAGGTATGCAGGCCGCCCCCTGGCCCCAGGCCAACCGCTACATCGAGCATGCCCTCTCCGACCCGTACCGCGGCGTCCGCTTCGCCGCCTGCATGGCCCTGGCGCATCTGCGCGATCCGCAGACCAAGACCCTGCTGCAGGCCCAGCTCCGCGACGAGAACCCCAGCGTCCGGGCCGCCGCTATCTTCGCCATGCACCGCATGGGTGACGCCAGCCAGACCAGGCAGCTCGCCCAGATGCTGTTGTATTCGACCGATCAGGAAGTCCGTCGCAATGCCGCTCTGATCTTCGCCGAACTCGGGGACGCCAAGGCCATGCCCGTCCTGCGCCGCGCGGTCCGCGATAACGACATCGCCGTCCGCTGGCACGTCTACGAGGCTATGGCCCGCCTGGGCGACAAGGAGGCCGCCGAGCGGCTGATCCTGTTTGCCCACAGCACCTACGGCGACGAGCGCCTCATTGGCATCCTGGCACTGGGCCGCATCGGCGACCGCCAGGCGGCGGCTTGCCTGCAGGACATGATCCGCCGCGACAATCCGCTGGAGGTCAAGCTCGCCGCCACCCGCTCGCTCGGCCAGATCGGCATGCCGCTCAACCAGGAGACCGCCCTGAAAGCCCTGGCCTGGGTCCCCGAAAAGAAGAGCAAGGAGATACCCGCCGAGCCGCAGGAGATCCGCCAGGTGCGTATCCGCTCGATGGCGGCCCTGGCACTGGCGGAGGTCGGCAAGCCCGACGTACTGCCCGATCTGCTGGCCAGCATGCGGCAGGACGATCCGCGCGTCGGTGTCGCCGCCGCGGCGGCCGTCCTGCGGATCGCGGCGCGTTGCGGGGAGTCGCCCGATAGCGCCGGCGAGGCGCTGCCGTGACGGACTTCCCCCCTGGTACGCCCCCCTGCATTGCCGCGGGGTCGGCCGCAAACAGGTATTGTGCTACGGATGCGGCGTAGGAGTGCTCCGAACAGTTCGCGGATATCAGCAGGAATGTCGTAAGTGCATTGGTTTGGCCTGGTCATAGTAACGATTGTCGTGGCGGCAGCGCAGACCTCGGTCGGCTCTCTGCTGACGATCAACATGGTCGCCCCGTCGTTCCTGCTGGTCACAGCGGTCTACTACGGCTTCCGCTGGTCGGCGACCGAGGCTGGCATCGCCGGCTGGGCCTTGGGCTTGGCCGCCGACCTGACCGGTGCCAGTCCGATCGGTGCCCACTCGCTGTGCTTCGCCCTCGCGGCGGTGATCGCCAGCCGGCTGCGCAGCGTTGTGATGACCGATCACCCGCTGGCCCAGATGCTGGTCACGGGCCTGCTCGGCTGGCTGGCCTATAGCGTGATCTTCACCCACGCCGCCTGGCGCGACGGCTGGACCACCTGGTCGTTCGGCCTGAGCCTGAAGCGCGCCGGCTGGGTCGCCCTCTACACCGCCCTGCTCGCCCCGTACCTTTTCTGGCTGCTGGAGCGCGCCGTGCCCCTGCTGGGCCTGCAGCCCCACAGTCGGCGGCGATGACCTGCCATGACCCACGGACGGACACGGAAACACTGCCATGGCCTTGATCGATGATTTCGCCCGCCAGCGCGACGAATCCCGCAAGCGGCTCCTGCTGCTGATGGTGGGCTTTGCCCTGCTGGCCGGCATCGTGCTGGTTCGCCTGACGTACCTGCAGGTCCTTCGCGCCGACGACTACCGCCAGCAGCTCGATGATTGGCTCGTCCTCGCCCCCGACTATCTGCCGCCCCTGCGCGGCGACATCCGTGACCGCCACGGCAACGCCTTGGCCCAGGACGTGCCCAGCTGGCAGGTCGAAGCCTACTACGCCATGCTCGACAGCAAACTTATGGGCAAGGATCCCGGTCCCTACAGCCGCTATGTGCGCAACCTCGCTCGCCGGCTTCGGCGCAGCGGTCAGATGCCCGCTGATGTGTCCATCGAGGCCTCCGAGGAAGTCCTCCACCAGCGGATCGATCAATCCTGGCAGAAACTGGCCGACCTGACTGGCAAGCCTTCGTGGGAACTCAACCAGACCGCTGATACCGTCGTTCGGCGCGTCCGCACGATGCGCGAACACGTGGCCCAGAACAATGGCGGCGTCGAAATCGACGTAGAAGAACAGCGTCAGTTCCATCCGATCCTCAAGGACATACCCATGGAACTGGCCAACCGGCTCCGCCTGGAGCTGACTGCCTATCCCTGGTTTCGCATCCACACCTCCACCAGCCGCCAGGCGATGGACGACCCGGCCATCTGCCATCTGATCGGCCGGCTCAAAGAGGCCGACGCCGAAGCCATCGCCAAGGACCCGGCCACCGAGGACGAATTCCGCGCCCTGCGGGCCGGCGATCGCGTCGGCAGCGACGGCGTGGAATACCTGGGCGAAAGCCTCCTACGCGGCCGTCGCGGCAAGATCGTCCGCAAACGCGCCGGCGACTTCCTGACCAACATCGAAGCCGTCCGCGGCCAGGATGTTCACTTGACCATCGATCTGGACCTGCAGCGTTACGTTTATGAGCAACTGGGCCAGGCCGTCCGTGCCTGCCCCACTGCCAGCGGCGCCGCCGCGGTCGTGCTGGACGTCAACACCCGCGAGGTCCTGGCGGCTGTCTCCTGGCCGGGCTACACCCGCGAGCAGTTCGCCGAGGACTATGACAAACTCGCTCGCGATACCGTGCACTACCCCCTGCGCTACCGGCCCTTCGCCGATAGCTACCCCGCCGGTTCGATCGTCAAGCCTGTAACTATCATGGCTGCCCTGAATAGTGGCTTGGTCACGCCCGACGAGACGATCAACTGCACGGGCCATCTCATCCCCGGTCAGGACATCTTCCGGTGCTGGACGACCTCACGCGGCATCTCCGGCGGCCATGGCCCGCTCACGGCCCGCCAGGCCCTCCAGCACAGCTGCAACATCTACTGCTATACGATGGGCGGCCGCCTCGGCGTGCAGCGCGAGTGTGAGTGGTTCGGCATGTTCGGCCTGGGCCGCTCGCCCGGCACCGGCCTGCTCGAAGAAGCCATCGGCTCGCTGCCGACCATGGACAGTTACAAGGGCCGGCAGGCTGAGATGGTGGGCGCCGCCCGCAACCTCGCCATCGGCCAAGGCGAACTGACGCTCACCCCCGTTCAGGCCGCCAACCTCAGCGCCACGATCGCCACCGGTGTCTGGCAGCCCGTGACACTTCTGGCCGAGCACGCGGAGCGCAACCGCGCCGGCCGCCGCGTCCTCCCCGGCACCAGCGGCAATTGGCGGATCGCCCGCGAAGGCATGTTCGACGTGGTAAATGACCCGGCCGGCACCGCCTACAAGTACGCCCGGAGCAAAGGGGTCGAGATCGCCGGCAAGACTGGTACTGCCGAGACCGAGACTCGCAAAATCGGCTTTGTCTACGATGTAAAGATGCACGATGGCACTACCTGCACCATGGAGTTCACCTCCCGTGTCGAGGCTGCCGATAAGTTCGCCCTCATGGGCGAGACCGTCGTCAAGTGGGGCTTGCGGGGCATCCGCTACTGGCCCGCCCCGCCCGACCCTGAACACAAGCCCACGCATGCCTGGTTCATGGGCTTTGCCCCCGCGCATAAGCCCCAAGTGGCCCTGGCGGTGCTGGTCGAGTATGGTGGCGGTGGCAGCCACATCGCCGGCCCGGTCGCCCGTGATATTTTCGAGCATTACTTCGGCGTGGAATCCCAGCATGCACGCGAGGCTACTGACCCCGGCCCCGTAGATTGATACACTAGACGGCCATGGCAGGATTGACTGTCCACAGACGAGGCCGCACCTACACACTGCTGCGCCGGCTGTTACTACCGGTGCAGGGGCTGGTTGAGTCCCTGTTCGGCATCGACATGAGTGTCGTAATCGTAACTGCCGCGACCGTCCTGCTTTGCGGCATCGGGCTGCTGTCGATCTACGTGGCCGAGGGCGGCAGCACCGGCGACAGCTCCTTCACTGTCCACCAGGGCACCTACGTCATCGCCTCCCTGACCACCATGGTGCTGGTCTCGATGATCGACTATCGCCGCTGGGGTCTGTTCGCGTACCCGGCCTTCGGCGTGATGCTGGCGCTACTGGCGGTGTTGCTGGCAGCCAAGGTGCTGAACCACCCGACCGCGCTGATCCACGCCAAGCTCGGTGCGTGGCGTTGGATCGACCTGGGACCGTTCCAGTTGCAGCCCAGCGAGTTCGCCAAGATCACCTACATTATGGCCTTGGCGTGGTACCTGCGGTTCCGCACGAACTACCGCACGCTGGCCGGTCTGATCTGGCCGCTGGGCCTGACACTATTGCCGATGTTCCTGATCCTGTTGGAGCCCGACCTTGGTACGACCTTGCTGCTGCTGCCGGTCTTCTTCTGTATGCTCCTGGTCGCCGGTGCCAAACGCCGGCACCTACTGAGCTTGGCCCTGATCTGCGTCGCCGCTGCCCCCGTGCTCTACAACACCATGCACGATTACCAGCGGATGCGGGTGCTGGGCGCCGTCCTGCAGTCCGAATCGATGCGTGCCTGGCTGCTGGAACACCCGAGGGCCCTGAAGGTCCTCAAGGTCAGCAGCGTCCAGGTTATGCAGTGGCAAAACGGCGAAGGGTACCAGCTCGACCGCAGCAAGGTCGCTTTGGCCACCGGCGGCCTGCTGGGCATCCGCGACGCCGATGCCGATTGCATGCAGTACGACTTCCTGCCCGAGCGTCACAATGACTTCATCTACGCCGTCATCGGCCACAAATGGGGCCTGGTCGGCTGCAGCCTGGTGCTGGTCTGCTACGGCATGATTCTCCTGGGGGGCTGTCACATTTCCGCTGCGACTAACGAACCGTTCGGGCGGCTGCTGGCGGTGGGCGTGGTCGCTCTGCTAGCCACCCAGGCGGCCGTAAACATCGGCATGGCCATCGGCTTGCTGCCAGTCACCGGAATGACGCTCCCGTTTGTCAGTTATGGTGGCAGCAGCCTGCTGGCCAACGGTGCGATCATGGGCCTGCTGCTGAGCATCGGCCAACGCAGGCCGATCATGCTGGCGCCCGAGCCGTTCATCTTCGACAGATCCTCGATCAATTCCTGAATTCCCAGTTTCCGGCTCGGGATCATTATGCATGGCTCAAGGTTGATAAGGATTATTGACTGTTGAATGGCTTTCAAACTTTCTGAAAATTCTGTCGCGACTGTCTCAACAGCTGCTAGCCATGCAATAATCGGCGGGTGTCGCTGCGTCAGCTGCAGGGGTAGCGCTGCCAGCCCCTGCTTTGAATTGACTGCGGAAGTGTCGCAAATGTCCACGCTGACCGAACTGTATGAGCCGATTGCCGTGCATCTAAGGCGGGTTGAAGCCGTCTTCGAGGATGCCTTGCGCAGCGGCGTCCCCGTGGTCGATCACCTCTGTCGGCATGTCAGAAACCTCCGCGGCAAGATGCTCCGGCCCGCGCTGCTGCTGCTGGCGGGGCAGGCCTGCGGGCAGGTCCGCGACGAGCACTATACCCTTGCCGCGGCTGTCGAAATGGTCCACATGGCCACGCTCGTTCACGATGACGTGCTCGATGAGGCCGACGTCCGCCGCCAGGCGGTCACGGTCAACCGCATGACGACGAACGAGACAGCCGTGATGCTGGGCGATTTCCTCATCAGCCGCTCGTTTTTGCTGTGCAGCAGCATTGGCTGCCAGCGGGCCAGCCAGTTGGTCGCCGCGGCGGCGGCGACCGTCTGCGAAGGGGAACTGCTGCAGCTGTCGAACCGGGGCAACTTCCAGCTCAGCCAGGACTTGTATTTCACGATCATCGACCGCAAGACCGCCGCCCTGACCGCCATGTCGTGCGAACTGGGGGCGATCTACGCCAACGCCGCCCCGGCCATCGTTCGCTGCCTGGCCGACTACGGTCGGTCCGTCGGGATCGCCTTCCAGATCGTCGATGACATTCTTGACATCGCCGGCCGAGAAGAACAGACAGGAAAGACCCTCGGCACCGACGCGAAGAAGGGAAAGTTGACTCTGCCGGTGATCCATCACCTGCGGACGAGCACCAACGGCACGGCCGATCGGATGCTGGCGTACCTGCAATCGCCCGAGGCCCAGGACCGCACCCGCCTGGCGCAGATGCTCGCTGCCAGCGCCAGTATCGACTATGCCCGCCGGATTGCCGGCGAGCATGTCGCGCGGGCTGTCGATGCGCTGTTGTGCCTGCCGGAAAGTCCCGCACGCGCGCAGCTGCAGACGATGGCCGAGTTCATTGTGGCCCGGCAGTTCTAAGCTCAATAACAAAAAGAGGATGCCGCCTAGACAAGAACGGGCCCGGCTCATCGCCGGACCCGCTGTGATTGCTTTGGTGAGGTGGGCCGATCAGAACCCGTTGGTCTGGGCGTCGAAGTCCGTCGCCTTTAAGCCCGTATTCAGATGGACGTTGCTGAACAAGTACTTGGCCAGCATGGTCTGCTGGGCATCATCGGCGTAGGTGTAGCAGGCGACCGGCAGCAGCCACTCATGGTCGATGTGGACGACCAGCACGCGGTCCGGCCAATCGCCACCATCGGCGGTGTAGGGCAACAGCCGCCTGAGGATCCACGTCTGCCGGCCTTCGATTTTACCTTCGCCCGCGTATGCCAGGCTGCCCTGCCCGCTATCGATCGCCGAACCGGCGTAATCGACGATCAGTTTGAGGGCATTGCCGAAGCCGAACTGGTCGATCGTGCGGCGGCTTTGGGCCTTGGCGGCCGAGCCACAGATCGGCAGCGTCACGCTCTTGACCAGCAGGCGGGCGATGGCGCCTTGCGGCTCGATCTTGGCGAGGTCCTCGCCGTCGTTGTTCTGCCACTGGCCCTGGACGTAGAGGACGCGTTTGGCGTCGCCGGCGTTCTTGGTCCACTCCATCATCACGCTGAAGGGCATCTCGCGGAAGCGGACCTGTATCTGCTGTTCCTGCCCGAGTTTGCCGCGGATCCGCTCCTGCTTGGTAAACGTGCAGGTGTAGTCGCTGACGCTCTTCTGGTAGCGATGCAGGGCGATGCGCAGGAGACCCAGCGGATCGGTTTTGGCGAGTTCATCGTGGCTGATCGTCGGCTTGGGCAGCGGCGTGGTGAAAGCGACCGCTGGAGGGATGACGCTCGTGCGGCGGACGTTGGGCGTCGTGGTATTATCGGAATCCAGCCCGAACTGCCAGCAGAACAGCGCGACCAGTGTACAACCGACCAGGATTCGAATTCGTGTGTTTCTACGGCTGGTTAGAATCCCCATGCTCTCTCCTGCTTCGGTTGTGGCCAAGACAGCTTACCCGCCCTGGGGAAAAAGGCAATCATTATCCGGTGATTGCTCTTTCGTTGGCTATCCAGAGACTTCTACCGGCAAGTCCCTTTTCGGACGCGAGTTAGGCCCAGCGATCACACGCGTTCCTGTAGATGTTATCGGCAAAAGATAGTCGCCAGCCACTGGCGTTTTGATCATGCAGCTGTTGCGCAGGCCGCCTCAACGGTCTGCGGTCAAGACAGATCCTTCGACTCGCGGGTCGCAGGCCCCTTCGCGCTGACCTGTGGCTGGATCCATGCGAATCAGCTGCACGCGGCCGCCCCCTCCCAGCGGTGGTGTAGCCTCTATTTCGTGCCCCTTGGCCTTGAGGGTTGCCAACGCGGGATCGCCGAAGTCGGATTCCATTCGGACATGCAGCGCCTCGGACCAGTTCCAGCGAGGGGCGGCGGCGGCAGCTTCGACGCCCATTCCGAGGTCTAGCAGGTTCGATAAGACCTGGAAGTTCCACTGCACCTGGCTG
>JANYLN010000121.1 GCA_025357795.1 Planctomycetota bacterium
TCCGCCTGGTACGCCGCCATAGCCTGCTTGCGCGGGGGCTTGTACGCTTCACCCCCTTCAGCCTATCGTGCGTTCGGGGCCGACCCCCTGCTGCGCCCCTCGTTCCACTCGGGGCATCCGCAGGGGGCTTGTAACGGCAACCCGCGGGTCCTGTCACGCACCCAGGTGCCATCTGTAACGGTACTCGGGTTGCCAAGGGTGCCACTGCCGTTGTAGATTCTGCCGGTTGCGGGTGCATTCGCGGCGTGGGTGGCAGTGGGCTGCGCGTGCGATCTCACCTTGGAAATGGAGCGGCCGATGGGAGCAGTGCAGTCCTTTGTTCTGCCGGCGATGGCAGGGATCAGTTTCAGCGTGATCGCAGTGGCGTACCGGCTGGGGCAGTCGCGGCGGATCGCGCCGCTGGACCTGCTGGGGATCTGCGGGGCTGTCGGGGCGGGCATCTTTGCGATGCTGTTCGCCCGGACGGGGGTGTCGCTGGGGGCGGTGCCGCTGCCGGTGTGGCTGTGGGGAATCCTGGGCGGGCTGGGGCAGTACGCGGCGGTCAAGATGCTGGCGGGGGCGCTGCGGCTCGGGCCGCTCTCGCCGCTGTGGTGCATGGTGTCGCTGGGGTTCGTGCCGACGCTGGTGTACTCGGCGATGTTCCTGGGCGAGGCGATGCGGCCGCTGCAGTACGCCGCCATCGGTGCCAGCGTGCTGTGCGTGATGGCGGCGGCGGCGAAGCCGGATGATCCGGCGGCGGCGGCGGGGCGGCGGCAGGACCGGTTCGCGTGGCTGCTGTACCCGCTGCTGCTGGTGGCGATCCTGCTGACCAACAGCGTCGTGCCGATCGGCCAGCGGGCGCTCAACGCCCAGTCCGCGGGGCTGGCCGAGGCGGGACCGGCGCACGGGCATCTGCTGCTGTGCCTGTGCTACCTGATGCTGATGCTGTGTGCGATCGTGGATGCGCTGATCACTCGCCGACCGCGGGGGACGCTGGCGAACCTGGCGATGCTGGGGCTGCTGACGAGCGTCGGCTCGGTGTGCGGGCTGGCGATCCTGAACACGTGCGCGTCGTCGGCGATCGTGTTCGCGGTGCAGGGGATCGTGCAGATCGTGGTGGTGGCTCTGATCTCGGTGCTGGCCTTTGGGGAGAGGACTTCGGCCAGCTGGTATGGTACGATCGTGCTGGGCATACTGGCGGTGACGCTGGCGAACTGGGACGCTGTGGCGGGAGGGATAACCTCCGTGGTTGCCCAGCAGGCCGCGGGGTAGCGAAAGACCAAGACGAGGCGGACCGTACACATGCGGTACACGTACCACATCGCGATGATCCTGCTGATGGCGCTGGCGGCGGCGACGGCGGCCAATGCGGTCCACCCCAAGCGGATCGCGTGGTTCATAACGCGGGATGTGATGTATCCGCCGGCGACGCCGGAGCAGGCGGCGGCGACGATCGGCCAGGACGAGCTGGTCGCCGCGATCCAGCAGGGCGCGACGATCGTCGATGCCCGCAAGGCGGACCACTTCGCGGAAGGGCACATCCCCGGGGCGATCAACATCCCGTGGGAAGACCCGCCGAGTTACCTGGACGCGTTGCACGCGCGGGCCCTGGCGGAGGACCCGGTCATCGTCTACTGCGGCGGCGATCCGTGCGACGACAGCAAGATCGTCTTTGACGTGCTCCGGGCCGATGGGTTCCAGAATATCCGGCTGTACTTCGGCGGCTGGCGGGACTGGACTGAGGCGGGGTTCGATGTCGAGAAGTGATGTCATGACCAACCTGATGGATACAGGGGCGGCCAGCGGCGCGAATGGCTCTCGCGGCGGCTGGGTCTGGGTGGCGCGGCTGTGCGGCTGGCTGCTGGGCGGGATGTTCCTCTATGCGGGCATCAGCAAGCTGCTCGACCCGGCTGCGCTGGCTCAGCAGGTGCGCAATTACCAGTTGGCGCCGTGGTGGGCGATCCATCCGACGGCGATCGTGCTGCCTTGGATCGAGATCGTCGCGGGGTTGCTGCTGATCCTGGGCATCTGGGCGATCGAGGCGACGATGGTGCTGACGGGCCTGCTGGGGCTGTTCCTGATCGCGATCGGCTGGGCAATGCACCAGGGGCTGGATATCGAGTGCGGGTGCTTTGCGGGGCATGCGAAGGTCGGCTGGCTGAAGATTGCGGAGAATGTGGCGATGCTGGCGGTGGCGGGGGTGGGAATTGTGGCACGACGAAGGACGCAACAGCAACGCCCCCTCGCTGATGCAAGTGACTGGTAGCCGGACCCGCGAACGCCCGTTTGACGTTGGACAAAGAAGACCTCCGGCTGAAAGCAGGCGCTTCCGGCCGGAGGTCGTTGGTTTTGCAGGGGTCGCCAGCGTCAGCGGGCGGCCAGGGCGGAGACTTGCGAGGCCTGCAGGGCCTGGTCGATGTCGTCGAGGATGTCCTGCACGTCCTCAATGCCGATCGAGAGGCGGATGAACTCGGGCGTCACACCTGCCTGCGCCTGCTCCTGTTCGGTCAACTGCGAGTGCGTCGTCGAGGCCGGGTGAATGACCAGCGTCTTGGCGTCGCCGATGTTGGCCAGGTGGCTGGCGAGTTTGAGGCTGTTGATGAACTTGATGCCGGCCTCCTTGCCGCCGCGGATACCGAAGCCGACGATCGCGCCGGCGCCGGCGGCGAGGAACTTCTTGGCGTTGGCGTGGTCCTTGTGGCTGGGCAGGCCGGGGTAGTTGACCCACTGGACGGCTGGGTGCTTCTCGAGCCACTTGGCGACGGCCAGAGCGTTTTCGGTGTGCCGCGGCATCCGCAGGTGCAAGGTTTCGATGCCCAGCAGGAACAGGAACGCCGCGAACGGGCTCATGCAGCCGCCGGTGTCGCGGAGCCAGTGCGTGCGAATGTGAATGATGTAGGCGATGTTGCCGATCGGACGGAGGGCCTCTTCGAAGACCATGCCGTGGTAGGCGTCATCGGGGGCGCAGAACTCGGGCCACTTCTGCGGGTCCTTCGCCCAGGGGAACGTGCCGCCATCGACGATCGCGCCGCCGATGTGCACGCCGTGGCCGCCGAGGAACTTCGTCGTCGAGTAGACCACGATGTCGGCCCCGTGCTCGATCGGGCGAAGCAGGGCGGGCGTGAGCACCGTGTTATCGACGATCACCGGCAGGCCGGCCTTGTGGGCGGCATCGGAGATCTCGCGGAAATCGGGCACATCGTTTTTCGGGTTGCCGACGCTCTCGAGGTAGACAGCGCGGGTGTTCTTGTCAGCGAGGGTGGCGATCTGCTCGGGTTTGCCGGCGTCGAAGAAGCGGACCTCGATGCCAAGTTTCTTGAGCGTCTGGGTAAAGAGCGTCCAGGTGCCGCCGTAGAGGCTCTTGCTGGAGATGAAATTCTGGCCGGCGTGCACGATGGTCAGCAGCGCCGCCGTGATGGCCGCTTGGCCCGAGGCGAACGCCAGGCCGGCCGCCCCGCCATCGAGGGCGGCGAGGCGCTTTTCGAGCACATCGTTGGTCGGGTTCATCAGCCGGCTGTAGATATTGCCGAATTCCTTCAGGGCAAAGAGGTTCGCCGCCTGGTCGGTGTCCTTGAAGACGAAGGACGTGGTCGCGTAGATGGGCACCGCCCGCGCCTGCGTCGTCGGGTCGA
The DNA here is from genome assembly GCA_025357795.1 of Planctomycetota bacterium. GTDB lineage: Bacteria > Planctomycetota > Phycisphaerae > UBA1845 > JANYLN01 > JANYLN01. Next base: position 3,612 of record JANYLN010000121.1, read on the forward strand.
CCTCCTGGCCGCCGTGCAGGGCGACGGTCCCGAATCGAAGCTTGTTGGTCTGTCCGTTGCTGCTCATTTGAAGCTCCCTTCAATATCCCTTGTGTTCCTTTGGATTCGTTCGATTCGTTGGATGGTGTGCGAGGCACAACACCCTGCGTACGTTGTCCGGCTATCCGGTTATGTGCGCAAACAGCGGCGTGGACAGGTACCGCTCGCCGAAACTCGGCAGGATCACCACGATGACCTTGCCCTTGTTCTCGGGCCTGGCGGCGATCACGCTGGCGGCCTTGAGGGCGGCTCCGGAGGAGATGCCGACGAACAGGCCCTCCTCCTTCGCGGCCCGGCGGGCCCATTCGATGGCTTCGTCCTGGTCGACCGTGACGATCTCGTCGATCAGACAAGGGTTGAACACCTTGGGCACGAAGCCCGCCCCGATACCCTGGATCATATGTGAGCCCGGCTTGAGCGGCTGGCCGGCCCGCGCTTGCGTCAGGATCGGGCTCTGGGCCGGCTCGACCGCCACGGCACGAAAACCCTTCCTGCGCATCTTGAGCACGTCAGCGATGCCGGTAATTGTCCCGCCGGTACCGACGCCGGCGACCACGATGTCGACATTGCCATCGGTATCCTGCCAGATCTCCTCGGCGGTCGTCTCGCGGTGGACCTGCGGGTTGGCCGGGTTCTCGAACTGCTGCGGCATGAACGCGCCCGGCGTATTCTGCAGGATCTCGCTGGCCTTGGCGATCGAACCCTTCATGCCATCGGAGGCCGGTGTCAGCATGACCTCCGCACCCAAGGCCTTCATGACCTTGCGACGCTCGATGCTCATGGACTCCGGGATCGTCAGCACGCAGCGATAGTCGCGGGCGGCGCTGACCAAGGCCAGGGCAATGCCCGTGTTGCCGCTGGTCGGCTCGACGATGGTCGCGCCGGGCTGGATTCTTCCATCGCGCTCGGCCGCCTGGATCATCGCCAGGCCGATGCGGTCCTTGACGCTGGACAGGGGGTTCTGGCTCTCGAGTTTGACCAGGACCGTCGCGCCACCCTTGATGATCCGGCGGACCCGGACCAACGGAGTTCTGCCTATCGTGCCGGTCACGTCGTCCAGAATGTTTGCCATGGTTCGTTGTCCTTGCTGACTGGAATGAAGGTCTCCTGAAGATCGTTTCCCTACGATAGCCAGACCGGGTACGGTTCGATCGCCAGCGCCAGCTTTCATCACGTCGGAGCAGTCAAATACCATTCAAACTACGATAGTTTGATCGGAATTATGGTATTTGGATTTTCGCCTATGTCAAGTGATTCTTAGGCCTCTTGGCCCCAAAGACCTGCATAAGCCCTGCCACTGAGCCATTTGGAGTGTCCCATTTTCCGAACACTAAGCGGGGCAAGCCATTTGAATATCGTCTGACCACAAATGTGTGCAGCCATGATGCAGCCATGAAAAGAACCGCAGCCAACCAGATTCTGCGGACAACAGCCCAGATATCGGCGGTTGGACGGGGGAACGGGCGCCAAACGTGACAATCAAATGTGGCTGCCGATTGACCAGAGCACGTGAAACGTTATTATTCCGATCGGGTTATACCTCACAAAGGGATTCGCATGAACTTGTCGCAAAAATGCCAGTACGCGTTGCGGGCGATGTTCGAGCTGTCGACCCGTCAGGGCCAGGGGCCCGTGCCGGTCGGCCAGATCGCCACGGAGCAGGACATCCCCGCGCGGTTCCTGGAGTTGATCCTGGTGCAGCTCAAGCAGGCCGGCTACATCGAGTCGCGGCGTGGCGTGCAGGGCGGCTATAGCCTGTCGGTTGCGCCGAAGGAGTTGTCCGTCGGCGACGTGATCCGCACGATCGAGGGGCCGCTGCTGCCGGTCAAACGGAACGAGGACCCCGGCAGGCGCACGCCCCCGCCAGGCGATGCCGCCTTTGGCCGATTGTGGGAACGGGCGGAAAAGGCCGTCGCCGACGTCTACGACACCACGTCGTTCCAGGACCTGATCGACGAGGAGCGGGCGGCCCGGTTGAAATTCACGGCCGATTTCAGCATCTGAAACAGTCATCTGCTGACGGCAATCTCCCCCAAGGACGCGGCGCCGATTCGGGCACTACGATCCAGTGGGCTGTCGACCCCGCGGCTCGACCGGTAACGCCCCTGCCTTACTCCTTCGACGTGCCGCGGCCATTGGAGCCGCGGCGCTCGGAATCGCGGCTGGGGTCGTACGGCTCGATGTGGATCAGCACGTCCGAGCCGGGCAGCCGCTGGTGAATGTCGGCCTTGACCATCCACGTGATGCGATGCCCCTCGTCCACCGACAGGTTCGGACTGACGAACAGGTGAAACTCCACGAAGCGGATGTTGCCGCTCCTGCGGGTCCGCAGCTTGTGATAGCCGAATATGTCGGGCTTGTTTCTGTCGGTCTGGAGATCGTGCAGGTACTGGCGGATCCACTGCTCTTCGCCGGCGGGGATGTTCGCGTCGATCAGGTCCCGACTGGACTGCACGGTCAGGTCCCAGGCAGCCTTGATGATCAGCAGCGCCACGCCGATGGCGGAGACCGGGTCGATCCAGCGGAAGTGCCGGGCCGGGAAGATTATCTCGCCGACCCAGATCAAGCCCAAGCCGAACATGACGCCGGCACTGGTCCAAACGTCGGTCCGCAGGTGCCAGGCGTCGGCCTCCAGGGCGATCGATTCGGTCTTGCGGGCCACTTTAAAAAGCATGTGCGAAACGATCATGTTGAGACCAGCCGAGAGGAACATCACCGCCACGCCCCAGCCCCAGCCGACCTGCTCGAGCGGCTCGGGACGGAACATCTTGCGAATGGCCTCGTAAATGATCCAGCCGGCCGCCAGGAAGATCAGCAGAGCCTCGATCGCACCGCTGATGTTCTCGATCTTGCCATGGCCGAAGGGGTGTTCCCGGTCAGCGGGCTTGCCGGAGCTGCGCACGGCAAGCAGCGCGATCAGAGCGGCGATGAGATCCACGCCAGAATGGATCGCCTCGGACATCACTGAGACGGAGCCGATCAGCAGGCCGATGATCAGCTTGGCGACCACCAACAGGCTGTTGGAAGCGACGGAAAGGGTCGCGACTGCGTTTTTCTGTCGTTGCAGATCCACTTGCCACCTTCGAAAGCAGGGCCAGCTTGATGCGGGTCATAAGCCATCCGGCTGACCCTCGCGCGGCCGGGCCCGGCACGCACTGGCTATGCAAAAACCCTGTGGAAGGTCAGTCCCACAGGGTCATAAGAAACCTGCTGCCCGAGTATCGGGCCCAGCTGCACCCCGAAGCCTCGAGGCCGCCTGATCCAACCAATATACATGTTTGTTGTGCCGGACAACCCGGCGCCGCATGCTCTCCTGACGGTGCGGCATCCCAAGGTCCTGGCGGCGAAATACCTGGGTCGCCGCAGAGTGGTTTTTCATTACAGGAAAACCGCGAACAATGCAATAGCCAACGGCCCGACGATCGTGCTGCGCGGCCAATCCGCGTAGGTTACGCATCCCAGGCCACTCGCCCCTGCAGACGAGACTGGTTCTCAGTATCCTTGCCAATCCTAGCAGCGACGATCCTGCCGTATCCTCCTGCCGCACTTGCCGCAGCGGCCTGGTCGGCTGAACGGGCGCGGATCGCCGACGCATAGATGAGACAGATCCGTCCGTGCCGCCAAAGCCCGGGGGGTCCTGTCTGTCGGTCAGCGGTGGAAGTCGCCATCCCATGCGGATACTCTTTGAGTGCAGTCAACGCCTGGGCGCAATAGATCCGCCATCTGCGTCGATGGACCACGCGGTACCGCTACCGATTGCGCCGCATGCGTCGGCACACGGCCCCAGGCCTGCTCCGCCGAGGGGAAGCGTCGTGCAAACGGACCGACGTGCTGCAGGGTTGGCTTTGGACGAGTGTCGTGAGGCCGATACAAAGCGTGAGAGTTGCCTCGGCCGGTAAGGGTTCGTAATGACAAAGGACGTACGCGTCGCACAGGACCTGGCCGCCCAATTAGCGCAAGCCAAGGCTCGGATCAACGAACTCGAGCAGGCTCAAGATCGCCACGAACAATTGAGCCAGGAGAACCTGCGCCTTCACCAGCAGGTCGAGCAGTTGCTGGGTCAGGGCAGTGCCCCCCCGCTCGACCCCGCCTCCCTCAAGACTCTGCTGAAGCAGATACCCGCCGGGGTGCTCGTGGCGGAAGCTCCTTCGGGCCGGATCATACTGGCCAACCCAGAGATGGAGCAGATGCTGCGCGTGACGGTACCCCTGGGCACGCCGGTACAGGAATGCACGGCCTGGACGGGCTTTCACGCCGACGGCCAACCCTATCAACAGCGGGACTGGCCGCTGGCCCGCGCGGTGCTGGACGGCAAGATGGCCACCGATGAGCGGATCGCCATCCTGCGGCCCGACGACTCATGCGGCACGATCAGTGTCAGTGCCCTGCCGCTGCGAGGCGAGGACGGTCAGATCTTCGCCGCCATCGCGATTGCCCACGACGTGACCGCACAGGCCCGCGCCGCCGAGCAGGTCCGCCAACTGCACCAGCGGGTCATGGACATCTTCGAGAGCATCCGCGACATCTTCGTGGCGATCGATCACCAGTGGCGGTTCACCTACGTCAACCGTCACGTGGCAGCGATGGCGGGCCTGCGACCCGAAGATCTGCTCGGCCAGGACGTCTGGGAGAAGCTCCCCGCCCTACGCGGCGGCGACATCGAGCGCAACTGCCGCGAAGCGATGGCCAAACGGACGACCATGCGCTTCCAGGTGGATGACTTCCCGGGTCGGCAGTATGAGATCAACCTCTATCCCACGCCCGAGGGCCTGACGATCTATGGCCGGGACACCACCGATCGCAAGCAGGCGGAAGACGCCCTGCGCGGTAGCGAGGCCCGGCTGCGTCTGACGGTCGAGGTGGGAAACCTGGCGACCTTCGATTACTTCCCGCAGGAGGGCCGGCTGGTCTGGTCGGATCGGGCCAAGCGGCACTTCGGGCTGCCGCCCGAGGCGCACGTAGACTACGACGTGTTCCTGGCCGGCCTGCACCCGGACGACCGCAACCGCATCCACCAGACGGTCCAGCAGGCAATGCAGGGAGAGCCGACCCGCTCGCGGGAGTGCGTCGACGAACTGCGAACCATCGGCATCGAGGACAAGCAGCAACGCTGGCTAACGACCCGCTGGCGAGTCTATTACGATTCGCAGGGTCGGGCCGCCCGCATCATCGGCACGACCCTGGATATCACCGAGCACAAGCGCGCCGAGGAGGCCCTGCGGGCCAGCGAGGAACGCTTCCGCACCAGCGTCGAGAGCATGCTGGATGGCTTTGTCATCTGCTCGGCGATCCGCGACCCGGCCGGGCAGATCGTCGACTTCCGCATCGAGTACATCAACGAGGCCGGCTGCCTGCTGAACCGCATGTCCCGTGACCAGCAGATCGGCCAGCGGCTGCGGGCACTCTGGCCCCAAATCGCCGAGAGCGGACTGCTGGAGGAGTGCCGCCGGGTCGTCGATTCCGGCGTACCGCTGGTGCGAGAGAGTTCGCAGTACACCGAGCTGTACGGCCAGGGGTCGCCCGATCTGCGGCGAGTATACGACCTGCGCGTCACCCGGTTGGACGACGGCTTCGCCGCGGTCTGGCGCGATATGACCCACCGCAAGCGGATGGAGCAGCAGCTGCGCGACCTGAACGAGACGCTCGAGCACCGCGTCGCCGAGCGGACCGCCGTCGCCGAACACCGGGCCGCCCAGTTGCAGAGACTCGCTGGGGAACTCAGCCGCGTGGAGGAACACGAGCGCCGCCGGCTGGCGCAAATCCTGCACGACCACCTGCAGCAACTGCTGGTGGGAGCCAAGTTCAGCGTCAGCATGTTGCGCGGGCAGGCCCATGACGACCAGCTCCGCCAGTCGCTGCGGCAGGTCGACGATCTGCTGAACGACTCGATCACCGCCTCGCGCAGTCTGACCGTCGAACTCAGCCCGCCGATCCTGGCGCAGGGCAGCCTGGGGGCGGCGCTGCACTGGCTGTCCCGCTGGATGGCCGAGAAGCACTCCCTGGCCACCGAAGTTCGGGCTGACGAGCAGGCCAACCCCCAGAGCGAGGAGATCCGCAGCCTGCTGTTCCAGGCGGTCCGCGAGCTGCTGCTCAACGTCGTCAAGCACGCCAGCGTCAAGGGGGCGATCGTGGAAATGCACGCCACCGACGACGGCTTCGTCCGGATCGTTGTGGCCGATACGGGCGTGGGCTTCGATCCCAGCCAGATCGGCCGCAGCCAGGACCCGGCCAGCGGCTTCGGCTTGTTCAGCCTGCAGGAGCGGCTCAGCCTGCTGGGCGGGCGAATGGACATTGAAAGCGCCCCCGGCCAGGGCACCCGCGTGACGGTGCTGGCCCCGATGCAGCCGGGGGCCGGGCTGCTCGTGCAAGAGGCCGTCCCGCCCGCCGTCGAATCCGCCGAGGCCGCCGGCCGTCGCGTCGAGGTCTTCCGGCGCCGCGGATCGCGAGGCAAGGCGGTCCGCGTGCTGCTGGCCGACGACCATGACGTGGTCCGCAACGGTTTGGCCCGACTGCTGCAGACCCAACCCGGCATCCAGGTGATCGGGCAGGCCAGCGACGGCCAGATGGCGGTCGACCTGGCGATGCGTATGCAGCCGGACGTGATCGTCATGGACGTGTCGATGCCGCGGCTGGACGGCGTCGAAGCGACTCGCCGGGTCATCAGCCAACTGCCCAAGGTCAAGGTGATCGGCCTATCCATGCACGGCGAGGGCGAGATCGCCGAGCGGATGCGCCTCGCCGGGGCCGTCACCTATCTGGCCAAATCCTCGGCGCCCGAGGACCTGATCGCCGCAATCCGCGCCTGCAAACCCGAAGCCGCACAGAAACAGTGATTGTCGGACTACCGGCTGTCGCCGACGGGCGCCTTGCTCGGTTGCGTCGCGGTCGAATGCAGAACCTGCAGCGTCTCGGCCGCCAACTGCCGCACGCACGCCACCGGGTCATTTGGGCCAGCTGGTGGGACAAGACCCTCGATCGCTGGTGTAGCGAAGGCCTGCCCGTGCGGGATCGTTACGAATTGTACGAACACTTCGGCCTGGACCCATACTTCCAATCGTGGCTGAGACCACGGGCAAAGTCCTTTCCGAAGCCTGC